>JBKGYE010000004.1:0-55353 GCA_046546255.1 Halorhodospira sp. | reverse complement strand
TTGCGCCAGAAGGTTGCGGTATCGTTCATCACTGGGCCCTCCATCTCGATCTATGGAGGCCCTACGATCCAGGTCAACAGCGCACGGGTGTAGGTGGGATTCCTGAGACGCTCACCGTCCGCCGAAGCGCATCGAAAGCACGCGGTGAGGCCTAGAACCCTCAAGCCATTCCCCGGCTAGCCTTCGCTTACCGGTTAACAGCGCCGGTCACGACGCTGCGCGCCGGACCACCGGCGCACCACCAAAAAAAAGGCGCCCGAAGGCGCCGTTGTATGGTGAGGGAACCCCCCCGGGAAGGAATGGCTGATCTCCTCCGGGGGGTGATCCGAACACTATGGGCCTGCTACTGCTGCTCCAGGCCCTCAGTGCCAAGGTCGCCGAACTGCAGGAAGTCGAAGTCCTCGTCCTCCTCGCCGACGAGGCCAGGATAGTCTTCAACCATCTTGGTCCCGTTCAGCGGCAGCTCCTCGCCATAGTGACAGGTAGAGCAGTTGACCTTAGCGATATCACCGGTCGGACCGAGCCGGGCGTCGGGCTGACCATCCTCCAGCGGCTGGATGAAGTTCACGTTCATGTCACGTGTCATCCGAATGCCGTGCCAGGAGATCTCCCGCTCAACCGGGCTTTCATCCCACTGCCCCAAACGGCCCGTATTGTGGCAGGTGGTGCAGTTGCCGCCGATGCTATCGGACATATGCATCATCAGGCTGTAGGACTTCTCGGTGTCCTGCAGCGAGACATCCCACTCGTCAAGGTTCGGCAGGATGGTCTGCCCTTCGACCGAGAGGTCCTCGTGCCCGAGGAGATAGCTCTCGAAGGCATTACGCGGCAGTGAAGCATAGGCCGGCTTATCGCTGGCGAGGTTTTGCATCATGGTGTTGCCGAGGCCGGCTGCCACCATCGTCTTGTCAGACTCCGGCTCCTCAAACCAGCTCTCTTCCGGGATGTTTTCGCCACGGTGACAGGTGTAGCAGGTCACACCGTTGTCATCCATGTGCGTATCCCAGTTCGCGTTCACGTACCGGTTCATCTCCAGCATCTGCCGGGAGACCTGATACGTGTAGAGCTCCTCGCTAGCAAAGTCATTGCCGTCGTGGCAGTAGGTGCAGCCCTCCTCCGGCGCCACCCAGTCGGTCATGCTCTGCATGAGGCGGGTGAACTCGGCGACGCTCAGATCCTCAAGGACCTCCACGTTCTGGTAGACCTCACCAGCCTTAGGGCCATCGCTGGAGACCGAGTCCGCCGGCTCTGGAGCCACATGGAGATCTGCGTTCTCCTCCGCAATCCGCGGATTGTCGACATCCTCCATGCCGGTTCCGCGGTGGCCTTGCTGCTCCGCATCCGTGGGCGGACGCTCGCATCCAGCCATAACTGCTAGGCCGGCCGACAGGGCGCCAACTACCAAGGATCGGTTCAGATACATTTTACTGCTCATCACTCCGTCTCCCCTGCTGCCGGATCCACGGCCGGTTCGAAGAACTCCGGATATTCAGGGGCAATGCCGTGATGGACACCCCACAGGTACCAGTTCTCAACCACGGTGCCGGTCAGCAGGATACCGATACCGCCGGTGATCACGCACAGGATGGCGAACCAGTAAGCCCACCGGTGGATAGACTCCATCGTGGCGTTGAACCCCATAGTCCAGCGCCAGAACAGCGCCGAACGCTCCGCAGCGGTACCGCGGTCGGTGATCTGCTCGATCTCACGCTCGGCGTTATAGCGACCAGCGGCCAGGATGGTGGCGCCGTGCATCGCAAACAGCAAAGCCGAGCCGAACAGGAACACGATCGACAGCATATGGAACGGGTTGTAGTAGAGGTTCCCGTACCGCAGCGAGAAGGCCGTAGTCCAATCCAGGTGCGGGAAGATCCCGAACGGCACGCTCTTGGCCCAGCTCCCCATCAGCAACGGCCAGATGTAGCCGATCGACAGGTACAGGAAGATGGCTGCGGCAAAGGCCCAAGCCACATGCGTACCCAGGCCGAGCGCACGCGCCCGGTTGTAGGTCCGCACCCACCACAGCAGGATCGCGAGCGTCAGGTTGAAGCCGGCGATCAGCCACCAGCCGCCGTCATTCAATGGCGGTAGGCTGAGGCCATACTCAGGCGGCGGCGGCTCGAGCGCGAGCCAGAAGAACTGCCGAATGAACTCCAGCGGGTTCCAGTCCACCGAGGCGAGCATGTTCATGCCGATGATCACGATGGCCACAAGACCAAAGAGGATCGACATGATCCCGGTCGCCCCCAGGTAGACCGGCCCGACCTGGGCATCGCCGATCTTGCCGAGCAGCCAGGAGTGGACCGCACCACGGGTCCGGGGCCAATCCCCGGCCGGGAGCTCAACCCCCGGATCCGACGGTCCCCTGACCTGAACACGGGTAAAGATGTTCTGATACTCAGCCATTTCCGATTACCCCCCCCAGGACCAGATCGGGACGTTGAGCCACCAGTTCCACCACTCGGGCCAGCCGCGGGTCCAGAACGGGCCGCTGATGATGATGCAGACAGCGCTCCAGAAGCCGGCGTTCAAGGCCAGGAACAGGCCGAGGCGGTGGATGCCCAGGCTGCCGATCGAGTAGCCGATCACATCGCGGAAGAAGGTGTTCTCGTGCTCCGCAGTCTTGACCGGCTCACCCTTCTTGGGGTTGGTGACCGAAAGGATCAGGCCACCGTGCAGCGCCAGGGCCAGGGTGGTGGTGAAGAAGAAGGTAACGGCCAGCATGTGGGCCGGATTGTAGTGGAAGTGGAGGTACTGATACCCCACATTCGACACCCAGTCCAGGTGGCTCAGGATCCCGTAGGGAAACCCGTGCCCCCAGGCGCCCATCAGCAGCGGCCGGAAGACCACCAGCGTCGCGTAGGCGAGGATCGCCACCGCGAAGGCCACCGGCACGTGATACCCCATACCAAGCTTCTTGGAGATCTCCGCCTGCCGCAGGGCCCAGGTGATGAACGCACCGAGCGCGCAGACGGTGATGATCTGCCAGAGACCGCCCTCCTCCAAGGGGGCAAGGGCGAGACCGTAGCTTAGGTCAGGCGGGGCAATGGAGATCTGCCACAGGTTGAAGGTGTCTTGGGACGCACCGTAAACGATCAGGACGGTGCCAAGGGCCGCGAACATCGTGGTGAGCACCCCGAAGATGCCCACGTAGAACGGCCCAATCCAGAAGTCGAACAAGTCCCCGCCGAGGAGTGTCCCTCCTCGGACACGATATTTTTTTTCAAAGTCGAGCATCGCCATGGCTGGGTCCTCACATCACGGGCAACACGGCGCCTCAAGGTTCCCGGGGCCTTCGGCGAGCGACCGCCCCGAGTGTGAACCACACCGGGGCGGTCCTCCCGAAGAGCCGGGGGCTTGGGTGTTTAAACCTCCCGCTGCTGCGGCTCGACCGCAACCTCGGCAGACTGCTCCCCGTTACCAGCGTAGGGGTTGCCCTCCAGCCAATTGAACTTCTCCGTGCCGAGGCAGAGGAAGTGGATGAGCAGGGCCAGGACGGCCATGCCCACGTGGGCCAGGACCACAGTGCTGCGATAGTCGAGGATCTTCCACATTCTCCACATGGTTAGCACTCCTTCAGTTTTAGGTTAGGCAGCGATCGGCGCAATGGACTGGACAGCGGCGGTGACGGCGTTAGCACCCTCCATCAGAGCGGCACCGAAGCCCTCGTCACCCGGGATCCACGGGCGCCAAGCCCAGGCCAGGATGTGCGCCACAACAGCGACACCCACATAGACCGTGAAGGCCTGCGAGAACATCGCGTGAAACTCTTTGGCTTCCTCGTCACTAATGGCAGTCATCTTGTCATCAGCCATTGTTGATTCCTCCGTTCGACTTTTCGCCTGCGCCGCGCGCCCCCGCGCGGCTTGGGTTGGTCACCACGCGCGGTGGTGTGCTTTTCCTGCCCGAGAGCTTTTCTCGGGCAGAAAAATCGGGAATTCAGTTTTGCTTACTTCTCTCTAGGCAGTTGCCCTAAACGCGACAACCTGCCACATTCTCAATTCATGAACGCAAAGGGGATGGTCGTTTGCGCCGCAGCACGTGCCTCGGCAATCACCGAGCGCTGCTCGCGGCCCTGCGACTTCCGCCAACGGGCGGGAACAAGCCGAGCCAGGAGTGCACCGACCAAGAAGACCGCAAAGCTCACGGCCATCAGGAAGCGGTACTGCCCCTCTTCACCCCGGCGGGGTCTCGGGGAACTAGACCGTGCCTTCATTGCGTATGCCATCGGCGTGCCTCCTCTCGTGGATCTCCGCTGCGCCTGCTTCTATATCAACGCACCGGGCGTGAGGCTTCAACGGGGTAGCGCGCCTTTGCCGCGCCTTCTGTCCGCTATGTGTCGCGCTCGGGACCGCTCCCTGGAAGCACGTCGGCGCAGCCCTTGAGCCGCTCAACCGTCACCCGGGTCTCCCCGGCGATCTTGGCCCGTTGCTCGGCAGCATCGCGCAGGCGCTTTGCGGCCGAGATGCGGACCAACATGGGCTGCTCTGCTACCCAGCGGTCCAGCACTGCCCGAGCCTCTTCGTCCCAGGCCAGTGCCTCTGATGTACCACCCTGTGCCTCCTCCGAGCTGACTCGCTCGGTGTCGTCACCTTCAGGAAGGCGACTTATCTTTTCCGAGCCAAATCGGGCCAGGGTGGCCTCGACCTGATCCATTTCCGTGCCTAGCGGCAGGATATGGAACAGGGCATCGAAGAGCGCGTTACACACCTCCTGTACGATGTAAGTGGCTCCACCGTACCCCATGAACGGGGTTCCCGTGTGGCGGCGTATGACCGCACCAGGGAAGGAGGCTGGGATGTATCTCGTATGGCCACCAACTTCGGCCAGATACATCCGCTCGTTATAGCTACCGAACAACACGAGAGGGGTTTTGCCGCGGATTGCGGCACGAATGGCGTCGTTATCCGTCTTTCCCCCTGGACAGCGGGAAAAAGCGAATTGACAAGGCATACCGAGGTCATTTTCCAGATAATTCTGGATACCTCGGGTATGGGTTTCTCCGGCGACGATCCCGAAGCTAGCGGTTGCATAGAAATCTTGGGTGACTGATCGCCACAGATCCCAGAGCGGCTTCAGGGTGGTGTGCTTCTCCTTCTCGATAAAAGGCTCTGGATCGAGATCGAGCTGCTCACCCAGCGCACGCAGGAAGCGGGTGGTGCTATGCAACCCGACCGGCGCCTGCAAATACGGACGCCCGAGCGCCTCGCACAGGGCGCGTCCATATTCCCGGTACATGCAGATGTTGACGTCTGCGTCGACAAGCCGCGGAATCTTCTCGATAGGGCACCCTAAGGGGAAGACGAGGTTGATCTCGGCTCCAATGCCCTCCACCAAACGGCGCACTTCAGCCAAATCCGAGGGCATATTGAACATGCCGTAGGCCGGACCGATGAGGTTGACCTTCGGTGACTCACCGGGCTCACGCTTGCGGGACCGGGGCATTCGCCCCCGGCGCAGACCGAACTGCTCCCAGAGCCAGCGCAAGGCGCGGTCCGAAGCCTGCCACTGATCCTCGTCAATAGTGCGCGCCAGAAAACGCAGGATGCCGGTCCCTTCCGGGGCCATGCCACCGCCGACCATCTCCGCGATGGAGCCGGTCACAGCAACGGCGGGCTGTTGCGGGTCGAGGGTCTCGAAGGCCCGCTGCATAGCCCCTTCGGTACCCTCACGATTGAGCTCTTCCTCCGAGAGGCCGGTCACCACCACCGGCAGCTCCTCCGGCGGCAAGGCATCGGTATAGTGCAGGACAGCGGTCACAGGCAGATTCTCGCAACCCACCGGACCATCGATGATGACCTGTAGCCCCTTGACCGCCGTGAAGGCGTAGACGGCACCCCAATAGCCACCAGCACGGTCCAGATCCGGGATCAGCATCAGCGCTCCCCCCCGCACTGGCATTGCCCGCCGGCAGCGACCTCCTCGGCCTGCGGCCAGATACCGGCCGCGCTTCCCTGCCCCACCCCGGCGAAGAATGCATTCATTGCGTCAAAGCGCTCCTTGTTCCCGATAGCCGCGTTGATCACCTGCGCCAGCGAGCCTGGCCCGGAAGGGCCCATCAACGGTCGAGCCGAGATCAGATTGGTGAAGTACAGCCCAGGGATGGCGCGCTCTTTCGCATACTGCACGACGGGCGTGGTCCCGATCGCCAAATCGGGCCGATAGGCCTCCACCGCCGCCGTATCCTTCTCCAGAGTGGCGCGGAACTGAACCGGGATACCACGGGCCTCAAGCCACTGGCGATCCGGTTCGCTCCAGGGGGTTGCCGCCACGGCGGTGCCGACGTAGCAGACCTCAGCACCACACTCGACCAGCAGGCGGGCCACCAGCAACTCCGACCCCTCGTAGCCCGAGACCGTGATCCGGCCTCGGATCGACGCCGAAGCCAACGCTGCCTCCAGGTCCGGCAGCGCTGCCGCCTTGGCACTCTCTACGGTCTCAGGATCTACGCCGCAGGCTTCACCGACAGCATCCAGCCAAGCCACAGTGCCATCCCGGCCGACTGGTGCTGAGGCAATACGGGGACGACCCGCAGCCTCAAACTCTGCTAGAGCCTCGGTATAGAAAGGGTGGATGGCGGCTGCAGCCCGTCCGTCTAAAGCGCTGTAGAGCTCGCGCCACTCACGGGTCGGTACCACCTGTCCGGCCGCCAGCCCCATGGGCTCAAGCAGGCGACTGATGCTGACCGGGTCGCCAGGGAACATCTCTCCGAGCAGCGCCACCGTCGGCAGCTCACCACGGCCACTGCGCGGTGCTGCCACCGGCCCGCTCTCCGCTTCCTGGCGGGCATAGCGCAACATCGCAGCTGCCAGCTTGTCTTTCGCCTCGGCGTGGGTCGCCACCCCAAAGCCCGGCACCTCCAGCGGTACCACGCGCACCCCGTTAATGGCCTTCGGCAACAGCCGCAACGGGACGCCGGAGGCCGTGGGGACACAGAGATTTATAACGACGATGGCGTCGTACCGCTCCGGATCAGCGAGATCGTAGACAGCCTGCTGGATATCCTCGAACAGTCCCCCGGTGACCAGGGACTCGGAGTCGAAGGGCACGTAGCCGATGCTACGCCGCGCCCCATAGAAATGGGCAGTGAAGCTCAGCCCGTAGACACAGCAAGCCGACCCGGCTACCACCGTGGCTGTCCGGCGCATCCGCAACCCTACGCGCAGGGACCCGAAAGCCGGACACATGGTCTGCGGCTGTTCGTGCGCTCCCCCTCGTTCGCTCATGGCCCCTCTCCCCGACAGATGGATCAAGTATCGTCGTAGACGATCTCCAGGGACGGCCGCTCGGGCCTACCCTGCGGGCACAGATCCTCGGGGGTTGCGGGCACGAGCTCTACCTCCCGGCCGACATCCTCGCTCTTGAACAGGCTGAGCAGGTCATCGTGAGCCAACGGCCTCGGCATGACCGGCGGGGCACCAGCAATATTCTCGGCGAGCCCCTCGAACAGCGATCCCCAGGGCGCGCCGGGATAGCCGATGATCTCGTAATTGGCGCTTTTGCGGCGGATCTCGTCCTCCGCGGGGATGCTCGCCAGCACTGGGATGCCCGCCTGCTCCGCGAAGGCCTGTGCTTCACCCGTAGCATCGTCCTTATTCACCACCAGGCCAGCCACCCCGACACTACCCCCAAGGCGGCTGAAGTAGTCCACGGCCGAGCAGACATTGTTGACCACATACAGCGACTGCAGGTCGTTGGCGCCGACAAGGATGACCTTCTGGCAAAGATCACGGGCGATGGGCAGGCCGAAGCCGCCACAGACCACATCACCGAGGAAATCGAGCAGGACGTAGTCAAAGTCCCAGTCGTGGAAGCCGAGCTTCTCGAGGATCTCGAAGCCGTGGATGATCCCGCGCCCCCCGCAACCGCGCCCGACCTCCGGGCCACCAAGCTCCATGGCAAAGACGCCGTCGCGCTTGAAGCAGACGTCACTGATGGAGAGCTCTTCACCCGCCGCCTTTTTGCGCGAGGAGGTGTCAATGATGGTTGGGCAAGCGCGCCCGCCGAAAAGCAGCGAAGTTGTATCGCTCTTGGGATCGCACCCGATGAGCAGCACCTTCTTGCCCTGCTGCGCCATCATGTACGAGAGGTTAGAGAGCGTGAAGCTCTTCCCGATCCCTCCCTTACCGTAGATGGCGATGACCTGCGTCTCTTTAGCCTGCTGCTCGGTGCTCATGGGGCGTTCCTCCAGTCGAGGACCATCTTCAGGCAGTCTGGGTCATTGAACGCGACCCGATAGGCGGCTGCAGCCTCTTCGGCATCCAGGCAATGCGTGACTAGCCCATCGAGCGAGAGCTCACCGCTAGTGATCCGCTCCGTCACCACCTCCAAGTCAGCACGCTGCCACTCAGCCGCAACCCGCAAGCGCGCCTCGCGCATGAAAGCCGGCGGGAAGTCGAACGAGAGGCGATCACTATAGAAGCCGGCCAGGACGATCTCGCCACCGTGCCCAAGACGACCGATAAGGGTATCAAGCAGGGCCGCGTCACCACTGACATCACAGATACGCTGATAATCGTGGCGCTCGTCGGCATCGGGATGAAGCACCTGGTACCCCGCTACCCCCCCGCGGCGCTGCTCGTTGGTCTCCCAGACAACCGGAGGCGTCCCGGCAAGCACACCGATGCGAGCTATCAACCTTCCCAGCACCCCGTGCCCGACAACCACTTCCGGCGGCGCCTCGGCCACGGCATGCCACGCCGTCGCGGCCAGGGCCAGCAAAACCCCACGCTCCGCGAGCTCTTCCGGGACCGGGATCACGCGGGCACCAGCAACCACCACCTGCGAGGCCGCCCCACCAAATAAGCCATTGACTTCGGCGAAGCACCGCGCACCCGGGACAAAGACCATCTCCCCTTCCTGACGGCCAGATTCCGGGCCAGCAGCGACCACCCGCCCCACCGACTCATAGCCAGGTACCAGCGGATACCCCAGGCCAGGGAAGTGAGGCATCGTGCCCTGCCACAGGAGCCGCTCCGTGCCGGTACTGATACCGCTATAGGCGATATCAACGACGACATCGCCTACGCCCGGTTCCACGAGGGCAACCTCTTGGAGGGTAAGGCGCTCAGGCGCCTCAAAAACCACAGCACGGGTGGATCGGGCGTGCCCGCCCGTACCGCCCGTCGCCGTTCGGGATGCAGAGCTTGGTTCAGACATGGTGTCAGCCTAACTTGACTTCCGGGTGTGTCAAGCTGATCGATCAGACGGATAGACTGCGACTTTTAGCCGCAATCACCCGGGCCTGCAACGGATTACAGCCCCGCAGCAGGCGGACCTCGCTAAAGCCCGCCTCACGCAACAGCGCCTGATTCTCCGCGACCGTGCGCGGCCGTCCACGCCCCATCGCAAAAAGATAGATGCCGAAGTAAGCGTCTCCCACCCGCTCCGCACCAGGTGTCCCGGCCATCGGCTCAGCAACCAGCAGGGTGGTCCCCGGCGCCAGGCTGCGGCGAAGGTTGCGCAACAGCATCAGCACCTGCTCATCATCGTGATCATGGAGAATGCGCACCAGCGTCACCACGTCCGCATCCCCCGGCAAAGGCTCACGGAAGAAATCAGCCTCGACGGCCTCCAGGCGCTCCGTTAAGCCAGAGGCGGCAAAACGCCTGCGGGCCCGCTCGGCTACCGCCGGCAGCTCTACAACCCGCCCTTGCAGATGCGGCCAACGCTGCGCAGCTGCCAGCAAGAAAGCGCCTTCGCCGCCACCGACATCCATCAGCCGGCGATGGCGACGCAAGGAATAGGCATCGAGCACCTCAGTAGCCACCATCGGTTGCGAGGCGGCCATCAAGGCACTGTAAGCACCAACCTCACCTTCAGAGAGGTCCCCGGGACGGTCGTGGCCGGCATAAGCCCAGTAATGCCCCAGTGCTGTCGCCCCGCGCTCCCCTTGTAGCAGCGCCAAGGGATCCTGGAGGTCCTGGTACAGCACAGTGTGATGATCAACCATGGCACGGATGCCAGGGGCGGCCACCAGCACGGCCCCCAAATCCCCGAGGCCATAGCGCCCACCACGACGCAGCTCAAGCAGCCGCAGCGCTGCGGCGGCACCGAGCAGCCGCTCAGTAGCCATGGCCGGGAGACCGAGACGTTCTGCGAGGGCACGCGAGGGCAGGGGCTGCTCGGCGACGGCGTCCAGCAATCCGCTACGTACGCTGGCCAACACCACCTGCGAATAGATAAAGCCAGCGCACAGGTCGAAGAGCTCACGAGAACGGCGCCGAGCGACAGGACGCGTGAACGGAAAGGCTGTAGCGAGCCGATGGAAACGAGGGCTCGCGAGCAGGCGATCCCGCCAGGCGTGCAAGCGATCTCGCCAGCGGCTATTGCGCCAGCCTTCGATCACGCCGCGCTACGACCCAAAGTCTTGGGCAAGACCCGTTCCATCTCCTGGAAGATGCCAGCTCGCAGCTGCTCAGCACCCGCGCACTCAGGCACCGCTGCGACCGCTTCCTCGACCAGGCGATCGAGGCGCTCTTTAGCCCCCTCCAGGCCATGCTCGGAGACGGCATTGGCCAGCCCTTGCCCACTGTCTTGACCGGTGGGCTTGCCAAGCTCCTCTTCGGCGCCGACAGCGTCCCGCAGGTCATCCGCAACTTGGTAGGCCTCGCCCAGGCGCTCTCCAACCAGCCGCCAGCGATCTGCCTGCTGCTCCGCCCCGGCGGCAATCGCCCCCGCCACCGTCGCCGCGGCAAAGAGGGAGCCCGTCTTCGCCTGATGATACTCAGCGAGTGGTATCTCCGGCTCCGACTCCCAGGCCTGCCCGGCGGTGATACCGTACGGCATCCCGGTCGCGCGGGTCACAGTGCTCAGCAGGGCGCCGGCACGCTGAGGGGCTTGCGGAACCTGCAGGGCCAGGGTCTCAAGGGCATGGACGATCAGGGCATCCCCGGCAAGCACCGCAAGCCGCTCACTGTAGGCCACGTGCACGGAGGGCTGACCGCGGCGTGTCGCCGCATTGTCAAAGCAGGGCAAGTCGTCGTGGACCAGGGAAGCGCAGTGCATCAGCTCGATAGCGGTCGCCGCGGCATCGGCCAGCTCCGGGGCATCATCCCCGCAGGCAGCAGCCACCGTCAGGCACAGCCGTGGCCGCACCCGCGCTCCGCCCGCAAAGACCGCATGATGGACCGCCTGGGCCAGTTGCGGCGGAGCCGGGGCCGCAGTTGCCCGGGCCACAGCGGCCTCTAGGGCGTTCTCAATTCGTTTGCTCGGTTCCATGTAGCCCCCTCCCGCCGACGGCGTGTAGGCTTGCTTTCCAGGGAAGAATCGTCGAGTACGCTAGACAGGGACCCACCCTATGTCAACGACGCTGCGCTACCCAACCGCAGGCGAGCCAAGAGCAGTCGTGATCGGAGCGGGGATGGGCGGCCTAGCCGCCGCCATCGACCTGGCCAGTGCCGGCCTGCAAGTCACTGTCATCGAGCGAGCCCCTTGCCCTGGCGGTAAGCTGCGCACCGTCCAGGTGGGTGGCGCTCATCTGGACGCGGGGCCAACAGTCTTCACCATGCGTGAGGCCTTTGAGCGGCTCTTTGCCGACGCCGGCGAGCGCCTTGTTGACCACTTACTCCTGCATCCGGTCGAGCGGCTTGCACGCCACGCCTGGACCGACGGCAGTGAGCTCGACCTCTTCGCCAACCCGGAGCGCTCCGCTGAAGCTATCGGCGACTTCGCCGGCGCAGCGGAAGCCCATCGCTACCGGGCCTTCTGCCAACGCGCCGCCGAGATCCACGCCACCCTCGACACCACCTTCTTGCGGGCTCAGCGCACCAACCCGGCTGGCCTGGTCCATCGCGTGGGCTATCGCCACCTCGGGGCCATGCTCCGCATCAGCCCCTTTACATCTCTGTGGCAGGCCCTCGGCCGGTACTTCAAGGACCCGCGACTACGCCAGCTCTACGGTCGCTATGCCACGTACTGCGGCTCCTCGCCTTTCCTGGCGCCAGCCACCCTGATGATCATCGCCCACGTCGAAGCTGAGGGGATCTGGCAGATCGAGGGCGGTATGCATCGCCTGGCCGATGCCCTCGCTGGACTCGCCCAGCGCCTCGGGGTCACCTTCCGCTATCGTAGCGAGGTAGGCACCATCCGAACTCAGGGGGGGCGTGTCGCAGGCGTTGACCTGACCGAGGGTGAGCATCTCCCGGCAGAGGTCATTGTCAGCAACGCCGATGCTGCCGCCCTCGGGGCCGGGCATTTCGGCGCTCACCTGCGCCGTGCCGTTTCCGGGCAGCCCCCCCGGAGGCGCTCCCAGTCGGCGATCACTTGGAACTGGATCGCTGAAGCCCGGGGCTTCCCCCTGCACCACCACACCGTCTTCTTCAGCAGCGACTATGCCGATGAGTTCGACGCCGTCTTCCGCCGTGGCGAGCCACCACCAGAGCCGACTGTCTACATCTGCGCCCAGGATCGCCACGATCAGCAACCGATCAGCGGCCCCGAGCGCCTGCTCTGCCTGATCAATGCGCCGGCGCACGGAGATACGCAACCGCTTAGCGAAATGGAGATCGAGCAATGCCAGCACCGGACCTTCACACTCTTGCAGCGCTGCGGGCTACAGCTCCAGCCGACGGAGGCACCGCCGGTGATCACAACCCCTGCAGAGTTCGAGCAGCTTTTCCCAGCCACCGGGGGCGCACTCTACGGTATGGCTTCCCACGGGTGGCGGGCCTCCTTTCAGCGGCCGGGGGCACGGACACGAATACCGGGCCTATATCTAGCGGGGGGCAGCACCCATCCGGGGGCGGGTCTGCCAATGGCGATGATGTCAGGACGCCTGGCGGCGGAGCAGGTGCTGGCCGACCTGACTTCAGCCATCCGGTCCCGCAGGGCGGCTATGTCTGGTGGTACATCGACGCCCTGAGCGATAACGGGCGCCACGGGCTGACCATCATCCTGTTCATCGGCAGCGTCTTTTCCCCTTATTACGCCTGGGCACGCCAGCGGGGAAGCGCCAAGCCCGATGACCACTGCGCGGTCAATGTCGCCCTTTATGGCGACAAACGTGGCCACTGGGCGCTCACGGAGCGTGACCGCTACGCCCTGCAGCGGGATCACGACACCCTCACTATCGGACCGAGTCAAGCGCGCTGGGAGGACGGCGGACTCACGATCGATCTCGACGAACTCACCTTCCCTCGCCCCGCCCATCTTCGCGGCCGAGTACGCTTAACCCCCCAAGTCCAGAGCGACTACGGGCTGAGCCTCGACCCGGCCCGTCGCCACCACTGGTCTGCGCTCGCACCCTGCGCCCACGTCGAGGTTACCCTGGACAAGCCTCGGCTCCGCTGGCAAGGCCACGGGTACCTCGACACCAACGCCGGCGATGACCCCCTTGAAGACGGCTTCCACGGTTGGCACTGGTCTCGCTCCAGCGACGCGGAAGGTACGACCGTCCTTTATGATGTTACGCCGCGTCAGGGTCAGCCCTATCGCACAGCCCTACATTTCGGCCACGACGGTCATGTCCACGAGACAACCCCTCCGGCACCCACACCGCTACCGAAAACACTGTGGCGTATCCAGCGGCGTACCCCAGCGGATGCAGCCGGGCAGGCACAGCTGCTCGAAACCTTTGAGGACACTCCTTTCTATGCCCGCTCCCTGGTTGCTACCCAGGTGGCAGACCGCCCCCTTGAGGCTGTCCACGAGAGTCTCGATCTAGACCGGTTCGCACGGCGGTGGGTACAGCTGCTACTCCCTTTCCGCATGCCCCGCAGGCGAACCAAGCGGTAAACAACCGCTCTTCCCGGAGCTGATCAAACCGGATCCACAGACAAGGCCTGAACGGGCCGCTACCAGGCGGTCCGTTCCATGCCCTAGTGTGGCGGCTGCCTCAGGTATGGCTTTGCAGCGGGAGCGAACAGGCCAGGACGCGGCGATCCTAAGAGGCGGGATAATCCCGCTCGCGCGCCTCACGCTCCTCGCGCATCCGGCGCAGATCACGGCGCATGGTGATGACCTCACGGAGGGCGTAGGCCATCGCCAACCCTACCAGGACCAACTTAAAGATGATAAAGCCAGGGACATCCATGGATGAGCCCTCCCGTGTACGGGCCCGAAAAAAACCGCTCAGCCGGACATCTGGCGCCCGGAGCGGGCGGCATCCATACGCTCCAGACGCTCGGCATCGTGGCGCTCAAGCCGCTCGAACAGATCAAGCACCCATGCCACCTGCCCCTCGAACCGCCCCGGGGGTCCCTCCGGCGCCGGCGTCTGCTCAACGGCATCAATCAGGAAGCGCCCTTCAGGCAGGGCGGGTGCCGAATCGTCTCGCGGTGCGCGTGCCAGTGTGGCACCTACGGAGGATAGCACGCGAAGCTTGCGCTGCGCGCTAACCACGGCACGTTGATGAACCGAGTCGCAGCCGCGGCGCTCGAGCTCCCGACCAATCTCGGCATAGAGCAGGCGCGCCGCGCATAGCCCCGGCCGAACCCGCTTTGGCAAGGCATGGAAGCCGGGCATCGCGCGCTCGTAGAAATCATCCGCCCGATGCAACAAGCGCTGGATGACACCACCGAGCGCAGGCGTGAAACGCGGCCGGGAGAGAAACCCTTCCGGATCGATCCCCGCCTCGCGCAGCCATTGCCGTGGCAAGTAGAGTCGGCCATTACGCGCATCCTCACCCACATCGCGCGCGATATTGGTCAGCTGCATCGCAACACCCAGATCGCACGCCCGTGCCAATGCCGAGGGGCTGCGCACATCCATCAGCAGGGCCATCATGACCCCCACCGTACCGGCTACACGTACCGCGTACTCGTAGAGCTCCTCGATGGTCTCGTACCGCCGTCCCTCGGCGTCCCAGGCGAACCCCTCGATCAGGGCCGCAGGCAAAGCCTGCGGCAAGTGGTAGTAATGAACCACGCAAGCGAAGGCACGATCCGCGGGGAGCGACTGTGGCCGGCCGCAATAGACCTGATCCAGGCGCTCTTGGACCACCCGGAGGGCCTCGGCATCCCCCGGCCCCTCGTCAACAACGTCATCAGCCTCCCGGCAGAACGCGTAGAGCGCCGTGGCCGCATCCCGCCGCTCTCGTGGCAGGAACCAGGAAGCGGCCAGGAAGGTCCTTGACCCTGTGCTCAACAGCTCCCGGCAAGCACGGCGATCGGTGTGCAGCAGGTACGGCTCCGGTGCCAGGTTTGGATTAGGCGAAGGTACGAGCATCAGGGACCACCTCATCAAGGATGCGGGCTGAAGAGACAACACCGGGCAAACCAGCCCCTGGATGGGTACCAGCTCCCACCAGGAAGAGATTCTCGATGTCCTCGCTGCGGTTATGGGGACGGAACCATGCGCTTTGCTGGAGCACCGGCTCCAAGCTGAACCCAGCTCCTAGCCACGACTTGAGGCGATGGCGGAAATCCAGCGGCGTTGCGACCCGCGAGGTCACCACCTCGTCCGCTAGACCAGGGAGAACCGTATCGCTGAGGTAACGCTCTATGGCCTGGCGATAAGGCTCGGCGCGCGCTTCCCAATCCATCCCGTTGTCCAGATGCGGCACGGGGGAGAGTACATAGAAGGCGTCGCACCCCGCCGGGGCCAAGGAGGGATCGGTGGCCGTTGGCCGATGCAGATAGAGGCTGAAATCGTCGGCAAGGACCTTGCGCTGGAAGATGTCCTGGATGAGTTCCTTATAGCGTGGTCCCATCAAGATGGTGTGATGCGGGACCTCTTGGTACTGCCGCCGAGTACCGAAGTACCAGACGAACAGGCCCATAGAGTAGCGAGCGCGATCCAGGCGACGATCCGTCCAGCGCCGCCGTGCCCGTGCCGGTACCAGCTGGCGATAGGTCCAAGCGGCATCAGCGTTGGAGACGACGATATCGGCGCTCATCCGCTCGCCACTAGCGAACTCTACGCCGGTCGCTCGCCCCCGGCCATCCACAGTGATCGCCTCGACATCGGCGTTGTAGCGTAGCTCTCCTCCCTGCCCGGCGATCAGATCCGCCATCCCGCTGGCAAGCTTGCCGGTACCTCCCATGACATAGTGCACCCCCCAATGCTGCTCAAGATACTCGATCAGGCAGTAGACCGAGGTCACCGAGAAGGGGTTGCCGCCGATAAGCAAGGGATGGAAGCTCAGCACCTGGCGCAGGCGATCATCCTTGACGTACTTGGAGACCAGGCCATGGACGCTATGGTAGCTCTGAAGCCGCACCAGGTCCGGCACGACCCGAAGCATATCCGTGAACCGGCTGAACGGCTTGAAACTCAGCTCCTCGAAGCCGGTCCGGAAGATCTTCTCGCTGACGGCCATGTAGCGCTCGTAACCAGCGACCTCGCCAGGCGCGAAGCGCTCGACCTCAGCGCGCATGCGCTCATCATCGCCGGTATAGTCGAAATAGCTGCCGTCATCGAAGCGCACCCGATAGAACGGATCCATCAGGCGTAGATCGATGTCCTCATCGAAACGCCGGCCGGCAAGCTCCCAGAGCTCGCGGAAGAGGAACGGCGCGGTGACTATCGTCGGCCCTGCGTCGAAGGTGAAGCCATCCTGCTGGTGAACATAGGCACGGCCACCAGGGCCATCCAGCCGATCCACCACGTTCACACGATACCCCCGGGCACCGAGACGTATGGCCGCTGCCAGCCCCCCGAAGCCAGCACCAATCACGACAGCACGGGGACGCTGGCCACCGATGGCGGTGGGCGTATCGTCGATCTTGCGCATAGGAATCACCTTAAAGCCGGTCCAATTTATGTCAACGAACGAGGACATCACCGCGACGTTTTGGCGCGGCTACGAGCCACGCCAGCCAGCACATGCTCGGCCACCCTGACCGGATCCTCCTCGTGCGCCAAGTGCCCCAGACCGAGCAGACGCTCCAGGCAGGCCGAGGGTGCACGCAACCGGACCCGCTCGGCCTGTGCCGGAGGCACAGTCCGATCATTGTCAGCAACCAACAGCAGTAGCGGAACCTCCAGGCGAGGGAGCTCAGCCATCAGGTCGTGGAGGCCATCGTGACTACGCGCCATCAGCCCCAGCGCGGCGGCTACATGGCCGGGGCTGGTCGCCAGGCGCTGGTAAAGCTCGATCCCTCGCTCGTCAATACGGGATCCGGTACGGACCAAGACCTCGGCGAGGAAAGCACGATGGCGTGCCCGGAAAGCCAACCAGAACGGTACCAGGGGGTTATAGGTCAACAGGCGGGCCGTGGCAGGAAACAGATGACCAGCAAGGCCGCTGAAAGGCAAGAAAGCCCCATTGAGGCTGACCAATGCCTCGGGGGCGATGCGTTGATCGAGGGCCATCCGTACCAGGATCGCAGCGCCTACCGAATGCCCTACAGCAAGCTGCGGCGAGAGCGACAGCGCCTCGAGCAGCTCAGCGAGCCCGGCCCCCACACCCTCGAGCTCCTGGAGCCGCCGGGAGGCCGGAGCGCTAAAGCCGTGACCAGGCAGATCCGGAGCAATCACCGTATAGTGGCGTGCCAACTCCGGACCGAAATCCCGCCAAGAGTGACATGAGGCCGCCAATCCATGGAGGAGCAGCGCCGGCGGTCCGGCGCCATAGACCTGCACGTGCCAACGGCGACCAGCCGCCTCGACGAAGCGACTCGCCTCGCTGTGCGGCCAGCCGGCAGCTTCCTGCTCCCAGGCCAACCCTCCTGCCATCGTCCTGCCCCCTTCTGAATCAGCCCTGGCTCAGCGCCCGCCGCCGGTGACTGCCTGCACGGCCGAGCTGATCGAGGATGCATCGGCACGGGGCAGCGGCAGGTATTCCGCGCCCATGGCCTCGGCCAGCTCCTGACCCATGGGGCGAGGCCGCGGTGAGGTATCCACCACCAATGCGCGGATCCCAAGCACCCGGATCGCACGAGCGGCCTCGATCGCCTCTTGCTGCGCTCGTTCCCGTCCCCCGAGCCCTTCGCGGGTCACATTGGCCCGACCATCGGTCAGGAGGATCAGGACTGGGGTCGCCCCCTTATGCCGGACCTCATCGGTGACCTGGCGAGCTGTATCGATGCCGGTGGCTAGCGGCGTACCACCACCGCCCGGCAATCCAGCCAGCCCTTTCTTGGCACGCGTCAGCGAGCGCGTCGGCGGCAGCAGCACTTCCGCCCCCTTGCCACGAAAGGCCACAAGGGCCACCTCGTCCCGCCGGACATAGCACTCGGCCAGAAGGAGCTCTACCGCACCCTTGGCTTCCGCAAGGCGGTTCATCGCCGAGGAGCCGGAGGCATCCACAGCGAAGATCGTGGCAGTGGGGCTGCGCTGCTTGAAACGCATCACCCGGAAGTCCTCCGGACGCACCACCACGCGGCGCCCCTCCCCTTCCTGACGGCGCATCGGCTGCCAGGGTGCAGCAGCACGCAAGGTCTCCACCACGTTCAATCGTGCACCGCCACCCGGCTTGCCAGGGCGAACCCCGGCGGGACGACCGCGCACACCGCCCTTCTGCAGGGCTCCAGCGTGCCCCGGTGTCTGCGATCGACTGCGCTGCGCTAGCTCGCGGATCTTCATCTGCTGCAGCAAGTTATCCGGCAGCACCGCCTGCGCGGCCTCAAGGACCAGTTCGCTAGGAATACCTGCAGGGGCCTCTTCCTCCTCGTCTTCAGGCTGGTCCTGCTCAATGCTGCCATCGCCCTCGTCCTGCTCGGGCTGCTCGCTTTCCTGCTGCGATTCCGGTGGCTCCTCGGGAGGCGGCTCCTGCTGGGCATCGGGCTCCTCAGCCGGCTCTTGCTGGGATTCCTGCGCCTCCTGCTCCTGCGGTTGCTGTTGCTGCGGGATCTGGGTCGCCCGCGGGACCAGGATCAAGCGGGTTGCCAGGGCCACATCTTCCTGCGTCACCTCGTCGCGCCCGTGCAGGGCTGCTGCCGCCCGAGCCGTCCGCAGCGCCTGTAGCGGGGCACGCAGAGAGCCGATACCTAGGGCCAAGCCACCGGCGCATAGCGCCTCAGCGAATTCATCGCTACAAGTGACCTGCGGCAGGCGCTGCCGTGCCGCAGCGATATCGGCCGCAGTGTGCTCGCAGCCACCTGCCACGTGGACCGGGATCCCGCTAAGCTCCAGATGGCAGCCAATGCGATCGCGCAACGGCCCCACAGGGCGCTCTTCATCCTCGATACCCTCGTCGAGGGCAATGACCCCGAAACGCGTAGGCATGCGCTCAGCAAGCCCATCCCGCTCGAGCTGCACCTCCCCATTATCGAGCACCGCACCGAGCTTGCCCGCTGTAGCGGCAGCAATGCGCTCGGCCATCGCCAGCACAGCGACCCCACCATCGACCTCGGCGAGCACCCCGCGCTCCACGATAGGCCGACCAGCGCGTAGCGTCGCCGTCAGATCCAGGCCGCCGAGCAACCGGCTATCGGAGATGTTGATCGGGATCCGTCGCCAGGGGGTCCCTGGCGGGAGCAGCTCCCGGGCAAGCTGCAGCCAGCGATCACGGACCGGCCCGGGAAGCGAACGCACGCAGACGCCGCCCACGCCGGGCGGGTCGATGGCGAGCAAGGCTGCCGCCGCAGTGGCATCCTCCCAGGCAGCCTCGGCATTGTCGTAGTCGAGCGCAGCGCTCATGCAGGCAGATGCTCCTCCACAGCACGCTGGACCCGGGTCGTGGACCCGGATTCATCGAGCGGATCCCGGCGTAGGCGATGGCGCAGGGCCACGCTGGCCACCTGTCGCAGGTGCGAGACCTCCACCCGCTCAGCCTGCCCGAGTGCGGCGGCAGCACGCGCTGCACGGATCAGGGTCAACTCACCGCGCAGACCATCGGTGCCAAGGGCAATACAAAGGGTCGAGGTCCTCTCTAGGATCTCGTCGGTGACCTCGACATGGGGTAGCCGCTCACGCGCCTGCTCGATCTGCCGACGGATCGCCGCATCCTGCTCCTGCCACTTGTCGACGAACGCCTTCGGATCGGACTCGTACTCATCCCGGCGACGCACCACCTGCATGCGGGTGTGCAACTCTTCCGGCGTCGAGACCTCCACCGAGAGCCCGAAGCGGTCGAGCAGCTGCGGACGCAGCTCCCCCTCTTCCGGATTACCGCTGCCGATCAGGACAAACTTGGCCGGATGGCGCACGCTCAGCCCCTCTCGCTCGACCACGTTCTCGCCGCTCGCCGCGACATCGAGCAACAAATCGACGATGTGGTCCTCGAGCAGGTTGACCTCATCGATATAGAGGAAACCACGGTTCGCCCGCGCCAGCAGGCCCGGCTCAAAGGCCTTCTCGCCCTGCGTCAGGGCCTGCTCCAGGTCTAGTGCACCGACCACGCGGTCCTCGGTCACGCCCAACGGCAGATCCACCACCGGGACATCGATCTGCTGGACATTCAGGGATTCGCCCGCCTGGCGCCGCTCATGGCAGCGGTCACAGAGGGCATCCTCGTGGTCAGGGTTGCAGTGGTAGGGGCAATCAGCCACCGCCCGGATCCTCGGCAGAAGCCCCGCCAGAGCACGGACCACCGTCGATTTGCCGGTACCGCGGTCGCCGAAGACCAAAACCCCGCCGATAGAGCCGTCCACGGCGGCGATGGTCATTGCAAGCTTCATCTCGTCTTGCCCGGCGATCGCCGAGAAGGGAAACGCTGGTGCCATGGATTGTGCCGTCCCAGGTTGATTCAGTGACGTGTCTTTGTGATGGGTCGAACAATCGATCCGCGCGCAGGTTACCAAAGCGACCTCCTAGGTACAGCCCTCACCTGCAGCCCATTCGGTCACGGGTTGCTCACAGAGCAGACGACGGAACCAGGGGGTGTAGGACTCCGGCTGGTGCGCCACAGCAGCACGTACCGCCACAGGAGCAACCCACTGCCAAGAGCCTACCTCCTGCGGATCGGGAGCCGGCTGCTCGCCACGGGCGCGGCCAATCAGCACATAGGCGTATTCACGCTCGGCGAGGCCACTGCAGGGATCCTCTGCGTGATAGATGAAGTGCGTGACTGGACGCAGTGCTGTGGTGAACCCCAGCTCTTCGCCGAGACGGCGCTCCGCCGCGGCAGTCACCGCCTCGCCCGGACGAGGATGGCCGCAGCAGGTATTCGACCACAGACTGGAGAAGTGGTATTTCCCATCGGCACGGCGCTGGAGCAGTAGCTCACCTTCTGAGTTGAAGACCAGTATGCAAAAGGCGAGATGCAGCACACCGCCCCCGGCGTGAGCGCGGATCTTTTCCTCGCTTCGTAGGGGACGACCGCTGTTGTCCACGACCACCACTTGTTCCATCCTATGCTTAGCCTCGCCTCTCTTATCTTAGCCTGCCAAAACCCTTCCAGCCCCGCTGGGCAACATCGTCGCGCCCCCCTTGCGCCTGGCGCGATCATAGGACCATTCTTTCAACGCTGGCAAATGCGCCGCAGCACGGACACCGTGGGAACCACCGCATTCATGCACGAGGGATCTGCGGTGGAGCTGAAGAGGTCACCTCGACCCTGACGTGAGAGGAGCCAGAATGATGAGCAACAAACCGTGTGACCGCTCCCGCCGCAAATTCTTGCGCTTGGGCCTGATGAGCACAGCTGCGATTCCAGCGGCCGGCCTACTCAGCTCCCGGGCCGTGGCGCAGGAAGATAACGGCGACGGCAACGGCAACGGCAACGACAACGGGCAGAGCTGGGAGATCATCAGCGAGGATGCACCGGAGGCCAAGGGGCTTGGCTACGTCCACGACCAGGCCGACGCCGACCAGGATCATCCGCGCTTTGAGAGCCACCAGTTCTGCGCCAACTGCCTGCTTTACCACCCCCACGAGGAGGATTCCGATCACGGCTACTGCTCGGCCTTCGGCGAAGACGAGAAGCGCCTGGTCAACGCCAACGGGTGGTGCTGGGCCTGGGAGGATTCCGGCGACGCTTCCCAGGTGGGGCCGCGGGATGTACCGGAGGATCAGCTGCGACAGGGGTGAACACGGGTTGCCCCGTGCACCGGGCAGCGACGGCCGGAGCGCCCGGGCCCCGGCGACTGGCATCGGCCGCATAGAAACCGCCGGGTTGTCCGCAGTGGCACCCGGCGGTCTTTTCATCGGCTTTGGCAATCAACTTTCCATTGGCTTATTGATAACTCAGCGTCAACCCCCCTGGACAGCGGGCGGTCTATCCGTGCAAGTTACCCAATAGACTTGTCCTTATTTGCAGTCATGCAGTCATCTAGCACTCGCGGAGGCTCGACCCATGCGTATCGTCTTTATCCATCCCAACTATTCCTCGGGCGGTGCGGAGATCGCGGGCAACTGGCCCCCGGCATGGGTCGCCTACCTCGCCGGGCACCTGAAAAACGCCGGCTACGACAACATCCGGTTCATGGACGCCATGACCCACGACCTCTCGGACGAGTACATCCGAGAGGAGCTGGAAAAAGAGCAACCGGATATCGTCGCCACGACCGCGATCACCCCTTCGATCTACGTGGCAGAGCGTACGCTTGAGATCGCCAAGGAGGTGAACCCCAACGTCGTTACGCTCATCGGCGGGATCCACCCCACCTTCATGTACAAGCAGGTGCTTAGCGAGGCGCCATGGATCGACGCAGTCGTGCGCGGCGAGGGCGAAGAGATCATGGTCAACCTTGCCCGCATCGTGGACGAGGGACGCTGGCCCAGCGATCGTGAGCACATCCTCGGCATTGCCTACCGCGAGGGCGAGCAGATCGTCGCCACACCGGCAGCTCCGACCATCAAGGACCTCGACAGCATCGAGCCGGACTGGAGCATCCTTGAGTGGGAGAAATACGTCTACATCCCCCTCGAGACACGGGTAGCAATCCCTAACATGGCTCGAGGCTGCCCCTTTACTTGCTCCTTCTGCTCGCAGTGGAAGTTCTGGCGGGATTACCGAATCCGAGACCCGAAGAAGGTGGTCGACGAGATCGAGAAGCTTGTCGATGAGCACGATGTCGGCTTCTTCATCCTTGCCGACGAAGAGCCGACCATCAATCGCAAAAAATTCATCGAGTTCTGCCAAGAGCTGATCGACCGCGGCCTGCCAGAGCGCGGGATCTTGTGGGGCTTGAACACGCGGGTTACCGACGTCCTGCGCGATGAGGAGCTGCTTAGCTTTTACCGCAAGTCCGGCTTGATCCACGTCTCCCTAGGTACCGAGGCGGCCGCCCAGCTCAAGCTCGACCGCTTTAACAAGGAGACCACAGTCGCCCAGAATAAGAAGGCGGTGGAGCTCCTGCGCAAGGCCGGCATCGTCGTCGAAGCACAGTTCATTGTCGGCCTTGAGAATGAGACAGCCGAGACCCTTGAGGAAACCTACCAGATGGCCAAGGAGTGGAAGACCGACCTGGCGAACTGGGCGATGTACACACCTTGGCCTTTCTCGGATCTGTTCCGCGAGCTCAAAGATACCGTGGAAGTCTACGACTTCGAGAAGTACAACTTCGTCACGCCGATCATCAAGCCGGATGCCATGGACCGCGGCGAGCTCCTCGACCGGGTCATGAGCAACTACCGGCGCTTCTACATGAGAAAAGCGCTCTTCTCCTACCCCTGGGCGGGGACCGGCGATCGGCGCAAGTATCTCTTCGGCTGCTTGAAAGCGTTCCTCAAGGCAGGCTTCCAGCGTAAGTTCTACGACCTCGGCAAGCACGGGTACTGGGGTCCGCAAACCCGCAAGAAGGTCAGCAAGAACATCGAGGAGAGCTTCGACAAGTCGCGGACACTGGCTGATGCCCAGCGAGCCGAGTGGGATGCCCAAGCTTCCAAGGAGGAAATCCAAGCCGCGCGCTCGCACAAGGCGGGTACAGAGACGGAGCGCACCCCTGCCGAGACCCCTGTACAGATGCATGACCAAGTGCCCGGCAAAGAGGGGCAAAAGCGCTCAACACAGAAGGCCACTGAAGCCGACGAGGCATGATGATCGCGATGAGCGGCCATGCCACCGCCGCAGCAGAACCCGGGGAGGAGGAGGCCCGGATTGGGCCCAATGCCATCCTGCAGGTCGCTACGGCGCTTTGCACCCTTGAGGACGAAGCAACCGCCCGGCGCATCTTCGATGCCGCCGGGCTGCCTCACTGGCTCGATACCCCCCCACAAGAGATGGTCCCGGAATCAACGGTGGCCGCATTGCACCAGGCAGTGCGCCGTGAGCTTGCCCCTGCACAAGCTCGGCAGGTGCTCCTGGATGCAGGCGTACGTACGGGCTATTACGTACTGCAGCATCGCATACCAGCTCCCATCCGGACCCTGTTGCGCACCCTGCCCCCTTTCGCTGCCGGCCCTTTGCTGTTGCGTGCCATCTCCCAGCATGCCTGGACTTTTGTGGGGTCAGGGAAGTTGCATATTGGCCGCGGTCACCCCCGTCTGCTTGAGCTGGCGGACAACCCGGTGATCACAGGCGAGCATGCTACCGCCCCGGTCTGCTACTGGCACACCGCCGCTTTCGAGACCCTGTTCAGGGAGCTGGTGAATCCCGAGGCGCGCATACGCGAACGCGAGTGTGCAGCGGCAGGCGCAGACTGCTGCCGTTTCGAGCTTCGCTATCGTTAGCTCCCTGGCACCCCGCCAAGCATCGGAAACGTCACCCCAAGCGCCCAGGCAAAAGCCATAGCATTGCCCAGGCCAGCAACCCAGGGATGAGCAGTACGCTGGTAAACCCACCGGCTGAACAGCCCATACACCAGAAAGAAGACAAGGATGACGGGCACAATCATAAGCAGGAAGAACAACCCTTCCCAGTCCAGGGCAACAGCAATCCCGAGCGAGAGCAGAAACAATAGCTTCGTCACCGGGTAGCTCCCACGGCGACTATCTCCCCCGCGTGTCAACCATTCATCGGCCAGGAAATAAGGCAACGTACCCGCCAGCATGACCAAGATCAACGGCCAGCGTTCCCATACGGGAAAGAACACCGTCACGAACTGATCGAAGACAATGCCGAGCACGCCTAGGCAGTAAACCAACAGGCCCGCCACGCCTAGCGCCATTCGCCATCCACTCGCTGGCCGAACTGCAGCGAGGACCCCAGCTAGAGAAGGCCTCCCCCCTGTCCACCACAGCAACACCGCACTGAGGAGACCAAAGACCGCAAAGTGTACCGCCACGTAATCGGCAATCACGACCGGCAAGAAATCCGTCGGTAGCGGTGCAAGGAGCACTGGGGTGGCCAAGGCCGGCACACCAGCGACCCACGCAATCCGCTGCCATCCCCCTCCGGCACCACGAGCGGATACCTCTACACGCGGCAATAGACGACTTGCCGGGCGTGCGAGGGCAATCACTGCAGCAAGCAGCAGCGCCACGGCTGGTCCCCGCTCCGAGACCCAACCCTCGCTCTCCCGCTCAAAGGCAGCGTTAAGCCAGCTCAGTGCCTCACGCTGCGCGGCCTCGCTGTAGAGCACCCCAACATGCTCTACCCCCGGTGCTACTGCGACGCGACGGGCATCCCCCGCTCTCATGTCGCCATACGTCCGCCCAAGCTCAACCGCTTCAGGCTCAATTCCAGCCGCCATGGCCACGATCTTTCGCCCTTCTTCCTCAAGCTGCCCTTCCAATCCCCCAACCACGCTCAACAAATTGCCTGGTGTCTCGGCATCGACCGTCGGCGCGAACAGCGAGATCCCCACCGTGGCAGCCACCTCCTCATCCTGCTGGGCATAGCGAACGATGATATTGGTCGCCATTGAGTGCCCAAGCAAGGCTAGGCCCCGCTCTCCAGCCTCGAGCTCACGGCGGGCATAGGCCGCGATTTCTGCGGTCTGGTCGACAAGCGCCTGGGCTGCTCCATCCTGGTCAGTGATATCACCATAGAGGGGGTGCGGATTGCGGCCGTGCCCGAGATAGTCGAAGCTGAGCGCCGTATAACCGTTCTGGGCCAGCGTCAGCGAGAAGGGATCCATCAACGGACGTGCACCGGCAAAGCCGTGGGAGACAATCACCACAGGTCCTGCGTGATCCTCCTGGGCAGGCCGATAGAGCGTCGCTGGTGTCTCGCCGATCACTAGCTGCTCCCGAGTCACGCCCGCCTCATCGGCTAGCAAACGGGTCAGGGCGATGGCGATCAAGGCCAAGGCTGCCGCAGCTAGCGAGAGATCCCAGCCATAGTACCGCAACCACCTAGCCACCGACCGCCCTCTCAGGAAGGGGCATCCACATCCGCCGGCCTAGCTGTGAAAGCCTTACGCGAAGTGCGCTTGCGTGCTTTCAGCCCCCAATGCCAAAGGAAGGCCGTAGGCAGAGGGATCACCAAGAACCAGTGCTCCAGGATCGCCAGTGCCATGAGCGTAGCCACCAGCGTCATACCCACCGCGGTGAAGCCATCTACTCCCGGCATAGTAGCGGACTGGACCAGCAACACCAGGGCAACCGTGGAGACACTGACCGACCACGGAAAGAAGAGGTTCATCGGCCGCCGCCGCATGAAGCTACGCAGGAAACTCATGTGCTCAGGGACGAACTCCTCATTCAGGTTACGGACCCCGAGAAAGACATTCACGCGAGCACTCTCGTGCATCCACGCGAGGACGAGGTAGGTCCACAGAGCAACCTGGTTATCATCTCCCCAAGTTAGTACGAAGAGCACGCCGCCTAGCATGAGGATAGCCACCTCATGATAGATGTTGCTCTGGACGGCATGCCAGAAGTGCCGCCATCCACTGCAATCAGCAGGGCAAGGGCACTGGCGCGGACCGGTAACGTAATTGGTGTAGTAGCTCAGCTCCACCCAGGCCCAGATGAGCAGGGCACCAGTGAAAGCGATGTAGGCCCCCCCTACGGAAGGATCCGTACTAGAGAGGCCCACCATGCCGCCCCCAGACACGAGGGCTGCGGTAGCACCGAGCATGCTCCAGCGGAAAGTCCGGACAGGGAGGTTGTCCAAATAGATAACGGCGCCGGTACTAAACCACCACAAAAAGAGAGCGTAGAGCGCCGGCAACAGGTACTCGACCATTACAGGCCCTCGGCGCCGCTCTCACCACCACCTTGGTTCTCCAGGAATCGTGCGAACGCCCCAGCGTTGGTCTTCCCGAACGCCGCTAGATCGACGGCCTGACCAGTCACTGGATCTTCCAGGATCAGGCGACCATCTTCCAGCCCGCGTAACATGAAGGGCACCTCTTCCGAGCCACCGGTGCGGCTCCGCGCACGGGCGAGCTGGCGGACCGTCTGGCGCATGAACGACTGTTCACCCTCCTCGATGGTCTCTAGGGTCTCTCCGTCACGCCCATCCTGCACTACAATCTCGCCATCTTCCTGATCGATGAAAGACAGCGGGCGCTCGGCTACCGGCGGCTGGAAGTCGTCCCCCGGCTCCTCAAGGACCAACTCGGTATACAGGACGTACACGGTGAGCATGAGCACGAGCCCTAAAGCGGTCACCGGCATGATGACCTTGGAGATCGGCCCTGCTTTCAAAGAGTCGTTATCACCGGAAGCCATGGTCAGCTCGTCTCACGGGCGTATGCTGTAACTGTTGTGTCACCCTCGACGTCCGAGGCAGCACCTACGCGCCCCTCCTCATGAGCCCGGTAGCTCTCCAGCGCCTCAGCCAAGATCTGTGCGGCTTTCTCTCCGTCCGGTATGGCCCGCATGGCCGGCTCCGGATGGCTCAAGCGCCAAGGTCGGGCGTGCGGCCAAAATAACAGATAACGAACCCGCTCGGTATCGAACAGCCGCAGGGTCAGGTCGCTAGTACCATCTCGGTGATGGCCCAGGCTCGCCGCCTCGACTCGCGCGAAAGGAAGGTTCACGGTCATCGGTAGAGAAGCACCGATGCGCATCACTACACGATGATCAGTGATGGTGTACAGCGTCGTATTGGCCATCCAGCGGCCGAGAGCGATAAGCAGACCAACCGCGATTGCGCCGATGAGTAGCTGGTTCGAAGCGTATCCGAAGGCAGCCGCTAGCCCCTCCCCCTGCAGCAAGGCGCTGGTGGCAAACCAGGCCGCCACGATAAGGAAGTAGGCAGCCACGAGCCAGACATGGAGCACCCGCTTGGTGAGCGACCACCAAGCGGGCTTACCTTGCCAGAGGATCTCTTCCCCTTCCGGGGGCTCCTCCGGGAGCCCCGGAATGGGTTCGAACTCATGGGTCCTCAAAGGAACGGCTCCGTACGGCCCGGCACCGCATAGAGGATACCACCACCGAAGTAACCTGTGATGAAGTCCTCTTCCTGTGGCGAGATCCGATCGGCCTCACGCAGCCGCGGCACATCGTTAAACTGCTCAGCGGTGATGGCGTTGACCTTCACCTGGCCGTCGTAGGTCACACGGCAGAAGTTGATCGGCACCAAGACCTGGGCCTTGCCACTGCCGATGCCGGACAGATCGGTCTCCAGGTACATCACGCGCATCTCGCCACGGTCCGCCCAGATATCCTGAACCCGGCCAACCTCGCGGCCGTCGCAGCCAATCACGGGGAAACCGCGGGGATCGGGGTCCAGCTCAGGCCAGTAACGAGCCACTTCAGGATTAGCGCCGACCTCCAGCTCATTAGCCAGGCGCAGCGGGACGATCTTCTGGTCCCCGCCGTGGGTCACCTCAGGCTCATCCTCGCGCTTGGCCCAAGCAGCCGGGCCGACCCCGTCAACCATCGGGTTGCCAGTAGGCTCCAGCGGCGCACCATCCCAGGGGGCCGTCGGCTCGGCACGCAGGGCGGTACCCAGCTCGAACTCGGTCTTCTCGCGCCGCGGCACCTCGATCGTACGGCCATCGGCGAGCTTGAAAACCTTGGGGTTCGGCGGCGCCGGGAAGCCGAGCTTCTCCTCGGGGACCCGGCCTGTGGACTCGTTGGCTTCCGCCTGCAGCGGATAGCCCTCGCGCTTGTCCTCCATACGCAGATAGACGATCAAGCCCGCCAGGAAGAGCCAGAACGCATAAAGCGTCATCTGGGCCACGTTCATGTAGTCGGTTAAAGCGCCAGTTCCTTCCATAACGAACCTCCACTCGAAGTCGCCCTAGCCGCTGAGGCCAGGCCTAGACGAGACGACGATGACGTTTGTTTGTCCCTGCCACGCTAGGCGCGCAGGGTCCCTTTTTGCGACCAGAGTCGCTTCTCCCTAACCTGATTCCCTGGTGGATGTCACTGCCGATGGCGTTGCCTCGCTACCCTCCTGCCCTATGACCTTGAACCGTGTCAGTGGCCAAGCCACGAAGACCATGGCGAGCAGCAGCACGATCTCGATAGCGTAGACCACGCTGTAACCGGCAGCCGGATGCAGGAATGTCTCCGACAGCTGCCCAACCTCGGCTAAGGCCGGCACCAGTTCGCTCAGCCCAGCCCCGATCGCCAGGGAGATCCCCAACGCCGAGGCTTGCGCCGCCCCCCAAGCGCCGATGGCCACACCACTTTGCTCGCGGGTCGCCAGGTTCATCGCCGCAGCGAGTGTGCCGACATAGAACAAGGCCCCACCTACGCCGATGATAAGCTGACCGACCCGGAACACCGTCGGCGAATCCAATGGTGCAGCTGCGATCACCAAGGCGAACGCCACCACCCCGATCAGGGTCCCGACAGAGGCCACCCCATAGGCGTTGACCCCGCGCTCAAGGCTCATCTTGGCCATACCGAAGCCGATCAGCATGCCGACGGCCCAGATACCGGTCAGGACAGTCGTTCCGGCCACCTCCAGATCCAGGACCGCCGCCCCGTAAGGCTCGATGATGATGTCCTGCATACCGAAACCGGCCGCCCCGATACCGATCACCGCCAGGAGCCGGCCTACCGGTCCCCTCTGAGCAAAACTGTGCCATGACTCGCGGAAAGATGGACGCGGTCGATCGACGCGGCTACGTTCCGGATTGCGTGGCTCCTGCCGCCACAGAGCGATCACGTTCAGCAGCCAGATGACCAGCGCCGCCCCCTGTACCACACGCACAAGGCGTTCATGGCTGAAATCGGACAACAGAAGATAGAGGATGCCGGTCGATACCACCATGCCAAGCAGGAGCATGACGTACATCACACCGACCACCTGCGGCAGCTTACCGCTCGGCGCCAGATCATTGGTTAGGGCCAGGCCTGCCGTCTGCGTCATGTGGATCCCAATCCCCGACAAGAAGAAGGCGAACGCAGCGCCGAGCGAGGCAAGGATGGGCGAACTCGCCGCATATTCAGCCTGCACGAGCAGGGCAAACGGCATGACGGCAAGGCCGCCGAACATGAGCAGCGTCCCTGTCCACAGATAGGGTACGCGTCGCCAGCCGAGCGCCGAGCGGTGGTGATCCGAGCGATGGCCGATCACCAGGCGCAGCGGTGCGAAGATGACCGGCAGCGCGAGCACTGCGCCGAGCAGCGAGGCAGGGATTTCAAGCTCATAGATCATCACCCGGTTCAAGGTGCCGGTGAACATGACATACATCATGCCCACCGTGACCTGGAACAGCGAGAGCCGAAGGATCTGCCCCATGGGCAGCTCCTTGGTGCCAACATTGGCGAACGGCATCGCCAGCTGGCGGATGCGGTGACTCCAGGATGCATCAGAATCCGTCATGGTCGCTTTAGCTCTAGTGCCTGTGATATGTAGAAGCCTCGCCGGACCAGCTGCGTTCGGCCAATCAGCCAGTCCTGCTGCCCTAGCCCGGGATGCGCCTCGATGGCGCGATGCAGGTTTCGTTTCGCGACGGGCTCGATCGCCGGCGAGCGATCTCCGCGCGGGAACAGTTTGCCCACCGCATGCATGGTAGCGAGCAACGGTGTCCGGGGGGCGAAGGTAAAGACCATCTGTTGACGGGTCCGCTCAGCCAGTCCTGCCAGCGCAGCAACGGCATCATGACATGGATAGTGGATCAGCACGTCCATGGAGATAACCCGGTCGAAGACGCCAAGCTCCGCGTCAAGCAGGTCATTGACGCGATAGTCGAGACGTGACGGGGCGAGATCTTCTGGTCTTCGCTGCCGGGCGATGTCGATAAGATTGGAAGAAACATCGACACCAACCACTTGCGCCCCACGGCGTGCCACTTCCACCGAGAGCTCGCCAGGGCCGCAACCGGCGTCGAGGATCCTCTCGCCACTCAGATCTTCAGGCAACCAGCTTAGCAAGGTGCTGCGCATCTCCCCGCGGCCGGCGCGCACAGTTGCCCTCACCCCGCTGACCGGCGCGTCGGAGGTCAAGCGCTCCCATGCCTTGACCGCAGTGCGATCAAAATAGGTCTCGACCCGGCTACGACGTTGTTGGTACGAGCTGCTCGGCATCAATCGAACCCCAGCAGATCGAAGACTTCGCGATCCTTCAACGGCGCCGGATCCAGCGGTTCTACACCATTCCAGAGAGCAGCCGCGAGGCTGAGGTACTCATCACGCAGCTGCTGCAGCTCCTCCGAGGCCTCATCCATCTCAAACAATGTGGCCTTTTGCAGACGGCTACGCCGGACCACGTCGTAGTTGGGCACATGCGCCAGGGTGCGCATGCCTGTCCGTTCATTGAACCGCTCAATCTGGTCCGTACACGCACTGCGGTTGGCGATCACCCCACCAAGACGAACCCTGTAGTTCTTCGCCTTGGCTTGGATCGCTCCCGCGATACGGTTCATGGCGAAGATGGAGTCAAAGTCGTTGGCGCTAACGACCAAAGCCCGATCCGCATGCTGCAAAGGCGCAGCAAAGCCACCGCAGACCACGTCACCGAGGACATCGAAGAGGACCACATCGGTATCCTCGAGCAGATGGTGCTGCCGGAGCAGCTTCACCGTCTGCCCGACAACATAACCGCCACAGCCAGTGCCGGCTGGCGGGCCGCCAGCTTCCACGCAAAGGACGCCATTGTACCCTTCGTAGACATAGTCCTCGGGACGCAATTCCTCCATGTGGAAGTCGACATCCTCAAGGCTGTCGATGACAGTCGGCACCAAGCGCTTGGTCAGCGTGAAGGTGGAGTCGTGCTTAGGATCGCAACCGATCTGGAGCACACGCTTGCCGAGCTGGCTGAAGGCTACCGCTAGATTCGAGGAGGTGGTGCTTTTACCAATCCCCCCTTTGCCGTAGACAGCAAAGACCTTGGCACGGTCCATACCGTGGTTAGCAAGCTCCATATGCACCTGCGAGCTCCCCTCGCCGTCTCCCCGGTTTCCGATCCCGGATACCGGCACCGAGCCGTTGCTCATGCAGCCTGCTCCTCCTCACTGACACCCTCGTAGTAGTCCTCGAGCTCGTCACCAACACGCCGCAACGCTTCTAGCGTCTCCTCATCGGGATTCCAGTAATTACGCTCATGGGCCTCAAGCAGGCGGTTGGCGAGCTTGGCCGATGCCGCCGGGTTGAGCTGCGCCATGCGCTCGCGCATCTCATCATCCAGCATGAAGGTCTGCGTAAACTGCTGGTAGACCCAAGGCTGCACCTGCCCGGTAGTCGCCGACCACCCCATGGTGTTGGTCAAGTGCACCTCGATCTGGTGAACCCCTTCATAGCCGTGCTCCAGCAGCCCTTCGTACCATTTCGGGTTGAGCATCCGCGTCCGTGTTTCCAGGGCCACCTGATCCGAGAGCGTGCGCACCTTACCCTCGCCCCGGGTCTGATCGCCGATATAGACCGGAACGTGCTCCCCCCCCCGGGAGCGGGCCACCGCCCGGCTGATACCGCCGAGGGTATCGAAGTAATGGTCCACCGTGGTGACCCCGAGCTCTACGGACTCCAGGTTCTGGTAGGTAAGCTCGACCCCGGAGAGCATGCTACCGAGCAGATCCTCCTGCCGAACAGGGCTACCGCTGCGACCATAGGCGTAGCACTTACGCCGGGTGTAGGTATCAGCAAGCTCGTCCTCGTCCTCCCAGGCCCCTTGGTCGATCATCGAGCCGACGTTGGAGCCATAGGCCCCATCAGCGTTGGAGAAGACGCGAAGCGCCGCCGTCTCGAAGTCACACCCGTGCTCCTTCTGGTAGGCCAACGTGTTGCGACGGACGGGGTTCATCTCGAGCGGCTCGTCCACAGCGGCAGCGGCCAGATAGGCGGCCTCTGCCAGAACCCGGGTCTGCAGCGGCAGTAGATCGCGGAAAATACCTGACAAGGTGATGACCACGTCGATGCGCTTGCGGCCGAGTTCCTCAAGCGAGATCAGCTCCGCGCCAGCGAGCTTGCCATAGCTATCGAGGCGCGGCCGGGCACCGATGAGATAAAGCGCCTGGCCGATAGGACCACCTTCGCTTTTCAGGTTATCGGTGCCCCAAAGCACCATGGCGATGGAATCGGGCAACTCCTGGCCCTCCTCACGGTGCTTGTCGAGCAGCCGCTCGGCCTGCTTGGCACCATCTTGCACCGCGAAGGCGCTCGGAATCCGGTAGGGGTCAAAACCATGCATGTTGCGCCCGGTCGGCAGGATCTGCGGGCTGCGTAGCAAGTCGCCGCCGGCCACGGGCGGGACAAAACGCGCGTCTAATGCCTGGACGATGCCCTGCAGCTCCTGATTCTCGGCCAAGTTGGACGCCACCTCTGACAGCGCTTCGAGCACCTCCTCAGTGGTCTCATGCTCCGTGCTCTCAGCGGCAGCCAACGCCTCTTGCGGCGTTTTGCCGTCAACCAGCGCCTCGACACAACCGCGATCCGCCTGGACGCCATGGACCGTCTCAGCCACTGAGATCAGCTGATCGATACGCCCTTCACGGGAAGGAGGCTCGCCGACGACATGGAGCCCCTCGGGGATAAGGGTATACTCCAGTTCCAGGATCTCCTCGCTGAGCTTGGCGATCCGCTCCTCAGCCTCATCCTCACCCCAAGCCGGCTCCATCTCCGCCAGATCGACCTCGGCGGCCTGGGCCTGGATCAGCTGCGCCAGCTCGGTGCGCTCCTCCACATTATCCGGCGGCGCGCTACGATAACGCTCCACGGAGGCCTTAAGCCCGATTAGGCCCTTGTAGAGACCCGCCTTGCCCACCGGCGGCGTGAGGTAGCTGATCAGCGTCGCCGCCGAGCGCCGCTTGGCGATAGAGCCCTCGGAAGGATTGTTAGCGGCATAGAGGTAGTAGTTCGGCAGATCCCCGATGAGCCGATCGGGCCAGCAGGAGTCGCTCATACCGCACTGCTTGCCGGGCATGAACTCTAGAGCGCCGTGGGTGCCGAAGTGCAATACCGCGTCGGCACCGAAGTCCTCGCGAATGTAGCGGTAGAACGCCGACATCGCGTGCGTCGGCGTCAGCCCCTTCTCGAAGAGCAGCCGCATAGGATCTCCCTCGTAGCCGAAGCCCGGCTGCACACCGACAAAGACATTCCCGAACTCCGCTCCGAGCACGAAGATCGACTGCCCATCACTCTGGGCCTTGCCCGGCGCCGGCCCCCACTGCTCCTCGATCTCCTTAAGATAGGGCTCCCGGGCAACGTAATCATCCACCGTGACGCGCTTGTGGACGTTGGCATGGGCACCATAGGCGTTGGCGTTGCCGTTGATGATCCGCCCACGCAGGTCATCTACCGATGCCGGCAACTCCACCCGATAGCCGGCGTCGTGGAGCTCGACAAGGGTGTTGTAGAGCGAGGCAAAGACCGCCAAATAGGCCGCGGACCCGAGGGCGCCAGCCTCTGGCGGGAAGCTGAAGATCACAATGCTCAGCTTGCGTTCACTGCGCGCGCTGCGACGCAGCCGCACCAGGCGGTCGACCCGGGAGGCGAGCATGGTAGCCCGCTCGGGATGCGCCTCCATACGGCAGACTCCGTCCGGTCCCGGGAGGGCGGCACGACCTCCGAAGACCACGGGCCCGGTAGCGCCGTCAAGCTCAGGGATTGCCACCATCATGGTGGTCTCTACCGGCGTCAGGCCGCGGTCCGAGGCCTCCCACTGCTCCAGGGACTGGAACTCTAGTGCCTGGGCATTGAGATAGGGGACATCCAATTGCCGGAGCAACTTCTCAGCAGCCCCGGCATTGTTATAGGCCGGCCCCCCCACCAGAGAGAAGCTGGTCAGGGAGATCACGGCGTCGACAACGGCTCGCCCATCCTGCATGAAGAGCCGCTGTACTGCCGGGCGATTGTCGAGACCACTGGCGAAGGCCGGAATGACCTGGTAGCCGCGGCTCTCCAGGGCCTCGATGACCCCGTCGTAATGGGCCGAGTCACCAGCGAGCACATAGGAGCGCATCAGCAGCAGGCCTACGGTACCGCGCTTGCTCTCCTCGGTAGACAGCGCAGGTAGATCGCATGCCTCAGCGCTGATCTGTGGCTCCATGCGTGGATGGTAGACCCCGACGTCGGGGTACTCGATCGGGTCTTGGACTTCCAGCGTGCCACGCAGCTCGCTTCGTGGTCCGTCGGCATAGCGGTTAACCAGGAAGCGGACCATGTTCTTGACGTTCTCGTCGGAACTGGCGAGAAAATACAGCCAAGTAAGGAAGTAGGCGCGCACATCCTGCGCCGTACCCGGAATGAAGCGCAGGATCCGGGGAATGCGGCGCAGCATTGCGGCCTGCTTTTCCCCCGAACTACTGTCGTCATCCTCGTGTGTTTTGGCCTTGCCCTTCTTGCCACGCAACTTCTTGAGCAAGGACATGGGGCCACGCGAGGAACCGTCCATGGTGAATTTCCCCATGCGGGTGAGCTTCATCACCTCACCGGCGGACATGATGCATACCAGCGCATCGCAATCGTCGCGTCGTGCCTTGAGATCATCGAGCACAGGCTCGATGTGCTCCTCCATGAAGAGCATGGTCGCGACGATGATATCCGCCTCAGCGATGCGCGCTCGGGCCCGCTCCAGTGCCGCCTGGTTGTTGTTCCAGTCCGAGGCGGCGTGGTAGGTAAGCTCCAGGCCAGGGATATCCTGCTGTAGGGCCGGGCGCGCGCGCTCGACGGCGCCGGCCATGTGACTATCCAGCGTGATGATAGCGACGCGCACCGGCGTCGGGTCAGCGACTGAAGTGGGCTTTGGCATCGTAGATCGTCTCCACTGTTATTGTCGCAATGCCTCGATCGGCGGCGAAGCGCTCGGTGTTGCGCCGGGCCTTGCCCCGCACGAAGAACGGGATCTTCTTGAGCTCGGCCTCGGCCTCCGGCGTCCAGCGCACCTCAGCGTCTTCCGCCGCCTCAGTAACAGCAGTCGCCGTCTCAGCCTCTTCCCGAGCCCCGGCACCTGCTGCCGGCGTGTTACCGGCCTCAACGTGTGACGGGGCCTCGGCCGAGAACTCGAAATCCTCCTTGAACATCCCGAGAAGATGCTCTTCCAGACCCATCATCAGCGGATGGACCCAGGTATCGAAGATAACGTTCGCCCCCTCAAGCCCCATATTGGGGGCATAGCGGGCCGGAAAATCCTGTACGTGGGCCGGGGCCGAGATCACGGCACAGGGCAAACCCAGCCGCTTAGCGATATGCCGCTCCATCTGGGTTCCGAGGACCAGCTCCGGCGCTGCTTCAGCCGCGGCTCGCTCGACCTCCAGATAGTCGTCGGTAATCAACGGCTCGACACCGTGGGCCTTGGCCGCCTGCCGAACCTCCCGGGCCTGTTCGCGGGCGTAGGTGCCGAGCCCGACCACCTGAAAGCCGAGCTCCTCGCTGGCGATACGCGCTGCCGCTAGGGCATGGGTAGCATCGGCGAAGATGAAAACGCGCTTACCCGTAAGGTAATTGGAATCCACAGAGCGGCTATACCAGGCCATACGCGCTGTCGCCTGCTCCGCTACGGCCTCGACCTCGGTCTCGAGGCCGGTCACTGCCCCTACCTCACGAAGGAAGTCACGGGTCGCCCCTAGCCCCAGCGGCACGGTTGTCACCATGGGCTGGCCAAAGCGGCGCTTGAGCCATTCGCAGGTGGCCCGCGCCACCTCGGGATAGAGGCAGATATTGAAGTCTGCTTCCGGAATGCGACGCAGGTCCTCAGGACTCGCCCCGAGGGGAGCGACGACGTTGACGGTCACCCCAGCGGACTCAAGAAGCTTGCATACCTCCTGGACATCATCGCGACAGCGGAACCCTAAAGAGGTCGGGCCGAGGATGTTTGCCCGAGGCGACCGCCCACTCACAGCCGCGGCTGCGCTTTGCGCCTGCTCCGAGGGCTCCTCCACCACACCACGCACCAGCTGATAGAAGGCCTCGCTAGCGCCATACCCCTCCTTGCGGGCGTAGGCTGAGAGCTCGAGCCCGATCACCGGCACCGGTAACGCCATGCCACGGGCTAGATCACCCGGCTGATCCTGGAGTAGCTCGGCGGTACAGGAGTCGCTAACCAGTAGGGCCTGCGGCCGGTAGCGCTCATAGGCCGAGGTGATGGTCTCGCGCACCAGCTCGGCCGTATCCCGGCTCAAGTGGCGAGCGTTGAAGGTGGTGTAGGTGATGGGCGGGCGTGCTGGACGCCGCTCGATCATGGTAAATAGCAGATCGGCATAGGTATCGCCTTGCGGCGCATGGAGGACACAATGGACACCTTCCATAGAGGCGGCGACGCGCAGCGCGCCAATGTGCGGGGGGCCTTCGTAGGTCCAGAGCGTTAGCTGCATCCCCTACACCTTCAATATCTCGTGACGAACCAGCGGCCGGGCGAACAACTCAGCGAGATCTCCCGCTTGCTCGAACCCCTGGATGGGCGAGAAGACCAGCTCGATGGACCACTTGGTCCGCAAACCTTCCGCCTCAAGAGGGTTGGCCAGCCCCAAGCCGCAGACGGTCAGATCTGGGCGATCCGCCCGTAGTCGCTCGAGCTGACGATCCACATCTTGGCCCTCAATCAGCCGCACCCCGTCGCCGAGGGCATCGCGCTCAACCCCGTGAAACTCACGGTCGAAGTACGGCGTCGCCACTTCCACCGGCTCCATGCCGCACTCTTGAGACAGGAACCGCGCTAGCGGCAGCTCCAGCTGAGAGTCCGGCAGAAAGGTGATGCGCTTGCCCGCCAGGACTTCGCGCTGGCGCTCTAGCGCCGCGCGGGCCCGCCCAACCGGGGCCTCAGTAGCAGCGTCGACCTGCTCATCGGCGACCCCGAAGGCGCGGGCAGCCGCCCGCAGCCAGCCGAGCGTACCCTCGACCCCTAAAGGGTACGGGGCATCGATCCGCTCTGCGCCGCGGCGAATAAGCGCACGCACCGCCTCACCGGTGAACGGCTGCGCCTGCAAGACCCATGTCCCCGGCCCAACTGGAGGGAGCTCATCGCTATCGCGCGGGGGCAGAAAGTGCACCGGACCAATCTCCAGCTGCTCGAGCAACCGCCGGAACTGATCTTCCACAACATCTGCCAAGGTACCGAGCACGAGCAACGAGGGGGCCTCGTCTGTCTTGGTAGGCAGCTCATTAGCGAGGGTGGACAGGAAGCGGTCCTCGCCCTGGGTAAAGGTCGTTTCCAGGCCGCTCCCAGAGTACGGCAAGACACGTACACGCCCCTCGTGGGCGGCGTTCAAGCGCTCTGCCGCCTTGTCCAGATCGAGCTTGATGACCTCGGAGGGACAGGAACCAACAAGGAACAGGGTGCGAATCTCTGGGCGGCGCTCAAGGAGCTCATGAACGACACGATCGAGCTCCTCGTTACAGTCAGCAAGCCCAGCCAGATCGCGCTCACCGAGCACGGCCGTCGCGAAGCGCGGCTCGGCGAAGATCATCACCCCCGCTGCAGACTGCAGGAGATGAGCGCACGTGCGCGAGCCGACCACCAAGAAGAAGGCGTCGTGCATCTTGCGGTGCAGCCAAACGATGCTGGTCAAACCACAAAAGACCTGCCGCTGCCCCGTCTCCTGGGTCAGCCCACCTTGACAGCTCCCCCTGTCTTCGACGCTAGTCGTGCTCGTACTCATTCGGCTGCCTCTCCCTCGGCCGCACGCCGCATCTGCTCCTCCTGCAGCCGGGCTGCACGCAGCTTCAGCAGGAACTGCGCGGCATTGATCGTGTAGGCCGCATAGGCCGCCAGGGCGATGATCATCTGTTGACCGTGCGTCAGGAGATCACCGAACCAAACGACCAGATAGGCCGTATGGAGAACAATGACGGCCATACTGAAGACATCTTCCCAGAAAAAGGCAGGAGCGAAGAGGTAGTGGCCGAACACCTCCTTTTCCCAGATCGCACCGGTAATCATGATGGTATAGAGCACCAAAGTCTTGATTACCACAGACCAAGCCGCCCATTCCAAGAAATCCCCTGTGCTCAAATACCACAGGACTAGCGCCAAGCTGACCAGGAAAACAAGAAATTGGGCAGGAGCCAGGATTCCCTGGACGAGCGTCCAAGGTGAGGCATCGCGCCTCCGACGCTGCTCCTCGGTGTAGAGACCAGGTGGTGGTGCTTTCATCGAGCCCTGATGCTGCATGGCGCTGCATCCCCGCGTACAGAGGGTTTATTAACCTTGAGCGAATCTAAAGCCGCCCCCAGGGTGTGTCAAGCTAGCTGGACGTGGTCACCATTGACATGAACTCTCAAAGGGGAGGCCAGATATCGTTTTCTTAAAAGGACAGATCGTCGCAACCCCGCCTATCCCATCTTGTTAAGAAAAGCCAAAATATTGTCAATAAATGAGCCCTGTTATTCGATTCCCGACGGTCTTCGTCTGAATTTGCGCAACCTAGATCCAGGATTTCCCATCCACCCCCCCGAGGAAGGGTCGACGTTGAGGCTAATGACCGCGCCGAAAGAGACACTGGGCCATCTATCGGCAGAAACCACCGCCGAGCTGCTAACTGCAGCCGCTGATATCGTCCTCGTGCTCGACGACGACGGGGTCATCCGCGATCTCGCTCTTGGTGACGAGGAGACGGAACTCACCCTCACCGCACCGGATTGGATGGGGAAGCGCTGGATCGACATCACCACCGATAACGCACATGCACCGATCACCCGCCTGCTCAAGGATCACCGGGAGAACGGAGGCAGAGCCACCATCGAACACCGCGACGCGCAGGGCGGCACGGTCTTCGTGCGCTATCACGCCACCCCCCTGCCAGCCGGAGGATGGATTGCGCTCGGGCGAACCTTGCGCGCCGGAGCGGGCGGGCCTTCGCGCCAGCGACCGCGCGCGCCCCACGAGCGGCTACGCTCCATCGAGCAGACGACCGCCCTCGTCGGCCAGGTGCCATTGCGTGATCTCGTGCGCGAGGCTACCGATCTCATCGAGCGCATGTGTATTGAGACCGCCCTGCGCGCGACCCAGGACAACCGTGCCTCCGCTGCCGAGCTGCTGGGGCTCAGCCGACAGAGCCTCTATTCCAAGCTGCGCCGCCACGGCCTGATGACCTCGCACCAGGACAGCAGCTAAGCCACCACGACCGGCTCCATGGAGGCGCTCTAGTTTCATGCTCACCCGGCAGGGAGAACGTATGAAGACGAGACCGGAGCAAGCACCGCAAAGCACTCCACCGCAGACTGCCGCCGAGCCTTGGACCCCACCGCTCGCCGAGCCGCAACACCGAGGGGCGCTATGCACAGACTGTGGCCTCTCGCGAAGTCGGCAACCAAAACGTTGCGGGTACGCCTGCCAGTTCCTGCGCCCCGATTACCCGGCTCTGGAGCGACAGGTCCATGGCCGCGCCCGCAATCCCCAGCTCACGCCCGACGAGCTTCCCTTCGGCGTCCACCGGGACATGTACCAGGCAGCTTTGCGCCAGCCACGTCCGGGGGCGCAGTGGACGGGGATCACCACCCGGCTTGGCGAGCGGCTGCTGGAGACGGGCACGGTGGATGCGCTGCTGACCGTCGCCAGTAGCCCAGGTGATGCCTGGCGCCCCCGGCCGGTCCTGGTGACCGATCCGGCGCAGATGACGTACTGCCGCGGCATGCGTATGGGCTATGCGCCCCTGCTGGCCCTGCTCGAGACGGCTCTAGCGCAGAGTTATCGCCGCCTGGGCGTTATCGCCCTGCCCTGCCAGGTCTACCCCCTGCGCGCCCTGGAGGCTGAACTCGGATTCGAGCGGCTTGAGGTCATCGGCACGCCCTGCTCGGACAACACCACCCCCGAGCACTTCCATGAGTTCCTCGGGCTCCTGACCTCGGAGCCGAAACGGGTCAACTACCTCGAGTTCCGCGCCGACTACTTCGTCGAGCTGCGCTTCGATGATGGCTGCAAGCAGGAGATCCCTTTCCTCCAGCTGCCAATCTCGCAGCTACCGCAGGATTTCTGGCCGCTGACTTGCCGTACCTGCGTGGACTACACCAACGCCCTCGCCGACCTGACAGTCGGCTACATGGCCGGACACGGCGAGCAGTGGCTTATCGTGCGCAACGAGCGCGGTGAGCGGATGCTGGAGCTGCTCGGTGACGAGATACGCTTGTGCCCACCGCACAGCGGTGGCCGGCGGAAAGGCCCCGTCCAGGGGTTCATCGACAACACCGAGCGCGCCGCCGGCGGCATGCCTACGCGCGGCATGCCCAACTGGCTGCGCCCTATCGTAGGCCGTTTGATGCCCTATCTCGGGCCACGTGGTCTAGAGCTGGCTCGCGCCCGCCTGGAGATGAAGGCTGCCGAAACCCTCATCCTCCTGCGCCAACAGGCCCCGCGGAGGATGAAGCACATGGTTCCCGAGCACGTCCAGCAACTGGCCGCCGACTACCGGATCACTGGGATCACTGATACCGAGACGGAGGAGCAAGGAGCCGCCAGCGGCTACCGCTCCTCCTCCCCTCGGACGAAACAAAGGCACCGCTAGGTCGGCTCGATAAGCAGGAGATAGCGCAGGGCCTCGGCGTACTCCCTCGGCGTGGCGGTATCGCCGTTTTTCTCGCGCTCCAGGGCCGTATCCACCTGAGCTCGAGCGATGACGGAGAGCTCGCGCAACCCGACAATACCGATCGCCTCGACATAGCGGGTCAAGAACTGCTGCGACTGCAGTCGCTGCGCCTCTGCGCTAATGGCGCGGGTCCAGAACACCTTGCGTAGCCCCACAAGCACAAAGACCGCTGCAGGGATGGCGACAGCGATGATCAGCACCGCTAGGGTCTTCTCGGCGCCCGGTAGCAGATCCCGCTGGACGCCGATCAAATAGGCTATCGCGGCACAGATCGCCACCGCCGGCACGCTGATCGCCAGCGCAAGCCATGTCGAGCGGGTCAGCTGCTGGAGCAGCTGCTGGCGCTCCTCAATGATCCAGTTGGTCATGCCTAGCTCCTTACCTCCTTCGCTCATACCTCAAACCTCGCACCCCTCAGCGCTCCACCGAGGGCAGGCCTGACAACGCCATGGCTGCCTCAACCTGGCTACCGCCGAGATCACTGAGCTTGCCGGCGAGATAATCGGTATAGGCCTGCATATCGAAATGACCGTGCCCACACAAGTTGAACAGGATCGTCTTGGCCTCACCGCGCTCGCGGCACAGCCGCGCCTCATCAAGCACCCCCTTGACTGCATGATTCGCCTCCGGCGCAGGGATGATGCCCTCCGCGCGGGCAAACTGCAGACCGGCCGCAAAGCACTCGAGCTGGTCGTAGGACCGGGCGTCGAGATACCCGAGCTCCTTGAGGTGACTAATCTGCGGTGCCATCCCGTGGTAGCGTAGGCCGCCTGCGTGGAAGCCTGGCGGCAAGAAACCGGAGCCAAGGGTGTGCATCTTGGTCAGTGGCGTCAACTGCGCCGAGTCACCATAGTCATAAGCAAAGCACCCCTGGGTCAGGGTCGGACAAGCCGAAGGCTCTACCGCGATGGCCTCAATAGAGCGCCCACCTCGAAGCGCCTCCCCCAGGAAAGGGAAGACGATACCGGCGAAATTACTGCCACCGCCGGTACAAGCGATCACCGTATCCGGATCCTCGTTGGCCATGGCCAGCTGCTCCATAGCCTCAAGGCCGATCACCGTCTGGTGCAGCAGCACATGGTTGAGCACGCTGCCCAAGGCATACCGGATATCCTCACGCTGTGTCGCCAGCTCTACCGCCTCGCCAATCGCGATACCCAAGCTGCCGGCACTCTCCGGATCCCTTGCCAGCACCGATCGACCAAAGGCTGTCCGCTCACTAGGGCTAGCGATACAGCGTGCCCCGAAACTCTCCATAAAGGCACGGCGGTAAGGCTTCTGCCGGTAGCTCACCCCGACCATGTAGACCTCTATATCGAGATCGAACATGGCGCCGGCAAGCGCCAGTGACGAGCCCCACTGCCCGGCCCCCGTCTCAGTCGTGATCCGCCGCACGCCCTCGGCATGGTTATAGAACGCTTGCGGGATGGCGGTGTTCGGCTTGTGGCTACCCACCGGGCTAACGCCTTCATACTTGTAATAGATCCGCGCCGGCGTATCGAGAGCTTGCTCCAGGCGCCGCGCCCGGTACAACGGCGTTGGGCGCCATTGCCGATAGACCGCCTGCACCGGCTCGGGGATCACCACCTCCCGCTCGGTGCTCATCTCTTGCTCGATCACGGCCCGCGGGAAGAGCGGCTCGAGATCACCAGGCGAGACCGGCGCCCGTGTCGCCGGGTGCAGTACTGGCGCCAGGGGCGTCGGCAGGTCAGCGTTGATGTTATACCAGCTGCGCGGCATGCGCGTCTCATCGAGGAGATACTTGGTAGTGTCGCTCATTATCGGCTCCCGCTGGCCTGGCTCGGAACGCGGTTTATGGTAGCCGTGGGCAGCCCTTGGGGGAAGCTAGCCAAGCACGCCTAGCAGAAAGAGTTCGCGCCATCCCACTGCGCTTGTGAGACGAGCTGCCAAAAGTGCAAAGATTGCACCACTGCCTCGCCTGCGATAAAGGTAGGAGCACCCTGCCGCTGCAAGGGAAGGCTTGCGGAATGAACCCCCTGTCGAGCGCTACGCCCTGGTCAGATGGTGTCGCGCCTGGACCATGCCGGATGCACTTCCCTCCAGGATCCGTCATCTTATCCGGTACAGCCCCTCAAAAGCGCAAGAGGCCCCAAAGCCATGGAGCATACAACCCCGCTTGGCCAGACAGACGTGGATAGCCCGCTCTATGCCATCCTCGGCGCGAGCGGCTATATCGGCTCCCACCTGGTCGGCGAGATGCTTGAAGCTGGCTGCCGGGTACGTGCCATCGCCCGCAACCACGACGTCCTCGCCGCCCGGGGCTGGGAGGGGGCCGAACTCGCCGCTGCCGATGCCCTGAAGCCAGAGACCTTGCTTGAGGCGCTCCGCGGGGCCGACATTGCCTACTACCTCGTCCATTCCATGGGAGCCGGCAAGAGCTTCGGCGAGCTCGATCTCAAGGCTGCCCGCAACTTCGCACAGGCTGCCGAAGAGGCCGGCGTACAGCGGATCGTCTACCTCGGCGGCTTGGTGCCTGAATCGGCAAGCTCAGCGCACATCATCTCCCGCCGACAGACCGGGGACGCTCTACGTGAAGGCCCGGTACCGGTCACTGAGCTGCGCGCAGGGATCATCGTCGGCCCCGGTTCAGCGGCCTTCGAGGTCATGCGGGATCTGGTCCTGCACCTGCCGGTGATGGTTACCCCGCGCTGGGTCTTTGCCAAATCGCCGCCCATCGCACTGCAAGACCTGCTCGAGTACCTGCGCCGGGCGCCCCAGATCCCGGAGACTGCGGACCGTATCCTCGACACTGCTGGGCCGGAGCACCTGACCTACGTGCAGATGATGCGGATCCTTGCCGAAGAGGCTGGGCGCCGCCCGCCGCGCATCTTTCCCGTACCGCTACTCACCCCCAAGCTCTCCTCCTACTGGCTACGGCTGATCACCGCCGTCCCGACCCCTATCGCCCGTGCCCTGATCGAGGGGCTACGTGAAGACTACACCGCCGACGACAGCGAGATTCGCCGCCTGGTCCCGCAACGATTGCTCGATTTCCGGGGTGCAGTGCGCGATGCTTTCCGGGCCGAGCGCGATAACGCCGTGGCCGCCCGCTGGACCGAGGGCGCCTTCATGTACCGCGACTACCGTCTTGATTACAGCTACTACGCCAAGAAAGCCCAACGGTCGGCGAGCACCAGCGCCTCACCGGAAGCGGTCTGGCCCGTGGTGATAGCCATCGGCGGGGAGAACCGCTACTATTACGCTAACGCCCTGTGGCGGATCCGCGAGACCCTCGACTGGCTGCTCGGCGGTCCTGGAAGGAACTACGGACGTCGCCACCCCACCGAACTCCGGCTCGGGGACATGGTGGACTCCTGGCGGGTGGTAGGCCTGGAGCCCGAACGCCGGCTCACCCTTTGGTTCGGCATGCGCGCCCCCGGCTCCGGTGTTCTCGAGATTGAGCTGACACCGCTCTCCGGGGGCGGCACCGAAATCACTGTCTCCAACCACTGGCATCCGGCGGGGGTATGGGGACTTCTCTACTGGTACGCCTTCCTGCCGAGTCACTCCTGGATCTTCTCGGGACTAGCACGATCGATCGCCTCACGCACTGAGGCACTACCGACGGCATCGGCCTCACGCTCGACCGAACCAGAGGCGGGCTCAGACTGAGCCTCGCCAGTCTGGATCAGCACGGCGCCACCAGCCACGGCCAGCACCGCCAGCAAAAGGGCCGGCTCCGGTTCCGTGGAACCCGTAAGCACCAGCAGCAGTGCCGAAATCACCGGCACTATGTAGGTCAGCACCCCCATGAGCCCGGTTGGTCCCTTGCGCAGCGCAAGCCCCCAGGTCATGAAAGCGATGCCGTAAGGGCCAGTACCAATCAGCGCTGCCGCCAGCCAATCCGTGCTGCTCGCGATCCTGACTTCCTCACCCAGCACCAGATGCAGCACCAGTGCCAGCCCCGCAGCCTGGGCGAACATCCGCGCGTAGCCGCGAAACGGGATCGCTCCCGCCTGCTGTAGGTAGACGGAGTACCCAGCCCAGGCACAGCCGCTCAGCAAGCCGAAGATGTAAGCCACCATCGGAGTCTGGCCCCCATCCGGGGCATCACCAAGGATCAGCGGCATTACACCGATGAAGGCGATCCCCATGCCGATCAGCACCCGCGGAGAGACCCTGCTGCTGGCAAGGATATTCGCACCCACCACGAAAACCACCGGCCACAGGTAGGTGACCAGGGTCACGCGAGCAGGCTCTCCCCAGGCCAAAGCAGCGAAGTAAAGATAGAGCGCGGCCACCAGCGCACCGACGCCGCCGAGCCAATAGCTCATATCCGGGTCCGGTTTCCTGCTCGCCGGCTCCCCCACAACAATCGCCGAAAACCATGCCACGGCAGCGGCCGCCACCAGCGCCACTACCGAGGTCATCATAGCCGGCAAATCCGTAAGTTGGCGCAACAAGGGCAGACTGCCCCAGAGGCACACGGAAAAAAAACCAGCTGCAAGACCCGAAAGCAGCGTACGATTCAGCACCGCACTCCCTCCTTTAACTTTTTGATGAAAATGAATGGAATGGGTAATATAGGGATCGACATCCGATCTTCAAAACGAATCTTCATGATTAAATCATCACGAAACGCGATCGCTTATGGCAGCTCGTCCCCTCGACCTCGACCTCCTGCAGACTTTCGTCACTGTCGTCGAGAACGGTGGCTTCACCAGCGCCGGCACCTCACTGCACCTAGCCCAATCCACGGTAAGTGCCCATATATCGCGGCTTGAGGAGACCGTTGGCCACCGCCTCCTGCGCCGTGATCAGCGTCGCTTAACCACAACGCCCAAAGGGGAGCGGCTTCTTGCCCATGCAAGACGAATGCTTCAACAAAATGCACTGGCTTGGCAGGAACTACAGGAGGAGCGACTCGCAGGCCGGGTCCGCCTCGGAATCCCGGATGATTACATCATCTTCCTGCCCGACAGCCTCAGCGACTTCGAGACCCGCTACCCCGGGATCGAACTCGAGGTCACCTGCGGGTTGAGCGTCGATTTGGTGGAACGGGTCCAAGCTGGACAGCTAGATCTCGCCGTAGTCACACGGCAGCCGAAGAGCCCTGGCGGCGAGGTTCTGCGCCGTGAGCGGCTGATCTGGGCTGCGGCAACCGATCATGCCGCCGAGGAGCGTGACCCTCTGCCCCTGGCACTCTCCCAGCAGGGGATCTGCACTTTCCGTGAGCAGGCCGTAGCGGCGCTGGAAGCCGCTGGCCACGCCTGGCGCGTCGCCTATACCAGCACCAGCCTCGCGGGCCTGCGGGCAGCAGTACGCGCCGGTCTAGCGATCACTGTACTGACCCCCTCCATGCTGGAGCCGGATTTACGCACCTTGGGCCAGGACAGCGGGCTTCCGGAATTGCCGAGCATCGAACTGGCGCTGCACCGTAGTCCAGGGCGCCCCAGCGAACCAGCCCGGCAGCTATTCAGCACCCTGCAGGAACGGCTCGGTAACGTCAGCCATGGCTGACCACGTTCCTCGTATGCAGTGCGGGAAAGGATTACAGCGCTTGCAGGCATCGACACCGCCGAGTAGGTTAATGCCGCGCCGCTCGCGGAACCGCTCCGCGGGATGCTGGGCTGCATATCGCCCCACGCACCGGAGCCGAATGATGGAAAGGACTGGCTTATGAAACGCAATGCAGAGATTGTTGAGCAACTCCAGATCTACACCAACCGCCGAATCCCACTGCTCTGGGCGAAGGTGCTGGCATTATTGATCGCCACCCACCTGATCGCCGCCTACTTGGTTGAGCAGTTCTGGAGCGAGCACTTCGCTGTCGATCCTTGGACTGGTGTCGCCGCAGCGCTGATCGCGCTGGCCTTTTTGCTCTATGAGAAAGTCAGCCAGCGCTTCGGGCACGCCGAGCTCGAGTTCAAGCGCACGGCCATGGGCTTTTGGGACTATGAGCGCGGCTATGGGCAATGCGAACGGATTCGCCACGCCGCTGGCCTCGGTTTTCTAGGCATCGCGACGCTCTACGCTGGCTTCCTCTACGGGCAGATCACGGCCAGCGCCGAAGATGCCGAGCGGCTCGTGCTCACAGACCTCAGCCCTGCGGCACAGGCAGCGATCTTCTCACAGCCGCAGCAAGGCAGCGTCCTGGTCGCTGGTGCCGCCTTGCTTGTAGGAGCGATGGCGTGGATCCACCGTGTCAAGGCGGAGATCCGCAGCGACTTGGGCGCCTGAACCAAAGCGGCCCCGCACAGGCCTGGCAGGCCGCGGGGCCGCTTCGCTTTTGTCCCTGGAACTACTGCCTTCTAGATCGCCGCACCGCCGCCAACCGCACGCGCCGATTCTACGGCTTCCTCGGCTTCCACCCACTCGGCTTCCAGGGCATCGCGCGCTTGGCGCAGCTGCCCCTGACGCTGGAGCAGCTCATGGAGGCTGTCTCGCTGCCCCTCGGCATAGATCTGCGGATCCATCAACTGCACCTCTAGCGCCTCAAGCTCAGCATCCAGGGCCTCGATGCGGTCGAGTAGCTGCGCCGCGCGCTGGCGCAGAGGCTTAAGCCTGGCGCGCTGCTGCGCCTGCCGGCGGCGCTCAACCTTACGATCCTCTGAGGCACGCCCTGGTGCGACCACAGCACCCTCCTCGGCTTGACGAGCAGCAGCCCGTCTCCGCTCAGCGAGCCAGCGCCGGTAATCCTCGAGATCACCCTCAAAGCCCTCCACCCGACCGTCAGCCACCAGCCAATACCGCTCAGCGGTAGCGGCTAGCAGATGACGGTCGTGGGAGACCACGACCACGGCCCCAGAAAACCCCTGTAGCGCCCGGGTCAGGGCATGGCGCATCTCGAGGTCTAGATGGTTGGTCGGCTCATCAAGCAAGAGCAAATTGGGCTGCAGCCAGACCAGCAGCGCCAGGACCAGGCGAGCTTTCTCGCCTCCAGACAAGGAGACCACCGGCTCTGTGGCGTAGTCACCGGCGAAACCAAAGCCGCCGAGGAAGTCGCGTAGCCTCTGTGGAGGCACCTGCGGCGCCAAGCCCTGAAGATGCAGCAACGGGCTCGCAGCCTCATCAAGCTGCTCAAGCTGGTGCTGCGCGAAATACCCCACCCGCAGCCCCGGATCCCGATGACTCACCCCGGCAAGTGGGACCTGCTCGCTGGCAAGGGCCCGGACCAAGGTGGACTTACCGGCACCATTAGGCCCAAGCAGCCCGATTCGGTCTTCCCGGGCCAGGCTACAGCTCACCCCTTGCAGCACTGACGTGCTGCCATAACCTAGCGTGGCCTCTTCAAAGGTGAGCAAAGGATTAGCGACCGGAGGAGAGTCGGCAAACGCAAACCCGAAAGGGGAGTCAGCGTATGCCGGAGCCACACGCTCCATGCGCTCTAGCGCCTTGAGCCGACTCTGCGCCGCCCGGGCCTTGCTCGCCTGGGCACGGAAGCGATCGATAAACCGCTGCATGTGCGCAATCTCGCGCTGCTGCTTCTCGTACAGCGCCTGCTGCCGGGCCAGGCGTTCCGCACGCTGGCGCTCGAACGCGGTATAGCCGCCGCTGTAGCGGAACAGTCGGCGCTGCTCAATATGCAGCACTTCATCCACTACGTGATCGAGGAGCTCTCGATCGTGAGAGATAACGATCAAGGTCCCGGCGTAGGCACGCAGCCACTGCTCAAGCCAAAGCACTGTCTCGAGGTCTAGGTGATTGGTCGGCTCGTCGAGCAGTAGCAGATCGGAAGGAGCCATCAGCGCCTGAGCCAAGCTCAACCGCACCCGCCACCCTCCCGAGAAGGCAGAGACAGGCCGCTCGAGATCCGTATCGGCAAACCCCAGGCCATGGAGCAACTCCCCGGCCCGGGCCCGAGCACTATAGCCGTCTGCGGCCTCGAAACGGGCATGGGCCGCAGCCAGCCGATGGCCATTGCCACTGGCCTCGGCCGCCGCCAGCTCCTGCTCGGCTGCCCGCAATGCCGGATCCCCATCGAGCACGAACACCAGTGCCGAGCGCGTCAGCGCCGGCGCCTCCTGGACCATCCAGGCGATCGCCCAATCTCCGGGGATGCGGACCTCGCCCCGGTCTGGAGCCAGCTCGCCGCGTAGCAGCGCCAAGAGGCTGCTCTTGCCGGAGCCATTGGCCCCGATCAGGCCGATCTTGTGGCCCGGGTAGATCGCGGCATCGGCCCCTTCCAGCAAGGGCTCCGAGCCACGGCGCAGGGTGATATCGTGCAGTTCGAGCATAGAGCGGTATTGTAACAAGCCACGGGGCCGACAGCCGCAAGACGTCCAACCACTGAGATAGGGGACGAAGATGAGCCGCCTGGAACAGTTCCTCGAGCGTGCTGAGCAAATCCTCGATCGCCTCGACCCATTGCTCCCACCGACCGATCCATCCCCGGACTGGAGCGCAGCCACTGCCTTCCGTTGGCGCCGGCGCACAGGCGGCGGCTGGCTGGAGCCGTTGGCAAGCACGCGGCCCATCGATCCTGCACAGCTCCACGGCATCGAGCATCAGCGACAGGTGCTCGAGCGCAACACCCGCCAGCACTTGGCCGGATTACCAGCCAACAATGCGCTGCTCTGGGGGGGTCGCGGGACCGGCAAGTCCTCACTGATCCGAGCGCTGCATACCGCCTATGCCGAGCAGGGGTTACGGACCGTGGAGGTAGCGCCAGAGCACCTTATTGACCTACCTGAACTCCTGCGTCTGCTCGCAGAGCGCCCCGAGCGGTTCATAGTCTTCTGTGACGACCTCTCCTTCGACGCTAGCGATGAGCACTACCGCGCCCTCAAGGCAGCCCTGGATGGCTCTTTGGCTGCCGGGGCGGAGAATGTCCTGCTCTACGTCACCTCCAATCGGCGGCACCTCATCCCGGAGGCCGCAGCCGACAACGAGCAAGCGCGGTTGCGCGGCGGTGAAATCCACCACGGCGACAGCGTCGAGGAGCGCATCTCCCTGTCAGAGCGCTTCGGCATCCGACTCTCGTTCCACCCCTTTGACCAGGAGCGCTACCTGGCGATCGTCCGCAGCTGGCTCGAGCACCTGGGGCTACCATCCGATAGCATGGACGAGCCAATGCGCCAGGCCGCCCTCGCCTATGCCCTTGAGAGCGGGTCGCGTAGCGGCCGGGTAGCCTGGCAGTTCGCTTGTGACTGGGCAGGCCGTCAACGCCTCGCCAACAGTCCGGACTCGCCCCTGCCCTGAGAACTGTTCACGCATAGGCTCTGTCATCGCGAATGGCCTTGAGGATACGTGCCTCAAGATTCGCCATAGCACCAGGGCGCTCGTGCCCACGGGATGGAGGGGCCAGCTCATCCCGAACTCGACCGGGCATCCCGCCAAGGATCGGCACCCGATGGCACAGCTGAGCCACCTCCCGGACATCGTGGCTGACAAAAACGACGGCAATCCCTGTCCCCAGCACGCGCTCACGAAAGAGGGCCATCAGCTCCATCCGGTTGAAATAGTCAAGGCTGGAGAAGGGTTCGTCCATAAGCAGCAGGTCAGGATGCCCGGCCAGCGCCCGCGCGATCCCAACTCGCTGACGCATACCGCCGGAGAGCTGCGCGGGATAACGATCCTCGGACCCCGCCAGACCAACCCGGCGCAACGCCTCATAGGCCTCTGGCCGATCCTCGCGGCACAGTACCAGCTCGACATTGCCCTGAGCGGTCAGCCATGGCAGGAGGTGGGGATCCTGAAAGACCATACCGAGACGGCGGCAGGATCGGGTCACGGTGCCAGTATCCGGGCGCTCACGCCCGGCGATCAGCCGCAGGAGGGTCGATTTACCGCAGCCGCTCACGCCACAGAGGCCGACCACCTCGCCCGGGCCACAGCGAAGCTCACCTCGGCAACGCCCTGCCCATTCGAGAAGATCCGGGTGACACCATCAACACTCAGCACCGGATCAACGTCGCCAGCGCCTGCCTCCGTCGCCTGCAAAGGCATCGCTCCTTCTCCCTGCTGCTCACCCTCAGTCATGCCTAAGCCGTTTCTCCACGCCCCGCCGGGCCGGATGGATCATCAGATACTCTAGCAGCAAGCCAAGGAGCACGATCCAAAGTACGTAGGCATAGACCGTGGTGATCTGGCCGTAGAGGTACCCGCCCCACCGTGACTGCCCAAGCCCGGCATCACTGGCAAACGCCTCGGCCATGATGACCGCCCGCCAGATTACGGACAGCGCTCCTGAGGCAGCACCGGCAAGTGTTAGCGCCAGATACGGCAACAGGATGCGGGGCAACCGTACCCAGCGGCTTAATCGGTAGACATGGGCCATATCCAGGATGCCCTCATCGATCTGGGCAAGCCCGTGGCTCGTCGCCATATAGGCCAAGGGCAAGGCCATGCTCACCCCTACGAGCACAGGTGGCCCCGCTCCGATGCCGAGCCACAGGACGGCAAGCACCAGCCAGGCAATATGAGGCGCTGCCTCCACCAGCACGATCACCGGGTGGAGTGCCCGCCGCAGCATGGGCGAGCGGGCTGCCCAGAGCCCGGTCCACACCCCGCCGGTTAAAGAGATAAGGAAGCTGAGCAGCACATTGCGCAGCGTGACGGCTGTATTCCCCCAGAGGTCACATGTGCTGAGCAGCTCCCACAGACGGCCCATCACCACCCAAGGCTCCGGCAGGATCGAGGCAGCAACCTGCTGCGAGACCACCGCCCAGACGATAGCAACGCCAAGCAGACCAACCCCCTGCAGCCCAGCCGCTCTTCCACTGGGGTGATGTCATGGCTCAGGCACCCCTTCAGGCGACTCAATGGCAAAGACCTCACGCAAGTACGTATCAACCGCCTGCCAGCTCTGCTTATCCGTAGCAGGATCCCAGACCACCCGCTCTTCCTCGAGCATCTTCAGCAGCGCCCGTTCCGGCACCGGCATCCCGAAGAACTCCTCAGACCCCTCGGCTGCGATCTGTGCAGCCTCTTCGTGGTGCCTCGTCTCCTCCAGCCAAGCGACAACCTCCTCCAACGCCTGCATCAGGGCCTGGCGCTGGTCAGCATCCGCTTGTCCCTGAACGGACCAGACAGCGCCGAGCGGAACCGGCCCCTCCAGCCGATCCTGCAGAGTTTCAGCGGGGTCCAAGGCAATCTGCCAGCGTTGCTCCCAGCCCTCGGATTCCCAGCGATGCAAGATCAAGCTGATCAACGGCTCCGGTGCTGCGATCCCCGCCGGCGCACGTTGCGGGCTACGCGCCTGGCCAAGCAGGGCCATGCCAGCACCACTGGGAGCGAATCTCGGCTCGATGCCGGCCTCAGCAAGGGCCTGCTCCGTGACCACATGCGGCAGCGTTGATAGCCCTGGCTCCACAAGCACCTATTCGTCATCCACCCCGCTCAGCCCCGAACTCTGCTCAGGAGAGAGCAAGTAGATCCTGCTCCAGACCCAAGGTGCGACCAGCTCCAGCTCCTCGAGCCCTCCCTCTAGGAAGCGGACGCCACCAACGAGGTTGAAAAAGGCGAAATCCATGCGCCCATCCTTGATCATGGCCCGCATCGCGGACGGGTCCCCACCCGGGTTCGGCACCAGACTAAGTTCAGTCTCGGGCAGAAAACGTTCTTGATGCTACTCCAGCACGAATAGCGGGAGGGCATTGGGGTCGGGCGGAAGCGCGACACGGATCTCCGCTTGGGCCGACACACCCATGGCGACCATCGCGAGCAGGCCTGACAGCAAAGCTACGGACAGCCGACGAAGCAGACGCATAATAACCCTCTATCGTTTCAAAGAATATCTATATGAGGATGATAACGATTCTTATTCATAGGTCAACCAACGCATTGACAGTAGCTATTCATTTTTTTATAGATTGTTCTAGGAGAAAAGGCGGCCCAACGGAGATGCTGGGGTGCTCCTCGGGACCGCCACCCGGCCCAAACCCGGGCGCGCCTGCCTCACAGGCACGCCTGACGTACAGGGCCGGACGCTTGGGCCACTCCTCTCGCGCAGCTAGGGGGGTGGTCTTTTTTTTCTCGTCGTACAGCCGCACGGGCCCGGACGCCCTCTAACGCCGACCCGCGGAACCTCCCCTGTTCATGCCTCCCGGACAGGCCGCGGCATCATAGCGCACCCGGTGTGGCACGACGTCCCCGGGAATTGACCACTCCCCACCCTTCTTGGTTATCTGTTTTTGCAACACGGAGATGGTGCCTGCGACACGAAGATGGCCCTAACGCCATCTTCCCGCCTGCTCTGAAACGGACGGGTGGCTCGGGGCTCACACCTTCACGCGGAGGCACACGCCTTCAACAAGAGGAGTAGCACTATGAGAGATCGTAACGAGATCGTGGACTTCGATGACCCGGATCGGGTTTGGCCGTCCGGCCTGACGCTGCCGGAGGCGGAAGAGCTGCACCAGTACGTGCTGGATGGCGCGCGCATCTTCTTCGGCATCGCCGTAGTCGCGCACGTCCTGGCTTTCGCCTACTCGCCGTGGCTCGGCTAAAGGGAGGACTGAAACATGTATAACGCTCGTATCTGGCTTGTCGTGCGGCCCAGCGTTGGTCTGCCGTTGCTGCTGGGCACCGTGCTGCTGATCGCGCTGCTGGTGCACACCGCGATTCTGACGAACACCGATTGGTACCCCGACTACTTCAAGGGCAGCAACGCTGCGGTCGAGTCGGCCACCGAGGTCGCCGACAGCGAGGCATTGGAGCCGCGCGAGTCAATCCTGTAACTTCCGCTTCCGGAATACAGGCCATTGACGGCTTGAGCTGGGGGCGGGATCACTGGATCCCGCCCTTTTTTATGGGCACAAAAGGCAAGACGGCATGGCAACACTGGAGATCCTCGAACATCCCGATCAGCGCCTACGGCAAAAGGCCATGCCCGTCGCGACCTTCGACAGCCAGCTTGCATCCCTGGTCGAGGACATGCTGGAGACCCTGTACGCTCATGCAGGGATCGGACTCGCCGCACCGCAAGTGGACACGGCATCCCAGATCATCGTCTGCGACGTCGCTGGCGACGGTAGCGCCCAGCGCACCCTGATCAATCCAGAGATCATCGCTAGCGGTCAGCCGGGGCGTATCGAGGAGACCTGCCTGTCTGTGCCCGGCGAGAAAGGCGTCGTCAAGCGCCCAACGCGGATCACTGTACGTGCCATGGATACCGCCGGGAAGCGGTTCACGACGGCGCTAGAGGGTCTAGAGGCCGTCTGCGTCCATCATGAGATCGACCACCTCCACGGCATCCTGTTCATCGACCACTTTTCGCTCTGGCACCGTCTGCGCCTTCGTAAGCGCGCCACCTTGTAGCGGCGTACTGCTACGGCCTGGAGCCGAACAGGGAGGACACACCTGGTAAGCTCCACGCCCCCCCCTCTCTTCACCACACCGACCGCGCCACGCCGGCAGCTACGCCGCTTACGCGCTGAGCCAGAGCTTGCGCCCGCTCTGATGGAGACAGACCTAGGAAGCTGTCAACCAGCTGTAGATGTCATCCTTCAGCTGGATACGCCGCTTCTTCAACTCCTCCAGATTCTCATCCGTAACCGGACTACCCTGCTGCTCTAGCCGCTCGACCTGCTCGTTGACCTCGTCGTACTGCTCCATAAGCCGGCGAAAATGGGCGTGTGCCATCTTGAGCTCGTGGATCCGCTCCCGGTACTCCGGGAACTCATGGGCGAGACCGTGATGCTCTCCCAACATCGCTACACTCCTTCCGATTCAATGGTCCAAGGCTCGGGCATCCGAGGAGGCAAGGGCCACCACCACATCATCCTCGGCACAAGAGCCGGATACAGAAAAGGGGACTGCCCTCACGGGCAAGTCCCCCTTTTGGCCAAGGACAGCTCGCCATCACCGATGGCGCGCTTAGCTGCCCTCAATTTATGGCGCGCCGGGGAGGATTCGAACCCCCAACCTTCTGATCCGTAGTCAG
>JBKGYE010000003.1:0-67358 GCA_046546255.1 Halorhodospira sp. | reverse complement strand
TCGTTCGCGAGAACCAAGCGATCTACATCGAGGACTTGGCGGTGCAGGGGCTCGCCCGGAGCCGGCTGGCGAAGTCGGTGCAGGATGCGGCCTGGGGCCAGTTCCGGCGGCTGCTCGAAGAGAAGGCCCACCGCTGGGCTCGGACCTTGGTGGCGTCGGCCGCTTCGAGCCGACCGAGCCAGGTGTGCTCGGCGTGTGGCCGCCACGATGGCGCCAAGCCGCTGGCCGTTCGCACCTGGACGTGCACGGGCTGCGGCACCCGGCACGACCGCGACAACAACGCCACTCGCAATAGCCTCGCCCTTGGGCGCAGGGAGAGGTTAAACGCCTGTGGAGCCGACGTAAGTCCATCCCTCGGGATGGCTGTTGGCGGTGAAGCAGGAACCCATCAGCCGGCCCCGACCTAAGCGGCCGGGACCGGGCTGGGAATCACAGCCCTTCAGGGCGGTGAGGACGTCAAAGCCAGTGCCATAGGAACCCTCCCTGGTTTGTGCGGCACAAAGGATCACGAATCCTCGGCAGGGACAGCCGGGCTACGTCCGTCTAGCCGTGGGCGCTACCGCCCTGCCCCTGCGTACCACTGGAGCGGTCGGTGCCACCTAGGTCATCCGCCCCATCACCGGTGGCAGGGCTAGAGCTACCGCCACCGCCACTCTCCAGTGCGGCGACACGGCGGTTGATCTCCTCCAGCTGGGCGCGTGTACGCGCCAGGACCTTAGCCTGGGCATCGAACTCCTCGCGGGTCACCAGATCGAGCCGCGAGAACCCAGCCTGTAACGAGGCCCGGACATTCTTCTCGATCTCCTCATGGAACTCCCGGACACCAGCCGGCAGGCTCGCTGTCAGCTTCTGCGCCAACTCATCAATGGTCTTCTGATCGATCATGGCCTTCTCAACCTCACTCTCACGCACCGGGATAGTGCGATGGACTAGGCGTCGCCCCCATCTAGTGCATCCGTTGCCGAGATGCCCTCGCCAACTCGGCGGCATGACCCCGCTACACCCGACTCAGCCCATTGGCACGCCTCCTGCAGAACTTAGGGCGACCGCAGCTGCAACCGCATCGCTGCGGCTCCGGACAACCTGCGTGCAATGAGGACGACGCTCATGAAATTGGTAACGGCAATCATCAAGCCTTTCAAGCTCGATGACGTCCGCGAAGCCCTTTCCGCCATTGGTGTCCAAGGTATCACGGTCACCGAGGTCAAGGGGTTCGGACGGCAAAAGGGACATACTGAGCTCTACCGGGGGGCGGAATACGTCGTGGACTTCCTGCCCAAGATGAAGCTCGAGGTCGCCGTCGACGACGGCCTTGTCGACCGCGCTTGCGACGCCATCCGGCAAGCCGCCAACAGCGGGAAGATCGGCGACGGCAAGATCTTCGTCTTCAATGTCGAGCAGACCATCCGCATCCGTACCGGCGACACCGGCACGGACGCGCTGTAACCGGCCGCCCCAAGATTCGGAGGATCTGAACGATGGAAGATATCACTGAGCTCGCCTATTCCCTGGACACCTTCTACTTCCTGCTCTCGGGCGCACTGGTCATGTGGATGGCCGCCGGCTTCACCATGCTTGAGGCGGGCCTGGTGCGCGCGAAGAACACCACGGAGATCCTGACCAAGAACATCGGGCTCTACTCCATCGCCGTGCTCATGTACATGCTCATCGGCTGGAACCTGATGTACGAGAGCAGCGGCAGCCTGCTACCCACCTTCAGCTTCCTGTTGCCCGCTTCAGAGCCCGTGACCACCGAGATGGCGCGCAGCGGCGAGGAAGCATTCTCGTTCTTCTCGGACTTCTTCTTCCAGGTCGTCTTCGTGGCTACAGCCATGTCCATCGTCTCCGGCGCCGTCGCGGAGCGCATGAAGCTCTGGGCGTTCCTGATCTTCGCCGTTGTGCTCACTGGCTTCATCTACCCCATCCAGGGCCTGTGGAGCTGGGGCGGCGGCTTCCTGGACCAGCTTGGGTTCCTCGACTTCGCTGGCTCCGCCATCGTGCACATGGCCGGTGCTGCGGCGGCCCTCGCCGGGGTTCTCGTCCTGGGAGCACGCAAGGGCAAGTACGGGCCCCAAGGGGAGATTCGCGCCATCCCCGGTGCCAACCTGCCGCTAGCCACCCTGGGCACCTTTATCCTCTGGCTCGGCTGGTTCGGCTTCAACGGTGGCTCCGAGCTATCCCTCTCCTCGGCGGAGGCCGCCAACGCGGTAGGCACCATCTTCGTGAACACCAACCTGGCTGCCGCCGGCGGGGTGGTCGCCGCCCTGCTGCTGGCCCGGGCCCTGTTCGGCAAGGCCGACTTGACCATGGCCCTCAACGGCGCCATCGCCGGGCTGGTCGCCATCACCGCTGGCCCGGACACCCCGTCCCCGCTGCTGGCAGCGATCATCGGCGGCGTCGGCGGTCTTCTGGTGGTGCTTTCGATCGTCGCCCTGGACAAGATGAAGCTCGACGACCCAGTGGGCGCCATCTCCGCCCACGGCACAGCGGGCATCTGGGGGATCCTGGCGGTGCTGCTCTCCAACCCGGAGGCCTCCTTCCTAGCCCAGATCGCCGGCATCCTCGCGATCTTCACCTTCGTCTTCCTCTCCAGCCTCATCGTCTGGCTGATCCTGCGCTTCACCATGGGCATCCGCGCCAAGGAAGAAGACGAGCAAAGAGGCATGGACGTCACCGAGTGCGGCATGGAGGCCTATCCGGACTTTACCGGCAGCGGCAAATAGCCCAACCCAGCTCCTCTCCTCCTCTCCCAACCGCGGGAGACCTTGCGGGCGCCACGGCGCCCGCTTTTCTTTTCCCAACGCCCTCCCGAACCTTGCTAGAGGCTTTGAAGGAGCGGCTCTTCCCCCATGACCGGCACAGAACCGTTATCCTGAGGGCTCAGCCGGCAACGTCAGCTGACCACCCATCCTCACACCACAAGCAGGAGCGGCATATGCAGCATCAACGGGTCCTCGGCGTCACAGCTCTGACCGCAGCAGCGGCCCTAGCGGCAGCCTCCCCGAGCGCCGCCGAGCCGTACCGGCCACTGACCCTCACCAGCGTGCCCGTTATCGGCACCGACAACACCGAGCTGTACGCACACGCCGCCTACGGCTTCGGCCGCGAAAATAAGCAGGGCGCCGAGTACGATAGCCTGCACCTCGGACCGCTCGGCTTCCGCTACGGACTCACCGAGGCGTTCGAGTATGGCGCCTACTTCAGCTTCATGAACAACATCGATGATGACCCCGGGGCTCCGGAGGAATCGGGCCTGGAAGGGATCACCGGCTTCGCCAAGCTCCAGCTCAGCCGCCACCTCGCCCTGGAGGCCGGACTGCGGGCGGGGGGCGCGGATGACATCGCCCCCTACCCCAACGACGGCCTGGACCTCTATCTCAACCTGCCGATGCAGCATGAGATCGGCGAGGGCCTGGCCTACGGCGAGCTCGGCTACACCATCCAGGACGAGGTGGACGGGGCTCTGGGCGGCAACTACCTGAGCTGGGGAGTGGGCTACGCCCACCCCCTGGAAGACGGCACCAAGCTGAACGTGGAGCTCCGTGGCGACGAGGCACCGGTAAAACCGGACCGCAACCACCTGGAGCTGCTCCTGGGCGCAGGGCTGCAGGTCGAGCAGATCCACCTGCGCCCCTATGTAGGCCTGGGCATCCACGATCCGAGCCCGGACCTCTCCCTCGGCGTCAGCGCCAGCTTGGCGCTGTAGGGCGTGCATGGTGGGGGAGCCTGTCCGCCTGAGCCTTGAGCAGCTGCGCTGCGCCGTGGCCACCTGGCCACGGCTGGCGTTACCGCGTGGTGGCTGCGCAACCCTGACCGGGTCTTCCGGCTCCGGGAAGAGCCGACTGCTGCGGGCCATCGCCGACCTAGACCCGAGCGAGGGCGAGATACGCCTCGATGGCACACCGCGCACGGCCTTCAGCGGCCATGGTTGGCGCCGGGCGGTGATCTACCTACCGGCAGATGGTGCCTGGTGGGCCGAGCGGGTGGGAGATCACCTAGCTGCCATCGAGCCGGAGACCCTGGCGGTCCTCGGCTTCGAGCCCGATGTCGCGGAGTGGTCCGTACGCCGGCTCTCCACCGGTGAGCGCAGCCGGCTGAGTCTGGCACGGGCAGCAGCCCTGCGGCCCCGTGTGCTGCTGCTCGATGAGCCCACCGCCAACCTGGATCACGCCACCACGCAGGCCGTAGAGCAGGTTGTCCAGACCCACCGGGAAGACGGTATGGCCGTGATCTGGGTCACCCACGATGCCGACCAGGCCCTCCGGCTTGAGGCGCAGCGCTTGGTCATCCAAGACGGTATCACCGAGGCGCTGTAGCCATGACACCGGATGTCATCGAGCTCCAGCCACTGGATCTAGCCCTCGCCGGGGGGGGCGTCATCCTCCTCGCTGCGCTCTCTTGGGCCGGAAGGCTCGGGATAGGACGCACCCTGGTGATCGCTGCAGCGCGCACGGTGATGCAGCTGCTGCTGGTGGGCCTGGTGCTAGAGACGCTGTTCGCGCACGCCACGCTCTACTGGGTGGCACTGATGGGGCTCGTGATGCTGCTGGTCGCCGGACGCGAGGTGATGGCTCGGCAGAAACGGCGTTTCGCCGGCCTCTGGGGCTTCGGCCTGGGCACCGCAGCGATGTTCCTCTCCTCGTTCAGCGTCACCATCCTCGCCCTGACGGCCCTGATCCAGCCTCAGCCCTGGCATCAGCCACAGTACGCCATCCCCCTGCTCGGCATGCTGCTCGGCAATACCATGAACGGCATCGCCCTGTCCGTGGACCGCCTCACCGACGGCGCCTGGCAGCAACGCGATGTCATTGAGACCCGTCTGGCCCTCGGGGCGACCTGGAACGCCGCTGTGGAGCCGATCCGGCGCGACGCCACGCGCTCAGGGATGATCCCTATGATCAACGCCATGGCTGCCGCCGGCATCGTCAGCCTGCCCGGCATGATGACCGGCCAGATCCTCGCCGGTACACCACCCTTGGAGGCAGTCAAGTACCAGATCCTGATCATGTTCTTGATTACCGTCGGCACCGGCTTGGGCACCCTGGCCGCGGTCTGGTTCGCTGCCCGGCGGCTGTTCGATGAGCGCGAACGCCTGCGCCTAGACCGCCTGCGCTAGAGGGCCAGCAGGGACCGCCTCACGCAGGCGGACGAACGCAAGCGAATCCGTCGCTACTTGAGCAGCTCCGGCACCGCCAGAGCGCCCCGGTGAATATCAGCGTTGTAGTAGCGGGTCTCGAACGGCTTCTCCTCCGAGTCGGCCTCGCGGAAGTTGCGCGGGTCGCCGCCATTGACCATCAACGTGGCGGACCACCAGCCCGAGGGATAGCTCGGGACCGGGAAAGTCAGGGTATGCACGCCATCGAAGCCTGCCTCGCCGGCGGCGCGATGCAAGGGCGCGATGACCGAGTCGCGATGGAGCAGCGGTGACTCGCTTTGCTGCACCACGATGCCCCCTGGCCCGAGGGCTCGGCGGACGTCGCTGAGGAACTCCCGGGTGAACAGCCCCGCTGCCGGCCCTACCGGATCGGTGCTGTCCACGATAACCACGTCCAACGATTCCGGCTCTACGCTGCGAATCCAGCGCAAGCCATCCGTGAAACGCAGCTCTGCGCGCTCATCCTCATTGGCAGAACACAGGTCCGGGAAATACGTCTCAGTAACCCGTGTGACGCGCTCATCGATCTCGACCTGCAGCGCGTGCACTACGCCAGGGTGGCGTAGCACCTCACGCAGGATGCCGCCGTCGCCACCACCAACGATGGCTATGCGCCGCGGCTCGCGGTGGGCGAACAGCGCCGGATGGGCCATCATCTCGTGGTAGAGGAATTCGTCTCGCTCGGTGAGCATGACGCAGCCATCGAGCACAAGCAGACGCCCCCATTGCCGGGTGCGGTAAACCTCGATGTGCTGATAATCGCTCTGTTCCTCATAGATCTTGTCGTCGATGGCCAGGGAGAAGGCTACGCCTTCTTCCTCGACCGCCTCAGTAAACCATCCCTCGCGCATCGCGCCTCCGCCAATGGATTCGAGTCATCGGTTCCGCGCTCACCGCGGACGCGCGAATGTTACCATTACCAATCACGATGGCGCCGTCTCGCGCCCCCGTCACCCAACGGCCACCAGGCGCAAGCAGGCCATGAGCGACGAGTGCAGCGGCCACCCCGCCCGCGAGGTCTACAACGTCCCGCGCTGGGGCGATGGCTATTTCGATATCGACGAGCAAGGCCATCTGCGGGTGCACCCGCACCGCGATCGTGGACCAGCCGTGGACCTGCGCCGGATCATCGCCGAGCTACCCACTCAAGGCGTCTCGCCGCCGGTGCTGCTCCGCTTCCCGGCCATCCTTCGCGACCGGGTCGAGGCCCTGTGCAGCGCCTTCGACCAGGCCATGGCCGCTGCCGGGTACCGCGGAGCCTACCAACCTGTCTACCCCATCAAGGTGAACCAGCAGCGCTCGGTCGTCGAAGAGATTGTCGGCGACGGCCAGCGCGTGGGCCTCGAGGCGGGTAGCAAACCAGAGCTCATGGCTGTGCTCGCCCTCGCCCCTGCCGGGGGAACGGTCATTTGCAATGGCTACAAAGATCCGGAGTATGTGCGCCTGGCCCTGCGTGGCCTGCAGCTGGGACTGCAGGTTCACCTAGTGCTAGAGAAACCTTCCGAGACCCGACTCATCATCCGCGAGGCCCGGCGACTCGGCATTCCTCCGCGCTTGGGCCTGCGCATCCGGCTCGCCTCCATCGGCGCCGGCAAGTGGCAGAACACCGGCGGCGAGCGTTCCAAGTTCGGTCTCTCCGCCGCCGATGCCCTCACCGTGGTCGAGGAGCTGCGCCAGGCGAATCTGCTCAGCTGCTTACAGCTGCTTCACTTCCACCTCGGCTCGCAGATCGCCAATGTCCACGACATCCGCCGCGGCCTCTCCGAGGGAGCGCGCTTCTACGGTGAGCTGCGCCGTCTCGGAGCACCGGTGACCAAGGTCGACGTTGGCGGCGGGCTCGGGGTGGACTATGAAGGCACCCGCTCGCGCGCCTTCTGCTCGATGAACTACAGCATCGCCGAGTATGCACAGAACGTGATCGGGGCCTTGAAGGCTGTCTGCGACGAGACCAAGCTGCCCCATCCGGCGGTGATCACCGAAAGCGGCCGCGCTATGACCGCGCACCACGCCGTGCTGGTCACCTCGGTGATCGACACCGATAGCCGCAGCGCGGCTCGTCCGGAACCGCCCGCGGCCGATGCCCACCCTGTGCTGCGCGAGCTCTACCGCACCCTTGAGGCCCACGAGAGTCGGCCGGCTACAGAGGTCTACCACGACACCTGTCACTACCTGGAAGAGGCGCACAGCCTCTATCTCCACGGGGTGCTTGATCTCCCCCAGCGCGCCTACGCCGAGCGCTGCTACCAAGCCATCGGCACCCGGCTGCGGGAGCGGCTCAACCCGGGGCGCCCCCACCAACGCGAGGTTCTCGATGCCCTCAACGAGCGCCTGGCGGACAAGCTCTTCGCCAACTTCTCGGTTTTCCAGTCGATCCCCGACGTCTGGGCCATTAACCAGATCTTCCCCATCGTCCCCTTATCCGGGCTCAACAGACCGCTGATCCGGCGTGGCGTCGTTCAGGACCTGACCTGCGACTCCGATGGCACCGTCTCGCTCTACGTGGACGGGGACGGTGTAGAGAGCACCCTGCCCCTGCCCGATCCGGAGCCGGGGGAGCCGCTTTGGCTCGGGATCTTTATGGTCGGGGCTTACCAGGAAATCTTAGGGGATCGACACAACCTCTTCGGCGCCACAGACTCGGTGAATGTCGAAGTGACTCGCGAGGGCCACCGCTTCACGGCTGCCGCACGCGGCGACAGCGTAGGCGCCATCCTGAGCTCCGTGGGCTTTGACGAGCGCGAGCTCAGCGGTGCCTATCGGCGGCGGGTGGCTGCCGCGGAGCTGGACGAGACCGCCCGCCGAGCATGCCTGGCCGACTTGGAGGCCGGATTGCTCGGGGGCACCTACTTGGAGAGCCCTTAGCTCCCGCACCATCGGGGCAAGATTCCAGCAGTGGAGGAGCGAGCATGAAAGCAGGGGTGATCGGCCTAGGCGCCATGGGCAGCGGCATCGCGGCCAACCTTGCACGTGCCGGCACGCTGTCGGCGGTCTGGAACCGCAGCCGAGAGCGGGCGAAGGCCTTCGCTGCAGAGCACGGCGTAGCGCTGGCCGATGAACCGGCCACGGTGGCTGCGGCAGCCGATGTGCTCTTGATCAGTGTCGGCGCTGACAACGATCTGCTCGAGGTCCTCAGCGCCCTTCGAGACGGGCTAGCACCTGGCAAAGTGGTGGTGGACACCTCTACGGTAGCACCGGATACCGCACGCACCGCCGCTGAGCGCCTCAGCGACAGCGGTGCCACCTTCCTTGACGCCCCGGTCTCCGGCGGCCCGGAGGGCGCCCGGCAAGGCACGATGGTCATGATGGTCGGCGGCGATGCCGCCATACTCGAGCGTATCCAGCCCCTGCTCGACCCTATCTGCAGCGCCGCGCACCACATGGGCCCCGTAGGTGCCGGGCAGGCCACCAAAGCAGTCAACCAGATCATGGTCGCCGGCATCATGCAGGGGGTCGCCACCGCGCTCGCTTACGGCCGCGGACAAGGGCTCGACCTGCAGCAAGTCATCGAGGTCGTCGGGGCTGGGGCAGCGGGCAATTGGCAACTAACCCAGCGCGGGCCGAATATGGTTGAGGACCGATTCCCGCCGGGATTCAAGCTGGCCCTTCACCGCAAGGATCTGGCCATCGTTCGTGATCTGCTCGCCGCCCAAGGCATCGAGCAGACGCTCCTCGAGCAGACCCTCGCGGACTACGATCGGTTGATCGCGCAGGGACACGGCGAAGAAGATATCTCCGCACTCTACCGGTTACGCAAGATGGAACTCGGTGCGCAATAGCTGAGGCTCATGGACCGCCCGGGGACGTAGGCAGCCCGGGCGGCGCACATGCGTCAGCCCAGCGAGCGCAGCCGCCGGCTGCTGCGCTCGCCCATCTCCGGCAGTCCCCGCAACAGCAGCCAGAAGACCAGGGCGGGATAGGTGATCAGCAACGCTGCCAGACTCCAGAGGATGATCGTCAGCAAGCGCTTCTCGATAACCACGATAGCGCCGATAAAGCAGAGCACCCCGAGGTAGTAGCTCGCCAGCAGCGCCTGGACCCAGGTACTAGCGATCAACTCCTGCAGCTCATTGAGCATCTGCACCGAATCGCCGCCCGCATAGGCCGTATACCCAGCGTAGCCTAGAACCCCCAGGCAGGCGGCGGTGGCGAGCAACAGGAAGCTGCGCAACACGATCATGGAACCCCTCCTCCAGACAAGACCGGGCGCCCGCCGGCCGTGCGCCGGACGCCTCACCCACTCCAATCAATCGACTCAACCAAGGTGCAGTTCCACTGAGCGGCACCTTTCACACAGCCGCGGCGCCCGGCGGGTCCGTCATCCCTGCTGGCGCAGCATCAGCGGCTCGATATCGTTCTTTTCCATGCGTGAGCGCGCCTCCTCGATCCGCCCCCTGTCTTCGAAGGGGCCGACGCGGACGCGATGCCACTCCTCACCACCTTGCAGCTCCACGGTGTGGATCTGCGCCGGGAGCCCCACCAAGGCCAAGGAGGCACGCATGCTCTCGGCATCTTCATGATGCTGGAAGGAACCGGCCTGGAGCAGGTAGCGCTGCCCTTCCTCAAAGTTGGTGGCCCGAGTGAGCTCCTCACGCTCCTCTTCCTCGCTACGCCGCTCATCAGCCTCACTGAGGTCCTCCTCGGGCACCGAGACCTCGTCCTGCATCAGCATCTCGTAGAATTCGTACTGACGCCCCTGCTCCTGCTCCTTAGACGGCTCCTCGTCGGACCGCTGCTCTGCCTGCGGTCCGGATGCAGGGTCGCCGGAGGCGGGATCAGCTTCCCCTCCGCCCTGCTGCTGATACTGCAGGAAGAACAGCGCACCAGCGCCGAGGGCCGCACCGACCAGCAGCCAGGCCCATCCCGGGATGCTGCGCCGCTCAGGACGGCTGGCTTGGGCACCACTACGACCCTTGGCGGCCGCGGTGCGCGCTTTCCCTCGCCCGCTACGGGCCTTATGGCCCTGCCCGCCGCTGCCCCCGGCGGTGCCGCTCTTCTTCCTGCCTTTCTGCGCCATACGCTCTCGTCACATGCTCTGCGGGGCATCCACCCCGAGGAGGCCCAAGCCATTGGCCAGGACCTGCTGTACCGCTCGGACCAGGGTCAACCGGGCCTCGCGCAGCGGCTCATCATCGATGATGAACGGTACCGCGTTGTAGTAGGTATGAAAGGCCGCTGCCAGCTCACGCAGATACTGCACCACCTGGTGCGGCTCCCGGGCTAGGGCGGCAGCCTCAACCACCTCGGGGTAGCGCCCGATCAAATCCAGCAGGATGGCCTCGTGCTCGGTGTCCAAGCGCTCCAGGGCGGCCGCCTCGATGATAGCCCGACAGGCCAGCCCTCGCTCCGTCAGCTGGCGGAAAACGCTACAGATCCGGGCGTGGGCGTATTGGCAATAGTAGACCGGGTTATCCGCCGACTCCGACTTGGCCAGGTCCAGGTCGAAATCCATATGCTGCTCGGAGCGGCGCATGACATAGAAGAAACGCGCGGCGTCCTTGCCCACCTCCTCGCGCAGCTCACGCAAGGTGACGAACTCGCCGGAGCGGGTGGACATGGGCAGCTTCTCCCCGCCGCGATAGAGGACGGCGAACTGCACCAGGCGGATATCCAAACGCTCAGGATCCACGCCGAGGGCCTGCAAGGCGGCCTTTACCCGCGCCACATAGCCGTGATGGTCCGCACCCCAGACATTGATCAGGGTGACAAAACCACGCTCGAGCTTTTCCAGATGATAGGCCACATCCGCGGCGAAGTAGGTCGTCAGCCCATTCTCCCGGCGCAGCACCCGGTCCTTGTCGTCCCCGAGCTCTGCGGCCCGGAACCAGAGCGCCCCCTCCGCCTCGTAGGTATGGCCAGCCTCGGTAAGCCGCTGCACCGCAGTCTCGATACGGCCCTGCTCGACAAGCTCGCGCTCCGAGAAGTAGCGATGGAAAGCCACCCCGAAGGCGTCCAGATCCGCCCGGATGTCGCCGAGGATCGCCTCCAAGGCGAAGTCCAGGACCCGGCGATAGGCCGACTCGCCGAGCAGTGACCGGGCCTGGGCCACCAGGGCATCGAGGTAAGCCTCCGGATCCGTCTCCTCCTCCGGCAGCTCGGCTGTCACCGTATCCACGGCCTGGACATAGGCCCGCCCATGAGCTGCGAGCAGCTCATGAGCATGGGCAACGATGTAATCCCCCTGATAGCCCTTAGCCGGGAAGGGGACCCTTTCACCGGCGGCCTCCAGATAGCGCAGCCACAGCGACACGGCGAGGATATCCATTTGCCGCCCGGCGTCGTTGACATAGTATTCACGATGCACATGGTAGCCGGCAGCCTCGAGGACACTGGCTAGCGCATCGCCGAAGGCGGCGCCGCGACCATGGCCGACGTGAAGTGGTCCCGTCGGATTGGCCGAGACGAACTCGATGTGCACCCGTTCCCCCGCGCCAACATCACTGCGCCCGAAGGCGTCCCCCTCGCGCAGGGCAGTACGCACCGCCTCATGACGGGCTGCTGCGGTCAATGTGAAGTTGAGAAAGCCGGGCCCGGCCACCTCGACCCGGGCGATCGCCTCGGAAACCGGCAACCGGGCACGGATCGCCTCGGCCAGATCCCGCGGCTTCTGCCGGGCCGGCTTAGCCAGGACCATGGCCGTATTGGCGGCGTAGTCGCCATGAGCGCGATCACGGGCGCGCTCGACCTGTATCTCGGGTAGCTCTATATCCGCCGGCAGCTCGCCGGCCTCGCGCATGGCCATCAGGGCCTGCGCCAGGAGACTGGCCACGTGTCGCTTCATGGAGGGGCTCCATCGCTCGGGTCCGGAAAAGCTCGCTATTATCCCGCCCGGCCGGCCAAGATGCCAAGCCGCACGAGACGATCAATCAACACGGCTGGCAGTGAGCGCTGTGAAAGGCAGGCACCAGTGATGCGCCGGGGCCGTCCCTGGATCATGGCTGATCACGAGCACCGTGCGCTCGGCCAGCCACGATGCCATGCGCCGGGAGACCCGCGCCGCCGTCGCATCATCCAGCCCCCGAAAGGGCTCGTCGAGCAGAACCACGGGCGCCTCCAGCAGCATCAGGCGCGCCAGTGCCAGACGGCGAGCCTCGCCACCCGACAGCCGGGCGCCGCCCTCCCCGATCCAGGCCTCAAGCCCCTGTGGGTGGGCTGCTACTCGCTCCTCCAGGGCAGCGGCACGCAAGACCTGCCACAGACGGGCGTCATCGGCTTGAGGATCGGCAATACGCAGATTGCTCGCCACGGTATCGGCGAAAAGCTCGGTACGCTGGGTCAGGTAGGTGATGCAGGCGAAGCGGTCCCCCTCGGCCATGCCCTGGACCGGTACCTGGGCCACCTTCACCTGCCCTTTCTGCGGTGTGATCAGGCCAGCAGCTAGTTCCAGGAGCGTAGACTTGCCACAACCTGAAGGGCCGTAGATAACCCCGGTCTCGCCAGCCTCGAGCCGTAACGAGCAGTCCTCAAGCAGCAGCGGGCGATGGGCAGCGTAGCGGAAGGTCACCGCCTCGAAGGCCAGTGGGAGAGGAGCCTCGCACACCGGTGCGGCCACCGCCGGTGCCTGCGCCTCGGCGAGCTCGGCATGCTCAAGCAACCGCCGTGCGGCAGCCCGGGTCCGCCCCAGGTGCTGCCAGGCGCCCGGCAGGGCGGACAAGGCCTCGCCAGCGGCTAGAGCCGCGAGCGTGCCAAGGACCAGGATCGGCGCGCTGATCGCCCCTGATTGGTACAGGGGGATGCCGCCTATAAGGGCGACCAGCAAGGCCCCATGGCTGAGCAGCCCCACAGCGCCCTCGCCGGCCCCGGTCAGGCGAGCCGACCGCGCCCGGGCGGCAGCCAGGCGCTCAGCAGCGTCCATGAGGCGCTGCTCATGGCGCACTACGGCACCGCAGGCACGCAGCTCCGCCAATCCTTGCACCGCGTCCACCCCGGCACCGCGCAGGGCCGGCAGATGACGATCCACCGCCTCACCGTGGGGGGACCCCCGACGCCAGGCCCAGAGCGGCAGCAGCAGCCCCCCTAGGCCCAGGATACCGCCCACGGCCCACCCCACGGCCCCTGCCACCAAGACGAGCACCGCGACGGTGACCGCGACTGTCACCACCGCAGCGAGGGTTGGACCGACGATCCGCAAGTAGAGATTGTCCAAGGCCTCGACATCGGCAGTCATACGGTTGAGCAAATCGCTACGTCGTAGCCGGCCAAGGCTATGCAGAGGCATCGGCGCCAGGGCCCGGAAGAGCCAACCGCGCAAGCGAGCGAGGGTGCGCAGAACGGCATCGTGGTGAACCAGGCGCTCAAAGTAGCGGGCGATCGTCCGGGTCAGCGCGAAGGAGCGAATCCCCGAGCTCGGCTGATAGACCTCCAGTGCTGCACCCGTCACCCCAGCTAATGCCGTGGCCGTGAGGAACCAGCCGGACAGCCCGAGCAGGCCGATCGACGAGAGGAGGCTGAGAATCAGCAGCAGCGTCCCCAAGGCGAGACGCCAGCGCTCAGGGCGCAGATCGCGCAGGAAAGGGATCAGCTCACGCACGGCGCTCCTCCCGACACCGGCCGGCCTCGAGCACCCAATGCCGGTCTCCCCACTCGTGCAGATCTCGGTCGTGGGCGACCAGCAGCACCGTCCGGTGACCATCCGCGAGCGCAGTCACGGCCTTGAGCACCCGCTCCCGGCTCGCCGGGTCGAGCCCGGCAGTGGGCTCATCGAGCAGCAACAGCGGTGCGCCAGAGAGCAGCGCACGCGCGAGCGCCAAGCGACTCGCCTGCCCCCCGGAGAGCCCATAACCGCCCTCGCCGAGGGGCGCATCCAGCCCCTGTGGCAGTCCGGCGATGACCTCCGCCAGATCGGCATGGCGCAGGGCCGCCCACAGACGCTGATCCTCGGCCGCCGGATCGGCGAGCTGCAGGTTCTCCCGCACCGTACCGTGGAAGAGCCAGGCTCGCTGCCCCAGCCAGCCGACACCAGCCTGTGTTGGCGGTACGCCACCGACGGTGACCGAACCGAGATCCGGTTCCAGGAAGCCAGCGGCCAGGTGGAGCAGGGTCGACTTACCAGCGCCACTCGGCCCCGAGATCACCACCCGCTCCCCGGCGGCGATCTTCAGATCGATCCGAGCGAGCGCCGGCGCTTGCGCTCCGGGAAAGCACACCGTGACCCCACCAAAAACGACCGGAACCGGTTCGGGCAAGGGTAGCCCAGCCTGGGGCTCACGCCGCACGGGCGTTGTAGCCGGCGCCGGCACGCCCCCGCCTGCCTCCGGGAGGGGCTCATCGAGGATGCGCATAATCTCCGTGGCCGCCCCTACCGCCGTCGCTCGATCGTGGTAGTGCTGCCCAAGCTGGCGCAGCGGCAGGAAGACCTCGGGCGCAAGCAGCAGGATCAACAATCCAGCGAACAGCCCTAGCTCCGAGCCCGGTCCGAAATGCAGGTAGTCGAGGAGGGAGAAGCCCACGTAGATGGCCACCAGCGCAATGGACAGCGCTGAGATCAGCTCCAGCACCGCCGAGGAGAGGAAAGCGACACGCAACACCGACATGCTGCGCACCCGGTACACCTCGGCCGCCGCCTCCACAGCCGTAGCGGCCTGGTCGGTCGCGCGCAGGATGCGCAGGGTAGCCAATCCACGCAATCGATCGAGGAAATGGGCGCTGATGCGCGCCAGGCCCTGCTGCTGCCGACGTGAGCGTTGGCTAGCACCGATGCCGACTAGCGCCATGAACAGCGGCACCAGTGGCGCCGCCACAAGCAGTAGCAGGCCGACATATAGATCGAGGAGCAGGATCGTGGTGATCAGCGCTGCCGGTAGCACCGTAGCCAGCACCACCTGGGGCAGGTAGCGGGCATAGTAGCCTTCCAGCGCCTCCACCTGCTCGACCAGGGCACTAGCCACGGCACCACTATGATACGCCTGCAGCCGCACCGGTCCGAGGGCAGCGATGTGGCGATACAGCCGCCGCCGGAGGGCCGCCGTGATGAGCCGCCCCGTCCGGGCTCCGGCAGCCGCCCGGCCCCAAGTCGCCAGCGCACGCCCTAGGAAAACCACCGCCAAGACCGACAGGGCACCTCCCAGGCTCGCCAGGCCAACCCCTTCACTGACCGCCCGGTCGACTGTCCAAGCGATCAGTGCCGACTGGGCTACCACCAGCCCGGCGTCAGCGGTGCCAGCGGCCACAGTGGCTGCCATGGCACCACGCGCTAGATGGACCTGGGCTTGCAGCCAGCGAACAGCGCGGCGCTCGCTGACCGTTGCGCTGGCCTGCGCGCTCGCCACAGGCTCAGTGGTAACCTGCACCCGCCTGGACCTTGCCTCGGAAGATCCAGTAGGTCCAGGCCGTATAGCCGATGATGATCGGCAGCAGGAAGAGCATGCCGAGCAGGAGGAACAACTGCGTCTCCGGCGCCGAGGCCGCCTCCCGGAAGGTGATATCAGGGGGCACCATGTACGGCCATTGGCTGCTGACCAGGCCTAGGTAGACGGTCACAAACAGCGCCATGCTGCACATGAACGGCGCCACCTCCCAGCGCTGACGCAAGCCGCGCCAGAGGAGCACCACGGCCACGGCACCCAGCACCGGCAGCGGCCAGAGCACCGTCCAGCTCTCAAGCCAGCGCGCCAGGATCCGCTCTTGGATCAGCGGCGTCCAGATGGTAATGCCGATCAAGCAAAGGACGAGCACCAGCAGCAGCCAAGGCGTCACCCGATAGAGCCAGCGCTGGGTGGCCCCTTCCGTCTTGAGGATCCCCCAGGTCGCCCCGAGCAGGGCGTAGCCAATCACCAAGGAGAAGGCTGTAAAGGTCGTGAACGGGGTCAACCAATCCAAGGGGCCACCGACATAAGTATAGCCTTCCACCTCGAAGCCCTGGATATAGGCGCCGACCACGAACCCCTGGGCAGCAGCAGCCAGCAAGGAGCCGCCGGCGAAGGCTGCGTTCCAGAACCAGCGGGTGCGCGAAGACTTGAAGCGAAACTCGAAGGCCACCCCTCGGAAGATCAGGCCGGCGAGCATCAGGAACACCCCTAGGTAGAGCGCCGGCAGGTAGATGCTATAGACCGCCGGGAAGGCGGCCAGCAGCCCCGCTCCCCCGAGGATGAGCCAGGTCTCATTGCCATCCCAGACCGGCGCCACGGACCCCATCAGGGTGTCCCGGCTCTGCTCGTCAGGGGCGAAGGGGTAGAGGATGCCGATCCCCAGGTCAAAGCCGTCCAGCAGGACGTACATGAAGACCCCGAGGCCGATGATCCCCAGCCAGATGACCGTGATATCAATCAGCGCCATGATCTCACCTCAAGTTGGTCGAGACGTCGGGGTCTTCGTCGAAGGGTATATCGGCCGCGGAGAAGGGCCGCTTGGCGTGGGCTGGCTCCTCGACAGCCCCTGTCGCTTCCGGCCCCGAGCGCACGATACGGGTGACATAATAGAGGCCGGCCGTAAAGATGACTGCATAGACGACCATATAGCCGACCAGGGTAAATAGCGCCATCCAGCCGCTGAGCGCCGGAGTCAGCCCCTCGGCGAGGGTCATCTGGCCGTAGATCAACCATGGCGAGCGGCCCATCTCGGTGACGAACCAGCCGGTCAGCACCGCTACAAAGGGCAGCGGGATCATCAGCTCCAGGGCCCTCAGGTACGCTCGGCTCTCGAACAGGCGCCCGCGCAAGCGCAGCCCAACACCCCAGAGAACGGCGAGCACCATGAGCACCCCGATACCCACCATGATTCGGAACGACCAGAACACCTGCGCCACGGGGGGACGTTCCTCGGCGCTGACCTCCTTGAGCCCTGGCACTTCTCCGTCCCAGTGATGGGTAAGGATATAGCTGGCCAGATTGGGGATCCCCACAGCGAAGCGGTTGGTCTCTGCCTGCGCATCGGGCCAGGCGAACAGGTACAGCGGCGCCCCCTGCTGCGTCTCCCAGGCCCCCTCCATAGCAGCGACTTTGGTAGGCTGATGCTCGAAGGTGTTGAGCCCATGCATATCCCCCATGAGCACCTGCGCTGGGGCCACCAGCAGCAATAGCCACAGGGTCATGCTCAACGCCTTGCGATTCATCTCCACGCTACGGCCGCGCAGCAGGAAGTAGGCGCTGACACCGGCAACCACGAAACCAGCGGTTAGCAGCGAGGCCAGACCCATGTGCCCAAAGCGATACCACAGCGAGGGGTTGAAGATGGCCTCGGCCCAAGAAGTGACGTGGACGATCCCGTCACGGAGCTCGAAGCCTTGCGGCGTCTGCATCCAAGAGTTGGCCGACAGGATCCAGAACGAGGAGATGAAGGTGCCGATAGCCACCATACAGGCGGCGAACAGGTGGGTCCCTCGCGGCACCCGGTCCCTGCCGAAGAGCAGGATGCCGAGGAAGACAGCCTCCAGGAAGAAGGCAGTGAGGACCTCATAGGAGAGGATCGGCCCGAGCAGGTTCGCCGTGGCGAAGGAGAACTCGCTCCAGTTGGTCCCGAACTGGAAGGACATCACCACGCCGGAGACCACCCCCATACCGAAGACAACGGCGAAGATCTTGATCCAGAACTCCGAGAGATTGCGGTAGAGGGGGCTATCCGTGCGATACCAGAGGGCCTCCAGAACCGCGATGTAGGCGGCCAGACCAATGGTGAACACCGGGAACAGAGCGTGGAACGAGACCACGAAGGCGAACTGCATGCGGGATAAGAGTAACGGATCGAGGGCTTCCATCTTCTTGGCACCTCCTGCCTACAGCCCCTGCGGACCACTGTCTTACACGACGGCCGGGTAATCGCGCGCATCACACCTTAACGAAACACCCCCTAGAAAGCACGCCACGCTACGAGCAGCCGCAACAGCCAGACACTGTCACCGTCAATGGGCCTCCTCCCAGTCATCACCGACCCCCGCCTCCACTTCCAGCGGCACCTCGAGGCGGCCACCGTCGGCTGCCTCCATCAGGCGCCGCACCTCGGCACGCACCGCTGCCACCTGCGCCTCCGGCACCTCGAGCACCAGCTCATCGTGGACTTGCATGACCATGCGCGCCTGCGGGAAGTGCGCCAAGAGCAGGGCATCGACATCAATCATGGCCCGCTTGATCAGATCCGCCGCCGTGCCCTGCATGGGGGCGTTGATGGCGGTGCGCTCGGCATACTCCCGACGCTGCCGGTTGCGGCTGTTGATTTCCGGCAGGTAGAGCCGCCGTCCGGCGATCGTCTCCACATAGCCCTGCGTCCGCGCCTGCTCACGGACCCTCTCCATGAAGCGCCGTACGTCCGGGTAGCGCTCGAAATAGCGATCGATATAGTCCTGCGCCTGCTCCCGCGGGATACCCAGCTGCCGTCCTAGCCCCCAGGCGGACATACCGTAGATGAGCCCGAAGTTGATTGCCTTGGCAGCCCGACGCTGCTCGTCGCTCACCTGAGCCGAGCCGAAGACCTCGGCGGCGGTAGCGCGATGGATGTCCTCCCCCTGCTCGAAGGCCCGGCGAAGCCCGCTGTCACCGGAGAGATGCGCCATGATCCGAAGCTCGACCTGGGAATAGTCCGCCGTCAGCAGCTTATGCTCAGCCTCGGGGACAAAGGCCTTACGGATCCTCCGCCCCTCGGGAGTCCGTACGGGGATGTTCTGCAGGTTCGGCTCCGAGGAGGACAATCGGCCGGTGGCCGTGACCGCCTGATGATAGGAGGTATGAACCCGACCGGTCGCCGGGTGGATGAGCTGCGGCAGCTTGTCGGTATAGGTGGACTTGAGCTTGGCCAGCCCCCGATGCTCGAGGATCAGCCGCGGCAGCTCGTGCCCCTGGGCCGTGAGCTCCTCGAGGACCGATTCCGCCGTTGAGGGCTGCCCCTTGGGCGTCCGCTGGACCACCGGCAGCCCCATACGCTCGAAGAAGATCTCCTGGATCTGCTTCGGTGAGCTGAGATTGAACGCCTCGCCAGCCTCCTCGTGGGCGCATCGCTCGACCTCAGCCATACGCTCGGCAAGCCCGCGGCTCTGGGCCGCGAGCATCTCAGGATCGACATGCACCCCGTTGCGCTCCATGCGAGAGAGCACCGGCAGCAGCGGCATCTCCAGGTGCTCGAAGACCTCCAGTAGCTGTTGCTCGGCCTCGAGCTGGGGATAGAGCTGCTGATGAAGGCGCAAGGCGATGTCCGCATCCTCGGCGGCGTAGGCTCCCGCACGCTCGATCTCGATCTCGGCGAAAGGGACCTGCTTGGCTCCCTTGCCGCAGAGCTGCTCGTAGCTGGTCACCGACACGCCGAGGTGGCGGCTCGCCAACGAGGCCATGTCATGGCGAGCAGCACCGGCATCGAGCACATAGGACTCGAGCATGCTGTCGTATGCCACGCCGCGCAATGCCACGCCGTGGCTGGCGAGCACGCTCATGTCGTACTTCAGGTTCTGCCCGATCTTCACTGGCCGCTGCGCCTCGAGCACAGGGCGCAACCTCTCGAGGACCCACGCCCGCCCGAGCTGCTCCTGGGCTTCAGGGCCAACATGAGCAACAGGGATATAGACCGCTTCACAGGGTGCCACCGCTAGCGAGATGCCGACGATATTGGCGTCCATGTAGCTGAGGCTATCCGTCTCCAGGTCAAGGGCGAAGGCCTCGGCACGGTATAAGCGCTCTAGCCACGCCTCCAGATCCGCCTCCTGGCGGATAATCCGGTAATCGACCGGCGTTTGCCCTGCCGCCCCCCCACGGCTGGTCCCCTCTTCCCCCGCTGCCGCACCGCCATCGAGCTCAGCAAGGAAACGGCGCATCTCGAAACGCCGATAGAGCGCGCGCAGGGTCTCTCGATCAGGCTCACCACAGACGAGCGCCTCCGGGGCGAGCTCCAGGTCGAGATCGCAACGGATCGTAGCGAGCTCTACGGATAGAGGCAGTTCCTCGAGGTGTGCACGCAGGCTCTCGCCGACCTTGCCACGGAGTTCGTCGGCGTGCTCACGCAGCGCCTCCAGGGTGCCGTAGTGTTGCAACCACTTGGCAGCTGTCTTCGGCCCGACTCGAGGAACTCCCGGGATATTGTCGGAAGTATCCCCCACCAAGGCCAAGTAGTCGCGAATCGCCGCCGGCGGGACGCCGAACTTCTCCTCCACCCCCTGCGGATCGAGGCGAGCGCCGCTCATGGTATTGAGCAGGGTGACACGCTCATCGACGAGCTGCGCCATATCCTTGTCCGTGGTCGAGATGACCACCGGCCCTTGAGCGCGCGCGGCCAGCGTGCCGATGACATCATCGGCCTCCACCCCCTCAACCTCGAGCACCGGCACCCCCATGGCAGCGATGATCTGCTTGAGCGGCTCACGCTGAGCACGCAGATCCTCGGGCATGGGCGGGCGATGGGCCTTGTAGTGCTCGAAGAGCTCATCGCGGAAGGTCTTGCCAGGAGCATCGAAAACCACCGCGAGGTGCCTGCCAGCCTCCTCGGCGGGGAGCTTATGGAGCATGCTCACCACCCCATAGAGGGCACCGGTCGGCTCACCTTTGGCGGTGCTCAGCGCCGGCAGGGCAAAGAAGGCACGGTAGAGGTAGGACGAGCCATCGACCAGGATCAAGGGGTCATCCGATTGTGTCATGCGTGTGCTCTCTGTGGCGGCTCGCGGAATGCAGCAGTGCAACGCTATGATAAGGCCTTGTAAAGCTCATACGATGATCACGCACGAGCGCAATCTTATGGATCCGAAGAACCCCTTCGCGCAGCAGGAACGTATCCCCGTCAATGGCGCTACCCTGACCCGTGAGTCCTGGAAGATCTTCCAGATCATGGCGGAGTTCGTAGAGGGCTTTGAGCGCCTCTCCGCCATCAAGCCCTCCGTGAGCATCTTCGGCTCGGCCCGGGTCGACACCGAACACCCCTACTATCGCCTCGCTGAGCACGTCGCTTGCGAGGTCTCCAATGCCGGCTTCTCGGTGGTCAGCGGTGGGGGCGGGGGCATCATGGAGGCAGCCAACAAGGGGGCACAGGCCGGCAAATCGCCCAGTGTCGGCCTCAACATCCAGCTACCCAAGGAGCAGCATCCGAACCCGTACCAGGATATCGCCCTGCATTTCCGGCACTTCTTCTCGCGCAAGGTGATGTTCGTCAAATACGCCTCGGCCTATGTCGTCCTGCCCGGCGGTTTCGGGACCCTGGACGAACTCGCCGAGATCCTGACCCTGGTGCAGACTGGCAAGACCCCCCGGATCCCCATCATCCTGGTCCATACACCCTTCTGGGAGAAGCTCGTGACATGGTTCCAAGAGCGCCTCGTGGCGGAGCAGGCCATCAACCCCGAGGACATGGATCTATTCCAGGTGGTGGACACCCCAGAGGAAGTCGTTGAGGCAATCTTCCAGCACTACGAGGATCGAGGCTTCCATCCCTCCCGCGAGGAGCGGGAGATCCTGCTTGACCTTTAGCCAAGAGGTAGCGCCCGAGGAGAAGCCGTGACAGACGTGCCGGCTTACGACTGACCACAGATACGCCCTAAGGCCGCCGTTCAGAGCAACGGGTGTCAGGAGCCTACCGGCTCTAGGCCAGCGTAGCTAGCGATCAGCCACTTGGTACCGGCGGTATCGAAGCGCACCTGGAGACGGGCATTGGCGCCATGCCCCTCGCAGCGAAGCAGCACCCCGTCCCCAAACCGCTGATGACGCACCCGACCACCGATTCGCAGTCCTTGGGGGGGGCTATCCGTAGCCTCCGCAGGGGATGGCGTAGCCGCTTGGGTATCGGCGGCGGGGGGGCCGCGGCGCACCGACATCGCAGGACGGACCTCCTCGAGCGCCTTACGGGGCAGCTCCGAGAGAAACCGTGAGGGCCACGCCATCTGATCGACCCCGTGCAGCCGGCGCCGCTCAGCGTGGGTCAGGATCAGCCGCTGCTGCGCGCGCGTCAGTCCCACATAGCACAGACGACGCTCCTCTTCCAGGCGACCGGCCTCCTCAAGGGCCATCCGATGGGGGAATAGCCCTTCCTCCATCCCCACTAGGAAGACGACCGAGAACTCCAAGCCCTTAGCCGCATGCAGCGTCATCAGCTGGATCGAGCGCTCCCAGTCCTCGGCTTGCCCCTCCCCGGCCTCCAGCGCAGCGTGGGTCAAGAAAGCGGTCAAAGGGTCCATCCCTTCCTCGGCACCGTCACGCTGGGCGAAGCTACGCGCCGCGGTAACCAGCTCGTCCAGGTTCTCCAGCCGCGCCTCATCACGCTCGTGGTAATGCCGTAGCCGCGCCGCCCCGAGAACTTGCTCGACCTGATCTTGGAGGGGGCGTGCGGTGATATGCCTCTCTAAGCCGTCTATCAGCTGGAGGAAGGCCGCGAGCGCATTACGGGCCCGGGCAGGGAGCTGGCCACCATCGACGAGCCCGCGGGCGGCCTGCCAGAGGCTGGCGCCCCCCTCCCGGGCAGCGTGGCGCACCGCCTCCAAAGTCTTGGTCCCGATCCCGCGCGGCGGCGTATTGACCACACGCTCGAAACTAGCGTCATCGTGCCGATTAGCCACCAGACGCAGATAGGCCAACGCATCCTTGATCTCGGCGCGTTCGAAGAAACGCTGCCCGCCATAGACGCGATACGGCAGACGCGCAGCGTGCAACTCCTGCTCTAGGGCCCGGGACTGGGCGTTGGAGCGATAGAGGATGGCGAAGTCGGCGTAGCCGTACCACGCTTCTGCCATCAGGGACTGGATGCGCTCAACCACCCAGCGTGCCTCGTCGACCTCGTTGAAAGCGGCGTAGACGTCGATCGGCTCACCAGTATGCCCCTCGGTCCAAAGCTGCTTGCCCAGACGGCTCGAGTTATGGGCGATCAAGTGGTTCGCCGCCGCCAAGATCGTACTGGTAGAGCGGTAGTTCTGCTCTAGGCGGACCACTCGTACCTCACCCAACTCGCGGCGAAAGCTATCGAGGTTCTCCACCCGGGCGCCACGCCAGCCGTAGATCGACTGATCGTCATCCCCCACCACGAACAGCTCCGCCCCGGCACCGGCGAGCTGCTTGAGCCATCGGTACTGCAGGGCATTGGTATCCTGGAACTCATCGACCAAGAGATGCCCGAATCGCCGCTGGTAGTGGCCCAGCAGCTCGGGATCATCGCGCAGCAGCTCGTAGGCGCGCAGCAGCAATTCCGAGAAATCCACCAAGCCGCCGCGCCGGCACGCTTCCTCGTAGTCACGGTAGATGGCGAGCAGCTCATGCTGATAACCCTCACCGGCATCCTGGATATCCCCAGGGCGCTCGCCCTCATCTTTACGAGCGCTGATGTACGCGCGCACCTGCCGCGGCGGAAAGCGGGACTCGTCGTTACCACGAGCGCGCAGGACCCGCTTGACCTGGCGCAGCTGGTCGTCGGCGTCGAGGATCTGAAAGCTCTCCGGCAGGCCGGCACGCTGCGCATGCAGGCGCAGGAGGCGATGGGCAATACCGTGGAAGGTGCCCACCCACATACCAGCAGTACCGATACCGAGCAGCTCGCTGATACGCCCGCGCATCTCAGCAGCCGCCTTATTGGTGAAGGTTACCGCAAGGATGGAGAACGGCGAGGCCCCCTCAGCCTGGACCAGGTAAGCGGCTCGCCGGGTGAGGACCCGCGTCTTGCCACTACCGGCGCCGGCGAGCACCAGGGCGCGACCTGGAGGCAGGCACACCGCCTCACGCTGTGCCTCGTTGAGATCCGCGGTCAGAGTATCCGGAGCCATCATTCAGGAGCTGGTAGGTTCTGGGTCGGATCGTGTAGCACAGGGATCTTTCGTATGCTTGCGGCCAGCTCCCGGAAGGTAGGCTCACGGGCCGAGCCGCTGCGCCAGTACAGCGCCAGCTCGCGGGCAGGCGGCGGCTCGATGAAAGGGCGCAGGGCAATGGCGTCGTGGTCCGGTCCCCTTCGTGAGGCCGCTGCAGCAAGCGCTGGCAGCAGGGTTGCGCCGACCCCGGCGGCTACCATATGGCGTAGCGTCTCGAGGCTAGTCGCCCGAAAAGAGGCCGCTTCACCGATGGCCGCCTGACGGCAAAGCTCCAGGGCCTGGTCGCGCAGGCAATGTCCCTCCTCAAGGAGCATCAGCTCGCTATCCCGCAACTCCTCGATGGTCACCGCCTCGGGTCGATCCAGGATATCACCGGCAGGTACAGCCAAGTAGAAGGGCTCACGGCAGAGCCGGTCAGCAACCAGGTCGTCACCGTTGACCGGCGTCGCAAGGATCGCCCCATCGAGGAGCCCGCCCCGCAGCTGATCCAGCAGGCGCTGAGTGAGATCCTCACGCAAGTGCAGGCGTAGGCGCGGGTAGCTACGAGCCAGATCGGGGATCACGTGGGGCAGCAGGTAAGGGCCGACCGTAGGGATCACGCCCAGACGCAGATCGCCGGTCATCGGTTCGGCCTGGGCACGAGCCGTCTCCACCATCTCATCGACAGCAGCGAGGATGACACGAGCCTGCTCTGCCAGCTGCTCACCGAGCGGTGTCAACAGGACCCGGCGGCGATTGCGCTCAACCAGCTGTACCTTTAGGTATTTCTCCAGCTTCTTCAGCTGGGTCGAGAGCGTTGGCTGGCTGACATAGCAGGCACGGGCCGCCCGCCCGAAGTGGCGATGCTCAGCCACCGCGACCAGATAGCGAAGGTCGCGCAGATTCATGCCTCAAGCCCTATCATTCGACGGTGACCGATTTCGCCAGGTTGCGCGGCTTATCCACGTCGGTACCACGCAGCACGGCTACATGATAGGCGAGCAGCTGCAGCGGTACGGTGTGAATCACCGGTGAGATCGGCTCCGGCCCTGCCGGCACAGGCAGGACGTGGAAGCCGGTCCCGGAGCGTAGCGCCGCAGCATCATCCGCGAAGACATAGAGGCGCCCGCCCCGGGCTCGCACTTCCTGGAGATTGGACTGGAGCTTATCGAGCAGATCATCACGCGGCGCCACAGCGATGACCGGCATGCCGTCATCGACCAGCGCCAGCGGGCCGTGCTTGAGCTCACCGGCGGGATACGCCTCTGCATGGATGTAGGAGATCTCCTTGAGCTTGAGCGCCCCCTCCAACGCCACCGGATAGTGGGCCCCCCGGCCGAGGAACAGCGCATGGGCACGATCGACGAACTGCTCGGCCAGCTCGGCCACCTGCGGCTCAACCGCCACGGCGCGCTCGAGGGCACCAGGCAAGGCCACCGCCGCACGCACCAGCTCATGCTCAGCCTGCGGCCGGCCACGCCGGCGAGCGAATGCGCCGATAAGCAGCAGCAGCGCGGTCAGCTGCGTGGTGAAGGCCTTGGTCGAGGCCACCCCGATCTCCGGGCCGGCGCGCGTGAGCAGGGTCAGATCCGCCTCGCGAACCAAAGAGCTCTCAGGGACATTGCAGAGCGCCAGCGCACCGGCATAACCAAAACGCCGCGACTCGCGCAGGGCAGCGAGGACATCCGCCGTCTCGCCGGACTGGGAGATGACCACTACCAGGGTTCCAGGAGCTACGGCGTGAGCACGATAGCGGAACTCGCTGGCAACCTCGACCTCACACGGGAGACCGGCGTAGGCCTCCGCCCAGTAGCGGGCAATCAGCCCGGCGTGATAAGAGGTCCCGCAGGCAACGATCTGCAGCCGATCTGCGCGATCGAGCAACTCTGCCGCTCCAGGGCCGAATGCGGCTTCCAAAACCCGGCCATCGGCGTGACGGCCTTCGAGGGTCTCGGCCACTACCGCCGGCTGCTCGTGGATCTCTTTGAGCATGAAGTGGCGATAGTTACCACGCTCGACCGCATCCGGGCTAAGCTCCGAGGTCTGTACGGGGCGCTCCACAGGCTCAACATCGGCGTTGTAGACGGTCACCGCGTCCCGGGAGACCTCGGCGATGTCCCCATCCTCGAGGAAGATGAACTGCCGGGTCACTGGCAGCAGCGCCGCCACATCGGAGGCGACGAAATGCTCACCGATCCCCACCCCGATCACTAACGGGCTACCCCGGCGGCAGGCGATCATGCGCTCTGGCTCGCGTGCCGAGATCACGGCGAAGGCGTAGGCGCCCTCAAGCTCCCCGAGGCTGCCCCGTACCGCCTCAAGCAGGCTCATGCCGCCGCGGTGGCGCTCGGCGAAGAGGGTGACGGCGACCTCGGTGTCGGTCTCCGAGTGGAATTCGTGACCGTCGGCACGTAAGCGCTCTCGCAGGCGCTCGTGGTTCTCAATGATACCGTTGTGAACGAGGGCGACCTCACCGGCAGCGGTGTGAGGATGGGCATTGAGGTCATTAGGGACCCCATGGGTCGCCCAACGGGTGTGCGCGATCCCTGTCCCGCCCGCAGGGAGGCTAGGGGAGAGGGTGTCCGCCAGGTCCTCCACACGACCCGCTACCCGTGTCCGTGCGAGTCGGCCATCACGATCGATCACGGCTAGGCCGGCAGAGTCGTAGCCGCGATACTCCAGCCGACGCAGCCCCTCAAGCAACACCGGGGCCACGTCACGCTGGGCACAGGCACCAACGATTCCGCACATATCAGCGGTTCCAGATACCCTGTTGGTGAGGCACCAGGAGCACCGAGCACGGACAGTGGCGACAAGCCTGCTGTGCCGTGGACCCGAGTGCCACCTCCCGGGCCGGTCCATCGCCGCGCTTGCCGAGGATCGCGACGCTGCTGCCTTCGCGCTCCGCCACGCTATGGATCACCCGTGATGGGGTGCCGACCTCAAGCCGTGTCGTTACCCGGATCCCACGATTCTCGGCCTCAGCGGCGAGCTGCTGAAGCTGATCCTGGCCCTGCGTGCGATGATCCTCATCGGTGACGTGAAGCAGGAGCAACTCACCGACTTGCTCCCCGAGCTCAAGCGCAAGCGACTGTGCCGCCCCTGCGGGCTCGGAGAAATCGGTGGCCAGCAAAGGACTGCTCAAGGTCTCCCCGTGGCTGTAGGTAGCAGGATCCGGATCGATGCGCTCCACCAGCACCGGCAGTGCGGTCTGCCGCGCCAGCTCCAGCACAGTGGAGCCATGATAGAACTCGCGCAGCAGCCCTTCTCCCCGCGAGCCGAGCAGAATCAGCTGCGCGCCGTAGCCGCGCCCGATCTTGGCGAGTTCTGGAGCCGGGAACCCCTCAGGTTGCTGGATGTAGACCTCGAAGCCGGCGGCTTGCAGGTCCGCCCGCCTTTGCTCCAGGCGCCGGCGCGCCTCGTCACGGTGCGCTTTGCTCAGCGCCTCGACGTCGTCGATACGCAGGACGTCCACCAACGTGAACCGCTGCGCCCCCAGCTTGTGCAACTCGCTAAGGGTATCGAGCAGCGGCTGGTAAGGTGACTCGAAATGCACCGCGACGATGGTATGGTCGAACATGCTCATTCCTCATTCCTTGATATCGCCGGAAGCCGCGGGATCAGCGTCATCATCCGCAGCCCCGGTGTGAGGCGTCATGCCAGGTCGCTGCCATCCTGGCACCGTGCGGTCTCGACACCGGCCCACAGTCAGGGCATCGGGCTCTGCATCCCGGGTCACCGTCGTACCGGCCCCGATGGTGGCACGCTCCCCGATGCGCACCGGAGCGACCAGCTGGGTACCGGAACCAACAAAGGCGTCGGCGCCGATCACGGTCCGATGCTTGGTAGCACCATCGTAATTGCAGGTGATCGTCCCTGCCCCCAGGTTCGCCCGGGGGCCGACCTCGGCATCGCCGACATAGCTGAGGTGGTTCGCCTTCGCTGCAGATCCGAGGTGGGCCTTCTTCGTCTCTACGAAGTTCCCTACCCGCGCCTGTGCCTCAAGCACCGTCCCCGGCCGCAGATGCGCAAAGGGGCCTACCTCGCAGCCGGTACCGATATGCGCCTCCTCGGCCACAGTATAGGGGTGGATGACTGCGCCGTCCTCGACGGTGCAGTCGCGTAGGACGACCCCTTGGCCGATACTGACCCCATCGCCGAGGACCACCTCGCCCTCAAGCAAGCAATCGGCATCCACCGTCGAGTCGGTACCGTGGCGGACCTGGCCACGGAGCGTAAAGCGCTCGGGGGCGACCAGCCGCAGTCCGGCACGGAGCAGGCGCTCCGCCTGCCGGCGCTGCCAAAGCCGCTCCGCCTCAGCAAGCTGGAGCAGATCATTGATGCCCGCTGCCTCGGTCGCCTCCAGGGCAACACGCGCGCTCACCGATCGGCCTTCGTGCCGGGCGGCGGCAACAGCATCCGTGAGGTAGTATTCACCTTGGGCATTGTCTGCCGAGAGGTCGTCCATCCAGCGTCGCAGGGCCTCTGCAGGGGCGGCGAGCAGACCCGTGTTGATCTCGTGACACCGGCGCTGCTCGGGGGAGGCGTCCTTCTCCTCGACGATAGCACGCACAGCGCCGTGCGCATCGCGCACAATCCGGCCGTAACCGGTAGGATCGGCCACCTGGGCAGTCAGCAGCGCTAGTTCCTCTTCCTCGCCCTCAAGCAGCGGCGCCAAGGTCTGCGGTGTGACCAACGGTACATCGCCGTAGAGCACCAGGACACGATGCGCATCGGGGATCGTTGGCAGGGCGCAGGCTACAGCATGCCCCGTGCCGAGCTGCTCGGGCTGCTCAACCCAGTGGACTGGATAATCGGCGTGCGCTGCCGCCACCTGATCCCCGCCATGGCCGTAGACCACGAGGATTTGGCAGGGGTCGAGGGCAAGGGCGGTATCAAGCACATGGGCGAGGAGGGTCCGGCCAGCCAGCGGTTGGAGGACCTTGGGCAAGGTCGACCGCATGCGGGTCCCCTTGCCCGCAGCCAGGATGACCACGGAGACAGGTGCCCGCATGCTCGTCTCCTCCTTCGTCTCAGCGCTTGGCCCGCTTACGCAGGCTCTCGAGGGTACGCAGCTGTGCCACAGCCTCGGCGAGCTCCGCCTGGACCTGGCTGTAGTCCACCTCGTCCTTCTGCTCGCGAAGCTTCTCCTCGGCGCGGCGCTTGGCCTCGATGGCTGCCGCCTCGTCGATATCCCGTGCTCGCACGGCGGTATCAGCGAGCACCGTCACCTTGTGGGGCTGAACCTCAAGCAAGCCGCCCGAGGCGTAGAAGAAGAACTCCTCTTCCTCTTCACGGACGATGCGTAGCTCGCCGGGACGCAGCCGGGTGAGCAGGGGCGCGTGACGGGGTGCGATCCCCACGTCCCCCTCAGCGGCAGGGGCGACCACCATGTTCGCCTCCCCCGTATACAGCTGCTCCTCGGCACTGACAATGTCGACTTGGAGCGTGCTCATGGCACCCCCGGATTACAGGTTCTTGGCCTTCTCGGCGGCCTCTTCGACGGTACCGACCATGTAGAACGCCTGTTCGGGCAGGTGGTCGTACTCGCCGTCGAGGATCGCCTTGAAGGACGCGACGGTATCCTTCAGCGGGACGTACTTCCCGGGCATGCCGGTGAAGACCTCCGCGACGAAGAACGGCTGGGACAGGAAGCGCTGGATCTTCCGCGCCCGGGAGACAGTGAGCTTATCGTCCTCGGAGAGCTCATCCATGCCCAGGATCGCGATGATGTCCTTGAGCTCCTTGTAGCGCTGCAGCACACCCTGCACGCCACGGGCGACGTCGTAGTGCTCCTGCCCGAGGACCAGCGGATCGAGCTGCCGGGAGGTGGAATCCAGCGGATCCACCGCCGGGTAGATCCCCAGCTCCGCGATCTGGCGGGAGAGCACGATCGTGGCGTCCAGGTGCGCAAAGGTCGTCGCCGGCGCCGGGTCGGTGAGGTCGTCGGCCGGCACGTAGACCGCCTGCACCGACGTAATGGAGCCCGTCTTGGTGGAGGTGATGCGCTCCTGGAGCTTGCCCATCTCCTCGGCCAGGGTCGGCTGATAGCCTACGGCAGAGGGCATCCGGCCGAGCAGTGCCGAGACCTCCTGCCCCGCCAGGGTATAGCGGTAGATGTTGTCGATGAACATCAGGACATCGCGGCCCTCATCCCGGAAATACTCGGCCATCGTCAGACCGGTCAGGGCCACGCGCAGACGGTTACCCGGCGGTTCATTCATCTGGCCATAGACGAGGGAGACCTTGTCGAGGACGTCCGAGTCCTTCATCTCGTGATAGAAGTCGTTGCCCTCGCGGGTCCGCTCGCCGACACCGGCGAAGACGGAATAGCCGGCATGCTCGATAGCGATATTCCGGATGAGCTCCATCATGTTGACGGTCTTGCCCACGCCGGCGCCGCCGAAAAGGCCGACCTTACCCCCCTTGGCGAAGGGGCAAAGCAAGTCGATGACCTTGATCCCGGTCTCGAGCAGCTCCTGACCGCCGGACTGCTCCTCGTAGCTCGGCGGGTTACGGTGGATGGACCAACGCTCCTCCGCCTTCACCTCGCCAGCTTCGTCCACGGGCTTGCCCAGGACGTCCATGACCCGCCCCAGGGTCCCCTGACCGACCGGCACGGAGATCGGCTCACCCGTGTTGCTCACCTTCTCCGAGCGCGTCAGGCCGTCGGAGGACCCCATGGCGATGGTGCGGACGACGCCGTCACCCAGCTGCTGCTGGACCTCGAGGGTCAGGCCCCGGTCATCGACCACGAGGGCGTCGTGGATCTGCGGTACCTGGTCGCGCGGGAACTCCACGTCGACCACTGCACCAATCACCTGAACGATCTTTCCAGCGCTCATTCGGATCCCCTCAGATAGCTTCTCGCGGACCCGCGGTCCGCGGTTGATATTGGATTCGTGTTAGCCGGACACGGCCTCTGCGCCGGAGACGATCTCCGTGAGCTCCTGCGTGATCGCCGCCTGGCGCGCCTTGTTGTACGTGATCTGCAGCTCGTCGATGATCTGCCCGGCGTTGTCGGAGGCGTTCTTCATAGCAATCATCCGCGCCGCCATCTCACAGGCGATGTTCTCGACGACGCCCTGATAGACCTGGGACTCCACATAGCGGCGCAGTACATCATCGAGTAGCGATGCGGCGTCCGGCTCGTAGATGTAGTCCCAGTTCTCGAGCATCTCCTCTTCCCGGATCGGCTCCACCGGGATCAGGCGTTGCACCACCGGGCGCTGGGTCATGGTGTTGACGAACTGGTTGCTGACCAGATTGACCCGGTCGATGGTGCCCTCGATATAGGCGTCGAGCAGGACCTTGATCGGCCCGATCATCTGCTCGAGCTTGGGACGGTCACCCAGATCACGCACCTCGGCGGGGATCTCGACACCGGTCCGCTCAAAGAAGCCGATGCCCTTGGCACCGATGGGCACCACCTGGGCACCGACACCCTGCTCTTGCCAGGCCTTGAGGTCCTGGACGGCTGCCTTGAACAGGTTGACGTTCAGCCCCCCGCAAAGGCCCCGGTCAGTGGAGACGACGATGTACCCGACGCGCTTGACCGCCTCGCGCTCGATCAGGAACGGGTGGCGGTAGTCCGGATTGGCATGGGCAAGATGGCCGATCACCTGCCGGATCTTATCCGCGTAAGGCCGTGTCGCCTCCATCCGCTCCTGTGCTCGCCGCATCTTCGACGCGGCGACCATCTCCATCGCGCTCGTGATCTTTTGCGTATTTTGTACGCTCTTGATCTTGGTCTTGACTTCTTTCGCCCCGGCCATGCCGTCACCTATGCGTCGTTATGGGGCCAGCCGGGAGGCGCCTGGACGCCCCCCGGCAGCGCGTGCTCACCACGTGCGATTGCGCTTGAACGCATCCATTGCCTGCTGCATCTCGGCATGGATCTCGTCGTTGTAATCGCCCGTCTCGGAGATACGCTGGAGCAGCTCGGCATGCTCCGCGCGGAGATAGTCGAGCAGCGCCTTCTCGAAGCGAACCACCTGGTCGGTCTCAACGTCGTCGACGTAGCCCTCATTCGCGGCAAAGAGGACGAAGGCCATCTCGCCGACGCTCTGCGGCTCGTACTGCCCCTGCTTCATCAGCTCCAGGGTCCGCTGGCCGCGCTCGAGCTGCTTGCGAGTCGTCTCGTCCAGGTCTGAGGCGAACTGCGCGAAGGCCTGGAGCTCACGGTACTGCGCCAAGGCCAGACGGACACCGCCGCCCAGCTTCTTGATGATCTTCGTCTGGGCCGAGCCACCGACACGGGAGACCGACAGGCCCGCGTTCACCGCGGGACGGATGCCGGAGTTGAACAGGTCCGTTTCCAGGTAGATCTGGCCGTCGGTGATGGAGATCACGTTAGTGGGCACGAAGGCGGAGACGTCACCGGCCTGGGTCTCGATGATCGGCAGGGCCGTCAGCGAGCCGGTCTGCCCCTTGACCTGGCCGTCGGTGCGCCGCTCCACCTCCTCGGCATTGATGCGCGCGGCGCGCTCGAGCAACCGGGAGTGGAGGTAGAAGACGTCGCCGGGATAGGCCTCGCGGCCCGGCGGGCGGCGCAGCAGCAGCGAGACCTGCCGATAGGCCCAGGCCTGCTTGGTCAGATCGTCGTAGACCACCAGCGCGTCCTGGCCGTGGTCACGGAAGTACTCACCCATGGCGCAGCCCGCATAGGCCGAGATGTACTGCATGGCTGCAGACTCGGAGGCGCCGGCGTTCACGATGATGGTGTTCTCAAGGGCGCCGTGTTCCTCGAGCTTGCGAGCGACATTGGCCACGGTAGAGTTCTTCTGGCCAATAGCGACATAGATGCACTTAATGCCGCTGTTCTTCTGATTGATGATGGTGTCCACCGCCACGGCGGTCTTGCCGGTCTGACGGTCGCCAATGATCAGCTCACGCTGCCCGCGACCGATGGGCACCATGGCATCGATCGCCTTGAGGCCGGTCTGCACCGGCTGATCGACCCCCTCACGGGTGATCACACCAGGCGCCACCTTCTCGATGGGCTCGGAGGTCTGCGCCTTGATCGGCCCCTTGCCGTCGGTGGGCTGGCCGAGCGCGTCGACTACCCGGCCAAGCAGGGCCTCCCCCACCGGGACCTCCAGGATACGTCCAGTGCACTTGACCGTATCCCCCTCCTTGACGTGCTCGTAGTCGCCGAGGAGGACGGCACCGACGGAGTCCCGCTCGAGGTTCAGGGCGAGGCCGTAGGTATCGCCAGGAAACTCGAGCATCTCGCCGAACATGGCGCCGGCGAGCCCGTGGATACGGCAGATCCCGTCGCCTACGCTGACGACAGTGCCTTCGTTGCGGGCCTCAGCGGCCGCGTCGAAGTCCTCGATGCGACGCTTGATGAGCTCGCTGATCTCCGATGGATTGACTTGCATCGTCCTACCTCGTCAATGAACCAGTGCGCTCGAGAGGCGGGCCAGCTGGCCCTGCACCGAGCCGTCGATGGTGGTGTCACCCGCGCGGATGACAGCCCCACCGATGAGGGACTCGTCCACCCGCGTCTGCAGCCGCACCTCTCGGCCGAAGCGCTTCTGCAGCGCCTCGGTCAGGCGTCCCCGCTGCGCCTCATCCAGCTCCTGAGCGGAGAGCACCTCGACATCGAGGATGCCCTCGGCCTCGGCGCGCAGCTGCTCGTAGCCTCGGGCGATCTCCGGCGCGTATTGCAGGCGCCGGTTCTCCGCCAGTAGGCGGATCAGGTTTCGCCCTCGATCGCCGAGATCGCTCACGGCGTCGCAGATAATGGCCACGAGCTGCTCCGGGGTGACGCGCGGGTGCGTCAGTAGTGAAGCGAGCTGCGGCACCTGCACCACTTCGGCGACAGCCGCGAGCCGACGCGACCAAGCCTCACGCTCGGCCGCGTCGTCGCCGGCGAGCTCGAAGACGGCGCGCGCGTACGGTCGGGCCAATGTGCTGCGCTCGGCCATAGCGCCTCCCTAGATTTGCGTCGCCAGATCGTCGATCAGATCCTTGTGCGCCTTGGCATCGACCTCGCGCTTGAGGATCCGGCTACTCGCCTGGATGGCGACGTTGGAGACTTCCTTGCGCAGCTCCTCGCGGGCCCGTTGGATTTCCTGATCCACCTCCTCGCGGGCAGAGGCGAGGATGCGATCCGCCTCCTGACGTGCCTCAGCTCGGGCCTCCTCGATCATCTCCGCCTGACGCTTGTTCGCCTGGTTGATGATCTGGCTAGCCTGCTCGCGGGCATCCCGGAGCATGGCATCGACCTCAGCCTGCGCCTTCTCCAGCTCCTCTTTGCCGCGCTCACCGGCGGCGAGCCCGTCGGCGATTTGCTTCTGGCGGTCGGCGAGTGCCTGTTGGATCGGCGGCCAGACATATTTCATGGTGAACCAGACGAACAGCGCGAAGCTGATCATCGGCCCCCAGAATGTGGCACCAAAATTCACGGTTTCACCTCCGATCGAGCTGGCGGCTTAAGAGCGCCGGCGTGTTCACGCGCCGGCGGCGGCCTCAACCGCACCCAGGAACGGGTTGGCGAAGGTGAAGAACAGCGCGATACCCACGCCGATCATGGCGACGGCGTCGAGCAGGCCGGCGACCAGGAACATGCGGACCTGGAGCATCGGGGCCATCTCCGGTTGACGGGCAACCCCCTCGAGAAACTTGCCGCCGAGAAGGCCGAAGCCGATGCCAGTGCCAATAGCGCCGCCAGCGATGAGGATGCCGACAGTCAGCGCGGTCAGCCCCTGGACATTGGCGATGAGCTCTGCGAGTTCCATTGGTTTCCTCCCGGGTTCTCAGTGTCGAAAGTGGGGCAGTTTAATGTTCTTCGTGGGCCATGGCCAGATAGACCACGGTGAGCATCATGAAGATGAAGGCCTGTAGCGGTACAACCAGGATATGGAAGATCGCCCAGGGGGTGCCGAGGGCCCACTGAATCCACCACGGCAGGAGCGAGATCAGGATAAAGACCAGCTCCGCGGCGTAGAGGTTGCCGAACAGCCGCAGGGAAAGTGAGACCGGCTTGGCAATGAACTCCACCAGGTTGAGGATCAGGTTCGCCGGCGCCAGCCACGGCCCCAGCGGATGGGTCACGAAGCTCTTGAGATACCCGAGCACGCCGTGGCCCATGACCCCATAGGCGATGATCAGCACAAGCACGCTCAAGGACAGGCCGAAGGTAAAGTTCAAGTCAACACTGGGCAGCAGCTTCCAGTACTCGACCCCCAAGGCGGTCATGATGCTCGGCACCAGGTCGATCGGGACCAGGTCCATCAGGTTCGAGAGGAAGACCCAGCAGAAGATGGTCAGCGCCAGCGGCGCGATCACCTTGCTCTGCGCGTGGAAGGTCTCCTTGACGGTCTTCTCGATGAACTCGACGATCGCTTCGACGAAGTTCTGCAACCCACCCGGTACGCCTGAGGTGGCCTGGCGCGCAGCCAGCCAGAAGACGTAGCAAAACAGCGCACCGAGACCGAAGGACATGATCAAGGTGTCGAGGTGCAGCGTCCAGAAGCCCTCGGCTCCAGAGTCGATCTGCCCCTCGCTCAGGTCCAGGCGCAGGTTGGTCAAGTGGTGCTGGATGTAATCCGTCGCGTCGGACTCGCTGTCGGCGCTCATGGCAAATGTTGCTCCCCGATTTGGTACCGCGCGGGTGCGTCAGGTACGGAGGGCCCCCAAGAAGAAGAACCAGTAGGTGCCTAATACGGCCGCATACGTTGTGATCAGCGGCAGGAAGTGCCCGCCGAACCACCGGAGCGCGATCATAAATAGCGCCGCGGTGAGAATCAACTTGACGACCTCTCCGAGGTAGAAGGCCCTCACCACCGCCCGCGGCGCCGTACCCGGCGCCTTGGAGAAGAGGTGAGCAGCGAAATAGGCTGAGGGAACCACGGCGATGGCCATCCCCGTGGCTGCGGCAAGGGCTGACCAGCCGCTGTCGAGCAGCCAGAGGCCGGCGATCGCGGCGCCGACTCCTAGCTGCGCGAGGAGCAGCCGGGTCACCAGCCGTACGGCAGGCCTCCGGCTGCGCCACATGCCCTGTGGCTCGTAGTCTTGATGAAGGGCTTCGCTGATTTCCACGCTCCGTGCCCTATCGCAGTTGCAATCGCAGGAGTCTAAAGGGCGGCAGCGGGGGGGTCAAATCAACGCTCCTTACTAGCCGATACGCCCTAGGATGCCATCGAGCTCCTCAAGGCTGCTGTAGCGGATCACCAGCCGACCTTTGCCCTGACGACGGCTGTGCTGGATATCGACAGGAGCACCGAGGCGTTCGGCGAGCGTATCGCGCAACCGCTCGACATCGGGATCGAGCCGGTGGGCATCACTTGCCCTGCCCTCCTCGCCACCGTGCTCGGCCACTTGCTGGTAGCGGCGAACCAAACGCTCGGTCTGGCGCACCGTCAGGCCCTCGCGTGCGACCCGTACAGCAGCCTTACTTTGGGCGGTCCCTGCGAGGCCGGCGAGGACCTTGGCGTGACCGGCCTCAAGCTGCCCTTCGCTGACCAAGCGCTGCACATCCTCGTTAAGCTCGAGCAGCCGCAGCAGGTTGGTCACGGCTGTACGTGAGCGGCCCACGGCCTCGGCAGTGCGCTGGTGGGAGAGCCCAAACTCATGGATCAGGCGGCGCAAGGCCTCGGCAGCCTCGAGCGGATTGAGATCCTCACGCTGTAGGTTCTCGATCAGCCCAACCGCTACCGCCGCTTCATCGGGGATCTCGCGTACCAACGCGGGGACGCTCTCCACACCGGCCTTCTGCGCCGCCCGCCAACGCCGCTCACCGGCAATGATCTGGTATCGCCCTTGTGGCCCAGGGCGTACCACCAAGGGCTGGATCACGCCCTGAACCCGGATGGAGTCGGCGAGCTCCTGTAGTGCCTGCTCGGCGAAGTGACGCCGTGGCTGATAGGGGCCACGCTCCAGCCTATCCACGGGCAGCTCCTGCAGCTGCTCCTCCACTGAGGCCTTTTGCTGCGCCGTTTCGGGGGCCTGTCCCTCACCCGCTGGCTGCCCTCCAGCGAGCGCCTCCGGGTCGGCGCCGAGCAAGGCATCCAGGCCGCGACCGAGTCCACGTCTTTTGTTCGACATACGTGCGCTTGCTCCTCTCGCTTTTCGTGGGCTCAGGCGGAAGAGGCCGCCGAGGCAGCATCATCACTGCGGTGGCGCCGCTCCATCTCGTCGGCAAGCGCCATATAGGCCAAGGCACCGCGTGAGGCCCGGTCGTAGGCCAGCGCCGGTAGCCCGTGGCTCGGCGCCTCCGCTAGGCGCACGTTTCGTGGGATAACCGTATGATATATCTGGTTTTTAAAGTGCGCGGCGAGCTGCTCACCGACCTGGTTCGCTAGGTTGTTACGGGCATCGAACATGGTCCGCAGGAGCCCGTCGATGACGAGGCCGGGGTTAGCGCTCGCCTGGACCCCTCGGACCGTATCGAGCAGCGCGGTTAATCCCTCCAGGGCAAAGTACTCGCACTGGATCGGGATCAGTACACCGTGCGCAGCCACCAAGGCGTTGAGGGTCAGGATGTTTAGCGATGGTGGGCAATCAATCAGGACATAGTCGTAGCGATCGGCTGCCTCCCGCAGTTGATTGCGCAGCCGCTGCTCGCGCCGTCCAGCCTCGAGCAGCGCCACCTCCGCGGCCGTGAGATCACCGTTGGCCGGGAGAACATCAAAGCCGGCTTGCGTCACTTCGTGGACGGCCTCATCGAGCCGGCGCTGATCGATCAGCACCTCATACGCTGTAGGCATAACCTCTCGACGGTCGAGACCGACTCCTACAGTGGCGTTCCCTTGCGGATCGAGGTCGATGAGCAGCACGCGCTTACGGTTCGCTGCGAGGGCAGCAGCGAGGTTGACGCAGGTGGTGGTCTTGCCCACCCCACCCTTCTGGTTAGTGATTGCGATGATCCGAGCCATGGCCTTCTCCTGACTTGGTTGCCGCGCACGCAGGCTCAGCTCCTACCTTTGCACAGGCGCGCGATAGACGACGAGCTGCGCCCGCCCTCGACCAGCCGCTTTCGGCAATTCATGAACCTCCAATGCTGCGGCCTCTTGCGTGGGCAGCGCCTGCAGCTCCTCCGCCACCCGCTCACCCTTCAAGGCAAGCAGCACGCCTCCCGGGGCAAGCAGGTGCCGGGTGGCTGGCAAGAGCTCGCTCAGCGCCGCCACAGCACGTGCGGTCACCACGGCGTAGCCAGTCTCCACCGCCAGACCTTCCATGCGGGCTTGTTGGACGCGCACCTGGGACAGCCCGAACTCAGAGCAGCACTGGCGCAGAAAACGGGTCTTCTTGCCATTACAATCGAGCAGCGTCACCGGCCGCTCGGGCTCCGCAAGGGCCAGCGCCAAGCCAGGCAGTCCAGCACCGCTGCCGACATCCAACAGCGTACCCGGCTGCAGATAGCCTCGGATGACGAGGCTATCGAGGAGGTGGCGCTCAACAAGGGCCTCCTCGGTGCGCGCGGCAGTCAGATTGTACGCACGATTCCAGCGCATAAGCAGCTCGACATAGGCCGCCAAGCGCACGCAAGCCGCTACAGGGAGCTCTACGCCCGCCGCAGCCAGGCATGCCCGGAGCGCCTCAGGCTGCATCCTCACCTCCTCCTGGACCGCGGAGCCAGCCGCGCCGGCGCAGAAAGATCAAGAGCAGCGAGATCGCTGCCGGGGTCACCCCGGGCAGGCGTGCAGCCTGGCCGATGGTAGCTGGCCGGGATCGGCCCAAGCGTTCCCGCACCTCGGTAGAGAGCCCTTCGATCTCGCTATAGTCAAGCGCCTCCGGCAGACGGACGTGCGCATATCGTTGATGCCGATGATTCTCCGCTTCTTGGCGCTCCACATAGCCTTCGTAGCGCGCCTCGATCTCCAGCTGCTGCGCCACACGTGCCGTGGGCTCCTCTCCCTCCAGAGCGCCGATGAACCGGACATCGGTGTAGCCAAGCTCGGGACGACGCAGCAGCTCGAAGAGCGACTGGTCACGCCGCAAGGGGCCACCTAGGCGTGCCGTGCGCGCCTCATCCAGCTGCCCCGGATGAACCCGAACCGCATGGAGCCGCGCGCGCTCACGCTCCAGCTCTGCCTGATAGCGCTCGAAGCGATTCCACTGCGTCTCGCTGACCAAGCCAAGCCGATAGCCGGCCGCGGTCATTCGCTCCTCGGCGTTATCGTCGCGCAGGCGCAACCGATGCTCGGCACGGCTCGTGAACATACGGTACGGCTCAGTCACCCCCACGGTGACCAGGTCGTCGATCAGCACGCCTATATACGCTTCTTCCCGCGTCGGGAACCAAGGCTCCTCGCCGGCAGCCTGCCGGGCAGCGTTTAAGCCGGCGACGAGCCCCTGCGCCGCGGCTTCCTCATAGCCCGTGGTACCATTCACCTGCCCGGCTCGATAAAGGCCCTTGACCGCCTTGCTCTCCAGCCACGGGCTCAAGGTACGCGGGTCGAGGAAGTCGTACTCAATCGCGTACCCCGGGCGGGTGATTTGCGCCTGCTCGAGCCCTGGCATGGAGCGGACGATCGCCTCCTGCACCGGGTACGGTAATCCCGTGGAAATCCCGTTCGGGTAGAGCTCGGTAGAAGACAGCCCTTCAGGCTCCAAGAAGACCTGGTGGTGATCCCGGTCCGCAAATCGCACGACTTTATCCTCGATGGAAGGGCAATAACGCGGCCCTACCGAGTCGATGGCCCCGCTATAGACGGGTGACTGATCCAGAGCGGCACGAATGCTCTCGTGGGTCTCGGGTGTTGTCCAGGTGATGTAGCAAGGCGATTCCGGTAGTGGCTCTGCGGGCGGTGCAAAGGGGGAGAACAGTGGGCGAGGGTCGTCCCCGCGCTGCTCCTCCAAGCGCGCCAGATCCACGCTACGACGATCGACCCGCGGCGGAGTTCCTGTCTTCAGCCGCTGCACCTCGAGCCCGAGCCCCCGCAGCGACGCCGCGAGTCGATCGGCAGCAGGATCACCGGCTCGCCCGCCATGGTAGCGCGCCTGCCCGACGTGGATCGTACCTGCTAGAAAGGTCCCGGCCGTCACCACGACCGCCTCCCCGTAGAAGGCCGCCCCACTCTCGGTCCGCACCCCCCGGCAGCGCTCTCCCTCGACGATCAACTCCGAGGCGGCGTCCTGGAAAAGGCGCAGCGGACCAAGGGCATCCAGGGCCTCGCGCGCCAGCCGGGCATACGCTGGCCGATCCGCCTGGATCCGCGTCGCACGGACTGCAGGTCCCTTGCGGCGATTGAGCACGCGGGCATGAATGGCAGCGCCATCGGCCAGCTGCCCCATGAGCCCGCCGAGGGCGTCGATCTCACGCACCAAGTGCCCTTTACCGATCCCACCGATCGAGGGGTTACAAGAGAGGGCACCGATGGTGTTGAGGTTATGGGTGATCAGCAGGGTCTTACGTCTCAGCCGAGCGGCTGCAGCTGCGGCCTCGGTGCCGGCGTGACCACCACCGATGACGATGACGGAGAAATGGTTCGTCTTCATGTTGAGATTTTGGGGTGCGCGTCTCTACGCCTCAAGCTTTCTGTTCCACGTGGAACCACCCAGGCGGCAGCCGGCTTGTTCCACGTGGAACAAGGGGTGAGGCGCACGAAACACCAGCGTCTCACGCACCGCCTCTCACCAGTGATGTTAAGACCTAGGAGATCACTGCATGTTCCACGTGGAACCATGAACGGGCGAGCTACTTGCCGATGCAAAAGCTCGAGAAGATTCGATCCAGCAAGGCCTCGTGGCTAACCCGACCGGTCACCTCCCCTAGCCGCTCCTGGGCCTGACGCAGTGCTTCGGCCACGATCTCCTCCTGAGAGCCGAGCTGGATCGCCTCGGCACCCCCCTCTAGCTCGATCAGCGCCGCATCGAGCGCTTCCAGATGCCGTTGACGAGCAGCCCAAGCCCCCTCCCCAGCATCATCCGCTACCAGGGTATCCAGACCGGTCCGCAGGGCCTCCATGCCGGCACCCGTCACCGCGCTGACCCAGGCCTCACGGACATGCCCCCCCCACCCTGTCTGTTCCCACCAGCCCGCAGGGGTATCACAAGTATCCACTTTGGTCCGGACCAGCACCGCTGGCCGCGGCGCATGCGCCCGCAGCAGCTGTTGATGCTCAGCACAAAGCGCATCGCCAGCCTCGACCACCACCAGCAGCAGATCGGCATCGGCAGCCGAGGCCCGTGCTCGCCGTGCGCCCTCACGCTCAATCTCGTCCTGCTCCCCGGCCGCACGCAGCCCAGCCGTATCGAGCAGCTCCGCTCGCCGTGCACCGAGGACCGCTCGTTGACTGACCACATCCCGGGTGGTCCCGGGGGTCGCCGAGACAATCGCCGCTTCGCGCCCCGTGAGCGCATTGAGCAGGCTTGACTTCCCTGCATTCGGCGGCCCGACCAGGACAGCGCGTAGTCCTTCCCCGAGCCGCACCCCAGCCTCTGCCCGCTGGCGGATCGCCAGCAGCGTGCTGCGCACGGCTGCTATCTCGGCCATGAGATCCGGTGGATCGGCAGGGGCATCCTCATCCTCAGGGAAATCGAGGAAGGCCTCGACCCGGGCGCGCAGCTCGATCAGCTGCTCTGTCACTGCCTCAACTTCATCGCCGAAGGCCCCCTCCAAGGAACGCAACGCTGCCCGCCGCGCCCCTTCGGTTTCGGCCTCAATCAGCGCAGCTACCGCCTCGGCCTGAGTCAGGTCGATCCGGCCGTTGAGGAAAGCACGCTCCGAAAACTCCCCCGGGCCAGCCCGGCGTGCGCCCGCTGCGCCTAAGGCCTCGAGCACGGCCGCTACCGCTGCCGGGCTTCCGTGACCCTGCAGCTCTACCGTGTCCTCACCGGTATACGAGCCGGGGGCCGGGAAGGCAAGCACCAGGCCTCGATCAAGGGTTTCGCCATCCGCAGCACGGAAACGTCGCAACACCGCCTGCCGTGCTGGCGGTAACGGTCCTGCCACTTGCTCGCTGATCGGGAAGGCAGCCGGTCCGGAGATCCGAACGACAGCGACCCCACCCTGCCCGGGCGGGGTCGCTGCGGCGCAGATCGTATCGGGCACGGGCCCGTTTACGCGCTGCCCGCCCCCTGCTCCTCCTGACGCATGATGTACCATTGCTGCGCGATCGACAGGATGTTGTTGGACAGCCAATAGAGGACCAGCCCCGCCGGGAAGAGCATGAAGAACCCGGTGAAGACAAAGGGCAGGAACTGCATCACCCGCTTCTGGATCGGATCCATCGGCGGCGGATTCAACCGCATCTGCAGGAGCATGGTCGCACCCATCAGCAGCGGCAGGATGAAGTAAGGATCCCGGCTGGACAGGTCCTGAATCCAGAGCATGAACGGCGCATGCCGCAGCTCTACACTCTCGATGATCACCCAATACAGCGAGATGAACACCGGGATCTGCACCAAGATCGGCAGACAGCCACCGAGCGGGTTGATCCGCTCCCGTTTGTAGAGCTCCATCAGCTCCTGGTTCATCTTCTGCCGGTCATCGGCGTGGCGCTCCCGAATCTGCTGCATCTTGGGCTGCACCCGACGCATCTTCGCCATGGAGCGATAACTGATCGCTGAGAGCTTGTAGAAGGCAAGCTTGATCAGCAGCGTCAGGATCAGGATGGCCACACCCCAGTTCTTGACCAGGTTCTGAATCTGGTCAAGCGCCCAGAACAGCGGATTGGCCAGCACGGTGAGGAAGCCGTAGTCTACCGTCAGCCGCATCCCGTCTACGTCGAGCGCCTCGCCTATAGCAGTGAGCCGCTCTTGCTCCTTCGGCCCAGCATAGAGGCGATTGACCCGCTCCCCCTGCTCCCCCGGCTCGACTTCCAGCCAGGGAGAGGACATCCCTAGCAGATAGGTATCCTGCGGCAGTGCCCGGGTATAATAGCGATACGTCTCCTCTCGCGGCGGGATGACAGCGGCAAGGAAATAATGCTGCAGCATGGCCGCCCAACCGTCCCGAACATCCTCCGAGAGGTTCGACTCTTCCATCTCATCGAAGGGAAGGCGGCTGAAGTGATCCTCCTGCGTGTAGTACGAGCCACCGGTGAAGCTGCGGATGTACCAAGCCGTCATGCCCGGCGGATTCGGACGCCGGCGTAGCTGCACGTACTGAAAGCCGCTCCAATCCTCTTCCGCCTCATTGCGAACCTCGTGGCGGACATCGATGAGGTAGCTGTCACGGTGGAAGGTGTAGATCTTGCGGACCTCCACCCCATCCTGCTCCCAGGTCAGCGGTACCTCGAGTTCATCCTCGTCCTCGCCTAGCTCGTAGCTCTCGGCGTCAACCTGGAAACGCTCATCCCGATCCGGCACGGGACCGTCTCCGCCGAGCCCTGCCTGAGCCACGAACAGCGGCTCGCCTTCATCCTGCAGCAGCCGGAACGGACTCGAGTCGTCAGAATCGCGCTGGTGCTCGAGCAGATCCAGCTGCCGAATATCGCCGCCCTGAGCACTGATTTCCGCCTCGATCAGGTCCGTACGCACTGTAACGCGCGGGGCATCTTCCGACTCGGGATCGACACGCCCCTCGGCCATCTGGTCATCCGCCTCTTCCGGTCCCTCGGCCCGTGAAGGAGCATCCGGCTCTGCCTCGTCCTCCGAGGCTTCCTCCTCCGAGACCTCCTCCTCCTCCGAGGCCTCCAATGCCGACTGCTGTGCCTGCTCTTCCACGGAACGGTCCTCAGCCGGATCGACCTGCTCCCGCTCCCAGGCGAAGTACAACAAAAGGCTGATCCCGGCCAGGGCGATCAGGAGGATGGCACGTTGATTCTCCATGGGGATCTACTCTCGTGAACGATCGGTACGCTCCGGCACGGGATCAAGCCCGCCCGGATGCCACGGATGACACTTGCTCACTCTTCTTGCTGCCAGCCATCCGCCTCGCCAGAGCCCGTAGCGAGCGATCGCTTCGGCAGCGTACTCGGAGCAGCTCGGCAGGAAGCGGCAGCGTGGCCCCACCACGGGACTTATGACGTACTGATAGATTCGGATCACCCCGACCAAGAGCCATCGCATGGCCATCCTCGTGCACGCTGCCAGAGCTCGTCGAGCGCTAGGAACAGGGTCGCATTGTCCGCTTCACCAGCAGCACTACGGATACCGACGACGAAATCCCAAGCTGGCAGCTCCCGTTGCCGTACCCGAAAGCTCTCGCGGATGATCCGTTTAAGCCGGTTACGCCCCGTTGCCCGCCGCACCCTGCGTTTAGGAACCGCGAGCCCGAGACGCGCGTGCCCGGCTTCATTGTGCCGGGCACTGATACGGAAATAGCGGTTTGCTGACCGCCAGTCCGGCGCGCGCAGGGCCCCCTCGAACTCATCTCGCTTGAGCAGCCGTACCGTCCGGGGGAACGCCGCTCCCGCCGCCAATGTAGCGCGATGCCCCTCAGGCCGTCGGGACGAGCCGCTTGCGGCCCTTGGCGCGACGGCGCTTGAGTACGAGGCGCCCGCCTCGCGTCGCCATCCGGGCGCGAAACCCATGGGTACGCTTGCGCTTGATGTTGCTCGGTTGATAGGTGCGTTTCATGGCTCTCGACTCGTCGATAGCAAGGGATCGTGAGGCCGTCTTTCGGCCAGTGAGCGGCGAATCTACTTGGCCATCAAGTGGCTGTCAATTGCTCACCGGGGTACTGAGCGGCCTGCGACGACCTGTGGATAACTGACTAACCCCCCGTTTACACTGCTTGGTTCCCAGCTCTCCGACCTCCCCAATCAACCCGACAAGCGAGGTACCCGGGCCTATGGACGACTCGCTCTGGAGCGCATGCCTACAGCAACTCGAGCGCGAGATTCCTGAGCAGCAGCTCAACACCTGGATTCGCCCTCTCCAGGCCGAGTTCGAAGGGGAGGTGCTTCGCCTCTATGCCCCCAACCGCTTCGTCCTCGACTGGGTGCGCGACAACTTCTCCGTACGCATCGGTGAGCTGCTCACCGAATACCGGCCGGAAGAGGCGCTGCGCCTTGAGCTGGAGATCGGCTCGCCCCAGGCCCAGGCCGCTGAGGCGCCGTCCCATCGTGGCAACAGTACTGCCGATACGCGCGCTGCTGAGCCACGACCCCGTCCGATCGAGTCGAACCTCAACCCAAGCTTCACCTTCGATGCCTTCGTCGAGGGCAAGTCGAACCAGCTCGCACGAGCGGCGAGCATGCAGGTAGCCGACAACCCGGGGCAAGCTTACAATCCCCTGTTCCTCTACGGCGGGGTGGGCCTAGGCAAGACCCACCTGATGCATGCCGTGGGCAATGCCATCCTCACCCAGCGCCCGGATAATCGCGTCCTCTACCTGCACTCCGAGCGCTTCGTCGCCGAGATGGTCAAGGCGCTGCAGCACAACGCCATCAACGAGTTCAAGCGCCATTACCGGAACCTCGATGCCTTGCTCATCGACGACATCCAGTTCCTCGCTGGCAAGGAGCGCTCGCAGGAGGAGTTCTTCCACACTTTCAACGCGCTACTGGAAGGGGATCAACAGATGATCCTGACCTGCGACCGTTACCCGAAGGAACTCAGCGGCCTAGAGGAAAGACTCAAGTCGCGCTTTGGGTGGGGACTGACGGTAGCCGTGGAGCCTCCTGAGCTTGAGACCCGAGTCGCTATCCTTAAGAGCAAAGCGATCCGTGAAGGCATCGAGCTGCCTGACGAGGTGGCTTTCTTCGTCGCCAAGCGAGTGCACTCCAATGTCCGTGAGCTGGAAGGAGCACTACGACGGATCACAGCCAACGCCCAATTCACGGGCCGGGCCATCGACGTCGACTTCGCCAAGGAGGCCTTGAGCGACCTGCTCGCTCTCCAGGACAAGCTCGTCTCCATCGACAATATCCAGAAGACGGTGGCGGCCTATTACAAGATCCGGGTCGGTGACTTGCTCTCGAAGCGGCGCAGCCGGGTCGTTACACGGCCGCGGCACATGGCTATGGTCCTAGCCAAGGAACTGACCTCTCACTCCTTGCCTGAGATCGGGGATGCTTTCGGTGGCCGTGATCACACTACCGTTCTTCATGCTTGCCGCAACATCAAGGAACTCATCGAGAAAGACACAAGGCTCGCCGAGGATTACGACAACCTGCTGAGGACCCTGAGCACATGACTGCCGGCCTGTGGAAAACCCTGTGGAGAACCTTGTGGATACCCTGTGGGAAAGCTGTGGAGTACTCAGCCTGCGTAAGTTTTGCACAGTCCATCCACAGCTTTCCCACAGCTGCTGCACAAGTTTATCCACAAGACACACACAGAATAACGCCTCTAAATACAACGAGTTAAAGACTTTTCCACAGAACACCCCCGGCCCCAATAACAACAACAATCTTTAAATATAGTGCTAGTTGTTGCTGTAGCCAACCGAGGATGACTTATGCGCTTCGAAGTCCAACGCGAACCTCTGCTCACTGCCCTGCAGGCAATCGTCGGGGTCGTTGAGCGTCGACAAACCCTACCCGTGCTCGGCAACATCCGTGTCGAGGCAGAAACGGGACAACTACGCTTGACCTCAACCGACCTGGAAGTCGAGCTCGTCGCCCATATCGATGTCGAGACGACCAGCGACGGGGCGATCACCCTGCCTGCACGCAAGTGGCTCGATATTTGCCGTAATCTCCCTGAATGGGCTCAGCTCCAGATCAGCTTTGAGCAGGGCCGTGCAAACCTGCGAGCCGGTAACAGCCGCTTCTCTCTTGCAACGTTGCCGGTGGAAGAATTCCCGGAGATAGAATCGATCGGCGCGACAGAGGCTGTCGAGCTCCCTCGAGGAGAGCTGCGACGACTGATTGAGTGCACCCATTTCTCCATGGCGCAACACGATGTTCGCTATTACCTCAACGGCCTGCTGCTCGAGTTGACCGGCCGTGGTGCCCGTACTGTGGCCACCGATGGCCACCGCCTTGCCCTCGCCGAAGGCGAGACCCCGATCACCGTTGCCCAGCCTCGCCAGGTCATTGTCCCGCGAAAAGGGGTCCAAGAGCTCATGCGGCTGCTCGATGACGCTGATGAACCGGCACGGCTAGAGCTTGGAGAGAACCACATCCGTGTCACCCTGAATACGGTGCGTTTTACCTCCAAGCTGATTGATGGGGTTTTCCCTGATTACAACCGTGTCATCCCTCAGGACGGGGATAAGCACCTCCTCGTCGATCGTCAGGCCCTGCGCCAAGCCTTGAGCCGGGTGGTCATCCTCTCCAACGAGAAGTATCGGGGCGTACGTTTTGCCGCGGAGGGCGAGACCTTACGGATCGGCTCCCATAACCCGGAGCAGGAAGAGGCCGAGGAAGAGCTGGAGATCGAGTACGGTGGCGAGGCCGTCGAGCTGGGCTTTAACGCCAATTATCTCCTCGATGCCCTTGGTGCTATGGACACCGAGCGGGTCCAGGTTACGCTGACGGATGCTAACAGCTCTGGGCTGCTACGCGGCGAAGGGGTGGAGCATGCACGCTACGTGATCATGCCCATGCGCTTGTAGTGGCATGGAAGAGCTGACAGTCCATGGCTTTCGCAACCTTGCTGATGCCTGCGTGCACCCGCACCCGCGGATAAACGTGGTGATCGGGCCCAATGGTGCCGGAAAGACAAGTCTGCTTGAGGCTATCTTCTTCCTCGCCCGAGTACGCTCCTTCCGCACACGGCGACCGGAGCGGCTGATTCGCTGGGGGGCAAGCGAGGTCCGGGTGACAGGAAGGCGCGGCGGTGACCGTATCGGCGTCGGCTACAGCAGCGGCCAGACGCGCCTGCGGCTCAACGGTGCTGAGGCCCCTGGCCGTTCCAGCCTGGCTGAGCGCCTCCCTGTGCAGGTGATTAACACTGAGCATCAGCGCCTGATCCTTGACGGGCCTCGCGTACGTCGGCAATTCCTCGATTGGGGTACGTTCCACGTGGAACCCGGCTATCGCAACCTGGCCTTGCGCTATCACCAGGCGCTACGCCAGCGCAATGCCGCCTTGCGCAGTGGCGATCAGCGCACCGAGAAGGCTTGGACCCCGGTGCTCATCGAGTACGCAGAGGCCCTCGATACAGCGAGAGCACGTTTCGTCAAGGCCCTGCAGCCAGCCTGGGAAACGCTGGTCCACCACTGGTTGGGCTTGGAGGGCTTGCAACTGCGCTATCAACGGGGTGCACCGAAGGAAGGATCCTGGGCCGAGCTCTTCGCCGAGCAGCAAGCCCGTGACTGGGCACAAGGGTTTACAGGGCGTGGGCCGCATCGGGCGGATCTGGTGTTCAGCCACGGGCGCTTGCCGGCGGCTGATGCCCTCTCCCGTGGGCAGCAGAAGCTGTTGGTCGTCGCCTTGCTCATCGCTGAGATCAGGCTCTGGGCTGAGCGCGGTCTGGCTCCAGTGCTGCTCATCGATGACCTGCCTGCGGAGCTGGATCCACAGCACCTGCAGACCGTCCTCGAGACGGTAAGCACAGGTCCGGGGCAAGTCTTTCTCAGTGCCATCGACGCCGAGGGCCTGCCCGCCTGCTTGCCCACAGGCAACTGGTACACCCTTCACCAAGGGACCCTTGCCACGATGGTATAATGCCCGTTTACGACCGCTGGTCGGCGACGACGCACCCTGGAGAGGCTGACGAGAGCGATGACGACGGAGATTACGCCTCACTACGATTCCGAGAGCATTCAGGTGCTGCGAGGGCTGGATGCCGTCCGCAAGCGCCCAGGCATGTACATTGGCGATACCGACGACGGCACCGGCCTCCACCACATGGTCTTCGAGGTCCTCGACAATGCCATCGATGAGGCCCTCGCCGGTCATTGCTCTGAGATCTCCGTGACCCTCCATGCCGATCACTCGGTGACAGTCACCGACAATGGCCGCGGGATCCCGGTCGACGTCCACGCTGAAGAGGGCGTCCCCGCAGCGCAGGTGATCATGACCGTCCTCCATGCTGGCGGGAAATTCGACGACAACTCCTATAAGGTCTCCGGCGGTCTGCACGGAGTCGGCGTCTCGGTCGTCAATGCCCTCTCTGAGCGCCTGCGCTTGGTGATCGAGCGTGATGGCAAGGTCTATCTTCAGGAGTACAGCAACGGCGAGCCGGTTACCGAGCTCAAGGTCGTCGGCGAGACCGAGCAGACGGGGACGCGAATCACCTTCAAGCCCTCCGAGGCGGTGTTCACCGACGTCCAGTACAATTACGACATCCTGGCCAAGCGCTTTCGCGAGCTCTCCTTCCTCAACCCGGGTGTACGAATCCTCCTAAAGGACGAGCGTACCGAGAAAGAGGATCTCTTCGAGTACAGCGGCGGGATCCGCGCCTTCGTCGAGCACCTCAACCGTAACAAGACCCCGCTGCACCCGACGGTCTTCTATGTGGCGGCCTGGCGTGACGGCATCGGCGTGGATGTGGCGATGCAGTGGAATGACTCCTATCAGGAGAATATCTTCTGCTTCACCAACAATATCCCGCAGCGCGACGGAGGGACGCATCTGGCCGGCTTCCGCGGGGCGCTGACTCGCACCGTCAACAACTATCTCGAGGCTGAGGGCTATCTCAAGAAGCTCAAGTCTACGCCTACCGGCGAAGACGTCCGGGAAGGGCTCACAGCCGTGGTCTCGGTGAAGGCGCCGGATCCGAAGTTCTCCTCGCAAACCAAGGACAAGCTGGTTTCCTCCGAGGTCAAGGGCGTCGTCGAGTCGTTGCTCTCGGAGTCCCTGCAGACCTTCCTTGCCGAGCATCCGGCAGAGGCTCGCGCGATCGCCGACCGCGTGCTACAGGCCTGTCGGGCCCGCGAAGCGGCACGCAAGGCGCGAGAGATGACCCGGCGCAAGGATGCCCTGGATGTGGCCGGTCTGCCGGGCAAGCTCGCCGATTGCCAGGAGCGTGATCCCTCGAAGGCGGAGATTTACCTAGTCGAGGGAGATTCTGCCGGCGGCTCTGCCAAGCAGGGGCGCGATCGGCGCACCCAGGCCATTCTCCCGCTTAAGGGCAAGATCTTGAATGTTGAGAAGGCCCGTTTTGACAAGATGCTCTCCTCCGCCGAGGTCGGGACCCTGATCACGGCGCTCGGCTGCGGCATTGGACGCGATGATTTCGACCCGGACAAGCTGCGCTATCATCGGATCATCATCATGACCGATGCGGATGTGGATGGTTCCCACATCCGTACGTTGCTGCTGACCTTCTTCTATCGACAGATGCGTGAGCTCGTCGAGCGTGGGAACGTCTTCATCGCACAGCCGCCGCTGTACAAGATCAAACGCGGCAAGCAGGAGCACTACGTCAAGGATGAGCGGGAACTGACCGAGTACCTCCTTGAGCTCGCCCTCGACAGTGCCGCCCTGCATCCAGGTGGTGGTATGCCGCCCATCACCAGCGATGCCCTCGGGCGCCTGGCGCGGCGCTACTACGAGGCGATGGAGCTCATCGACAATGTCGCCCGACGCTGGGATCCGCTTCTCCTAGAGCAGATGACGGCCTTACCCGCGCGGGATGAGCAGACCATCACAGATGCTGAGGCCATGGAGAGGTGGTTCCAGCTCCTTGTGGAGCGGGTCAACGAAGCGACGGATGCTAGCATGTCCTACCGGGTCGAGATCGAGCGTGGACCCGATGGCGGCTTCCGCGAGGCGGTGGTGACGCGTCGCCGCCACGGCCTGGATCAACGCTATTGCTTCAATCCGCAGTTCTTCCTGTCCGCTGAGTACGAGACGATCAAGGGCCTGGCCCGTCTGCTGGAGGGGTTGATCCACGAGGATGCCAAGGTGGTACGGGGAGAGCGCAGCCGCCCGATCGCGACACTCCGTGAGGCAGTGGAGTGGCTGATGGAAGAGGCCAAGCGCGGGCAGACGATCCAGCGCTACAAGGGATTGGGCGAGATGAATCCTGATCAGCTCTGGGAGACGACCATGAATCCGGAGACCCGGCGCCTCCTGCGGGTGACCATCGACGACGCCGTGGCTGCCGATGAGATCTTCACCACCCTGATGGGGGACCACGTCGAACCACGCCGCGAATTCATCGAGCGTAATGCGCTCGCTGTCTCCAATCTTGACGTCTAGCTCACCGGGGAGAGGAGGCCATCGGGCGTCACTCCTGCCAAGAGGCGTGACACCCCCCCCACGACCGGCCGGGGACGGGCTGCGGCAAGGTTGGCTCAAGTCGTGGGAAGCGGTGAGGGGCGGCTCTCAGCCGTTGCTGTTGCGGCGACGCTCCAGCACGGCCATCCGCCCCTCAATCCAGGCCTCGACATCCGCGATGACGGCCTCCGGGGTGCGCCCAGTGGTGGGAATCGGTGGACCGATCTCTACCTGGATCTCGCCACTGCGACGCAGGATGCTGTTACGGGGCCAAAAACTGCCGGCGTTATGCGCCACTGGCAGGACCGGGACCCCTGCTTGGATCGCCAGCTCGGCGCCGCCTTGGCGATAGCGCCCTTTTTGCCCTGGTGGTACCCGAGTCCCTTCAGGGAAGACCACGACCCAGCGCCCACGCTGAAGTCGATCCGTACCCTGCGCCAGGACCTGCTGCCGGGCCGTGCCGCGTGCTTGACGGTCGATCGCGATAGGCTCGAGCAGACGTAGTCCCCAGCCGAAGAAGGGGATGCGCAGCAAGGACTCCTTGAGGACCCAAGTCTGGGGGGCGAACCACTTCAGCAGTCCTAGCGTCTCCCAGGCCGATTGGTGCTTGGCCATCACGACGCAAGGTTGTCGGGGGCGATGCTCCAGCCCATGCACGCGATACCCCAACCCACAGAGGGGGCGAAGCGACTCGATGATCAGTCGCCCCCAGGCCGCGTGCCAGCGATAGCGGGCCGTGTACCCCAGGGGATAGGTCAACAGGCCGATGAGTGCCCAGATCGGTGCTGTGATCCCCATCAGGGCCAGATGCGTGATGCTGCCGAGCCATTCCCGCGGTGTGCCTTGCCGGCTCAAGTGGGTTCCTCCTCTTCCAGCAACTGTGCTGCTGCGGCGGCGAGGTCCGGATAGATCTCCGTCCCCGGTGGTAGCTCCCCGCTAGCTAGGGTTTGCTCCCCTTTGCCGGTGCGCACGAGCATCGGCCGAGCACCGACGCGTACCGCAGCCTCCAGATCTCGCCTCGAGTCGCCGATCACCGGCGTCCCGGGCAGCGTGGCTGCGAGCTCGCTGGCCAGCTGCCGATAGAGCCCGGTACGCGGCTTGCGGCAGTCACAGCCATCCTCCGGACCGTGGGGGCAGTAAGCCAGGGCATCGATCCGTCCGCCAGCCTCGGCTACCGCTGCATAGAGCCGTTCGTGGATCGCCGCCAGGGTCGGCGTATCCAGCAGTCCCCGGGCGATACCGGATTGATTGGACGCTACCGTGACCCGCCAGCCGGTTCGGGTCAGAGCGGCGATAGCGCACAGGCTCCCCTGGATCGGCTGCCACTGCGCCGGGGTGCGTATAAAGGCGTCCGAATCGTGATTGATGACCCCATCGCGATCCAGGATGACCCAGGGCGTCCTCATCGCGTATTACCCCGGCAGATGGGAGAGGTCCGCCACGGCCTCGAAGGCTCGCTTCACGGCACCGAGCAGCGCTAGCCGACGCTGCCGCGTCGCCGGATCCTCAGCCATCACCAAGACTTCTTCAAAGAAACGGTCGACCGGCTCATGGAGCGCCGCCAAAGCGGTCAGCGCCGCATCGTACGCCCCGGTAGCGATCTGTGGCTGCGCCTGGGCCCAGGCTGTACGCAGTGCCTCGGCTAGGGCCTGCTCCGCTGGCTCCCCAGCCACCTCAATGCCCTCAGGCCCGGTCTCGGGGGCCGTTTCGGCCCGGCGCAGGATGTTGCCGATGCGCTTATTCGCCTCGCCCAGAGCTTGCGCCTCCGGTCGCTCGCGGAAGGCGGTACAGGCGCTCAGCCGGCGATGGAAGTCCAGCGGTGTGCTGGGTGTCGCCGCTGCTACAGCCTCAAAGACCTCGGGTGCATAACCCTGTTCCAGGTAGTAGCCACGCAGGCGTTCGTGGCAGAACTGGCGCACTTGCTCCGGTATGCCTGCGGTGTGCACCTCATTGCAGCCAGCCTCGATGCGTTCGGCCGCTTCCGTGAAGAGTGCCCCTAGCGCCAAGTCGTGCCCGCCTTCGATGAGGCAGCGCAGCAGACCGATGGCCGCCCGGCGTAGCCCGAACGGATCCTTGTCGGCCGAGGGCGGACCGTCGGCGGCGAAGATGCCGACCAGCGTATCGGCCCGGTCGGCGATGCTCACAGCCTGTCCCTCGGTGGTGCTCGGTAACCTGTCACCGGCGAAGGCGGGACGATAATGCTCGCCGATGGCCCGGGCTACAGCCTCGCCCTCACCGTCGGCTCGGGCGTAGTGTCCGCCCATGACCCCCTGCAACTCCGGGAACTCATCGACCATCTCTGTGACCAAGTCACACTTGGCGAGCAAACCAGCCCGCTGGGCGGCCGCTACATCAGCACCGACCTCCCCGGCGATGCTACCGGCGAGCTCGCTGATACGCTCGCTGCGGGGGTGCAAATCCCCCAGGCGTCGATGGAAAACCACCTCGCGCAACGAGGCCAAACGCGCCGAGAGCGGGCTACGTCGATCTTGTTGCCAGAAGAATTCTGCATCCGCCAGGCGCGGGCGGATGACCCGCTCGTTGCCCCGGCGCACCTCTTCAGGCTCACGGCTTTCGATATTGGCGACTGTGATAAAGATCGGTCGCAGAGCGCCGTCTTCACCGCGGACCGGAAAGCAACGCTGGTGGCCCTGCATGCTCGAGATCAGTGCTTCTTCTGGGATCGTCAGGAAGCGCTCATCGAAATCCCCGGACAGGGGCACTGGCCATTCCACCAACGCCGTGACCTCGTCGAGCAGGGCGTCATCGCCGATCGGGCAGCCTCCGGCTGCTGCGGCCTCGCGTTGTACGCCGGCCTCGATCCTCTGCCGTCGCTCCTCGAAGTCGGCGATAACATAGCCCTCCTCGTACAGTAGCCGCTCGTAGGAAGCGGGCTTGTCGATCTCGATCCCACGGCGTCCTGCCCCGTGGAAACGGTGCCCGTAGGTGACCCGGCCAGTGGTGATCCCCAGGATCGTCCCGGGGATGACCGCCTCGCCGAGCAGGGCGACAGTCCAGTGCACGGGACGGACGAATTCGACTTCGCCCTTCCCCCAGCGCATGCGCTTGGGGATCGGCAGTCGCTCCAGTACGGCCTCTACCAGCCGGGGGATCAGCGCCTCAGCCGCCTCACCGGGCTGTATACCGCGCCAGACGAGGCGCTCGCCCTTGTCGGTGCTCACGGTTTCCAAGGCTTCCACCCCTACGCCGCAGGAGCGTGCGAATCCCTCAGCGGCCTTGGTCGGATGGCCTGCAGCGTCGTAGGCCGCCGCTACCTTCGGGCCGAGGCGCTCGATCTGCTCGTCGGCCTGGCGGGTCTCAAGGCCGTCGATACGCACCGCCAGGCGTCGCGGAGTGGCAAAGGCCTGCACACCCGCCGGATCCAGGCGGTGCTCACTGAGTCCTCCAACTAGATCGTCGCGGAAAGCATTCATGAGCCGCCGCAAGGCCTGCGGCGGCAGCTCTTCGGTGCCAATCTCGATGAGCAGGGGTTGCCGGTCAGCCATGGGCGGGCTCCTTGTCCTGCCGCAGCATAGGGAAGCCGAGGGCCTCACGCGCCTCGTAGTAGCTGCGTGCTACGGCGCGGGCAAGGTCGCGCACACGCAGGATATAGCCCTGGCGCTCGGTGACTGAGATCGCCCCTCGTGCATCGAGCAAGTTGAAGGTGTGCGAGGCCTTGAGGACCTGCTCGTAGGCTGGCAGGGGCAGTCTCTGCGCAACCAGTCGCTGACATTCTTGTTCCTGGTGGGAGAAGGCGTGCAGCAGTTCCTGCACCGGTGCCTGCTCGAAGTTGTACACCGATTGTTCCCGCTCGTTCTGGTAGAAGACGTCGCCGTAAGTTACCGCACCGGCATCGGTATGGGTCCAGACGAGGTCGAAGACGCTCTCCACGTTCTGTAGGTACATGGCGATACGCTCAAGGCCATAGGTGATCTCCCCCATCACCGGTCGGCAATCGAGGCCACCGACTTGCTGGAAATAGGTGAACTGGCTGATCTCCATGCCGTTGAGCCAGACCTCCCAGCCTAGCCCCCAGGCGCCGAGCGTAGGCGACTCCCAGTCGTCCTCGACGAAGCGGATGTCATGCACCTGGGGATCGATCCCGAGCTGCTCCAGTGAGCCGAGATAGCGCTCCTGGAAGTCCGCTGGCGAGGGCTTGAGCACCACCTGGAACTGGTAATAGTGCTGCAGCCGGTTCGGGTTCTCCGCGTAGCGCCCATCCGTCGGTCGCCGTGAGGGTTGGACGTAGGCCGCGTGCCAGGGCTCAGGGCCTACAGCGCGCAGGAAGGTGGCCGGGTGGAAGGTTCCCGCCCCCACCTCCATATCCAGCGGCTGCAGGACGACACACCCCTGACGCGCCCAATACGCCTGCAGATTGAGGATAAGATTTTGGAAGTCCCGCGGTCGCTCGGCCAAGCTCGCCTCCGTTGATGCCGTCGGCTTCGTGCGCAGTAGCGGCGCAGTATAGCGGTCTGTCCCGGCCACTTGCAGGGGCCCGCAACCGGTTTTCAGTGAACGATCCCCTAAGCTGCTTTGCGGTTATGAGCGAAGCACGGCGGCGCCATTTGGTAGAATCAGGCCTATAGCTCTGGACCGCAGTAGGCCCTATGTCCGATCAACCCAAGGCCGTGGCGCTGATCTCCGGTGGACTCGACTCCATGCTCGCAGCCCGCCTTGTGCAGGAACAGGGCGTGCATGTCGAGGGTGTCAACTTCTATACCGGTTTCTGTGTGGAGGGGCATACCCACGCCATCCGCCAAGATAAGCAACAGCAGCCCAAACGCAACAACGCCCTTTGGGTGGCCGAGCGGCTCGGTATTCGCCTGCATATCGTTGACGTGATTGAGGCCTACAAGACGGTCCTTACCAACCCCCGCTACGGCTACGGCGCCAACCTCAACCCTTGCCTGGACTGCAAGGTCTTTATGGTGCGCAAGGCCCGTGAATGGATGGAGGCCCATGGCTTCGACTTCATTGTCACCGGCGAGGTGATCGGCCAGCGACCTAAGTCGCAGACCCGCAAGCATCTACCGGTCATCGAGCGTGACACTGGCGCCGGTGATCGTCTGCTGCGACCGCTCTCGGCGCAGTATCTTGAGCCGACGCTGCCGGAGCGCGAAGGGTGGGTCGACCGCGACCGCCTGAAGGGGTTCCACGGCCGTACGCGCAAGCCGCAGATGCGCCTCGCCCGCGAGCTAGGCTTGGAGACCTGGGCGCAGCCGGCCGGTGGCTGTTGCTTCCTGACCGATGCTCACTACGCCGCCAAGCTTGCTGATCTGTGGCAGGCGCGTGGCGCCAAGAACTACGACATGGATGACATCATGCTCTTGAAAGTGGGACGCCACCTGCGCCCGCTACCACATCTGAAGCTGATCATCGCCCGCGAGGCCGGCGAGACCCATTTCCTGCAAGGGTACCGGCGTCGCTATCCCCACCTGCGCACTGTTAGCCACAGCGGTCCCGTGGCCCTGCTCGACGGTACGTGGTCTGAGCCTGACCTGGAGCTCGCGGCACGCTTGGTGGCCCGCTACTCGGCCGGTCGCAATGCCGAGCACGTGGAGCTGGAGCTGGAAGATACCGAGGGCCATGTGCGCTCACTGAGGGTCCCGCCGATGGCGCCGTATGCGGTGCCCGCCGAGTGGTATATCGGGGGTGAGCATGACCAGGGCTGAGGTGCTCGACTGCCGTCACCTGATGTGCCCTATGCCCGTCATCCGTACCCAGGCACGGATGGCCGGCCTAGCGGCCGGCGACGAGCTGGAGGTGGCCGTCACGGATCCCGGCGCTTTAGAAGATATCCCGGCCTGGTGCCGGGTCCATGGCCACGAGGTACTCGCTATCGACGAGACGGAAAGAGGTGGTGAGCACCGTATCCGTATCCGCGTTGGCGGTGACTGACTCGCCGTTGGGGCCACCGCACGTGCGGATGGTGACGGGCTGGATGCGCTTGAGTCCGAAATGCCCCACAATAAAGCATAGCAGTGAGGCGCTGCACCGAAGTGGAGCGGGCCACACCCGAAACCCAAGCAGAGGCAGATAAGCTTATGGCGCGCACCGGAGAAGAGGTCCTCAAGCTTATTGAGGACGAAGGCATCAAGTTTGTGGATCTTCGCTTTACGGATACCCGCGGCAAGGAGATGCACGTGACCTTGCCCGCCGCCCAGGTCGATGAGGATCTCTTCGAGCATGGATCGATGTTCGACGGCTCCTCGATCCAGGGCTGGAAGGGGATCCAGGAGTCGGACATGATTATGCTCCCCGACCCTGATACCGCCACCCTGGATCCTTTCTATGACGAGCCGACCCTGAAGCTGGTCTGCGATATCCTCGAGCCGAGCACACTGCAGGGCTACGATCGCGATCCGCGCTCGCTAGCGCGCCGTGCTGAGGCCTATCTAGCTGCTACTGGTATCGGCGACACCGCCCTGTTCGGTCCCGAGCCCGAGTTCTTCGTCTTCGACGATGTCCGCTGGGGCGCGGACATGAGCGGCTCCTTCTACCAGATCGACTCCGAAGAGGCCGGCTGGAACTCCGAGCGGGTCTACAAGGATGGCAACATCGGTCACCGTCCCGGCGTGAAGGGTGGTTATTTCCCCGTCCCGCCGGTGGACTCGCTGCACGACATCCGCAGCGCCATGTGCCAGGCGATGGAGGAGATGGGTCTGGAGCCGGAGGTCCACCACCATGAGGTGGCCACCGCCGGCCAGTGCGAGATCGGCGTCGCCGCACGCACCCTGCTCAAGAAGGCTGACGAGCTGCAGACCCTCAAGTACTGCGTCCACAACGTCGCCCACGCCTACGGCAAGACCGCGACCTTCATGCCCAAGCCGCTGGTCGGCGACAACGGTAGTGGCATGCACGTCCACCAGTCGGTCTCCAAGGGGGGAAAAAACATCTTTGCCGGTGATCAATACGGCGGGCTCTCCGAGGAGGCGCTCTACTACATCGGTGGCATCATCCGGCACGCCAAGGCGATCAATGCCTTCGCTAACGCCTCGACCAACAGCTATAAGCGCCTCGTCCCGGGCTTCGAGGCGCCAGTGTTGCTCGCCTACTCGGCACGTAACCGCTCCGCTTCGGTGCGCGTGCCCTACGTCTCCCACCCCAAGGCGCGTCGGATCGAGGTCCGGTTCCCGGACCCGACCGGCAATCCCTATCTCACCTTCGCTGCCATGCTGATGGCGGGCATCGACGGGATCCGCAACAAGATCCACCCCGGCGATGCCATGGACAAGGATCTCTACGATCTGCCGTCGGAGGAGGAGAAGGAGATCCCGAAGGTTGCCTTCCAGCTCGACCAGGCGCTCGAGGCCCTGGATCAGGACCGCGAGTTCCTCAAGCAGGGCGGGGTCTTCTCGGACGATCTCATCGATGCCTATATCGAGCTGAAGATGGAGGAGGTCACGCGCCTGCGCATGACCACCCACCCGGTGGAGTTCGACCTCTACTACAGCGTCTAAGCTGCCGGGCGATCATATGCACGAATCGGGGGCGGAGCCGGTGGGCTGCCGCCCCTTTTTTGTGCAGGTATCGCTAGCATGTGCATGCAACGAGGATGGAGGGGCCGTCTCACGGGGCGTGAGCGGTATTGGCCCGCGCCTTGCAGAGGGATCAGTATGAGCGAGCGCGAGGACCCACAAGCCCAGATCCTGGACGAGCTGACCACGGCGGTGCTGCTCGTCGATGACCGTATCCGCGTGCTGCACGTCAACCACGCCGCCGAGACCCTCTTCCGGGTCAGTAGTCGTCAGGTCCTCCACCAGCCCTTGACCCAGGTCATCCGCGGTGCTGAGCTGCTGCACGAGCTGATCAGCGCCACGCTGAGCACCGGCGGTGCCTATACCCAGCGCGAACGGCGCTTGCCGGTACGCGACGAGCAGCCAGTCACGGTCGACTGCACAATCACTCCTCTCGCTGCGGACCGCGTCCTGATCGAGATCGCCGAGGTCGACCGCCACGCCCGTATCACCCGCGAGCAGCACCTGCTCTCCCAGAATCGCGCCGTCCAGGAGCTGATCCGGGGCCTGGCGCACGAGATCAAGAATCCGCTCGGGGGGCTGCGCGGGGCGGCGCAGCTGCTCGAGATGGAGCTCCCGCACAGCGAGCACCGAGAGTATACCCAGGTCATCATCCGTGAGGCGGATCGGCTACAGCAGCTGGTGGATGCCCTGCTCGGGCCGAATGCCCCTGCCCGGCAGGAATGGGTCAATATCCACGAGGTCCTTGAACGGGTCCGTGCCCTGGTGGTGGCAGAGGATGCCGAGGGCGTTGGGAGCAGTGACCCTGTTTACATCCATCGCGACTACGATCCGAGCATCCCGGCCGTGCTTGCTGAGCATAATCACCTGGTCCAGGCCGTGCTCAACCTGGTGCGTAATGCCCGACAGGCGGTCGCCCCCGGCGGGCATATCACCTTGCGAACCCGGACCCAGCGCCAGTTCACCATCGCTAATCGGCCGCACCGGCTCGTGGCACGGATCGACGTCATCGATGATGGTCCAGGGATCCCCCCCGAGCAGCAGGAGCAAATCTTCTATCCGATGGTGACCTCCCGTGCTGAGGGGACCGGTCTAGGGTTGCCCATTGCGCAGAGCCTGGTCAGCCGCATCGGCGGGCTTATCGAGTGCCTCAGCGAGCCTGGCCGGACGGTCTTCACCATCTGGTTACCCATGGAGACGGACCATGAGTGACGCCGAATCCCTGGTATGGGTGGTTGACGACGATCGTTCGATCCGCTGGGTGCTGGAGAAGGCGTTGCAGCGGGCAGGACACCGGGTTGAGGCCTTCGACAGCGGTGATGCGGCCCTGGCTGCGCTGACGGATCGGCAGCCAGATACGCTGATCACCGATATCCGCATGCCAGGTACCGACGGACTGGCGCTGCTCGCCCGCGTCCAGGAGCACGCCCCTGAGATGCCCGTGATCGTGATCACCGCCTATTCCGATCTCGACGCTGCGGTGGCCTCCTACGAAGGCGGGGCCTTCGAGTACCTGCCCAAGCCTTTCGACGTGGATGAGGCCGTGGATCTCACCGGCCGCGCCGTGGCCAGTCGCTACCGCAGCAGCGGCACGCCAGCCGAAGGAGAAGGCTCGGCGGAATTGCTCGGCGAAGCACCGGCGATGCAGGAGGTCTTCCGTGCCATCGGCCGGCTCTCACGCTCGAGTGTGACGGTGCTGCTCACTGGGGAGTCGGGTAGCGGTAAGGAGCTGGTCGCTCGGGCCCTACACCGGCATAGCCCTCGCGCTGATGGGCCCTTCGTGGCCCTGAACATGGCAGCTATTCCCCATGACCTGATGGAATCCGAACTCTTCGGACACGAGAAGGGAGCCTTCACCGGGGCGCAGCAGACCCGTCATGGGCGCTTTGAGCAGGCCGATGGCGGTACCCTGTTCCTCGATGAGATCGGCGATATGCCGGCGGACCTGCAGACGCGCCTGCTGCGCGTGCTCGCTGATGGGGAGTTCTATCGTGTCGGGGCTCATACGGCGATGCGGGTGAACGTACGCATCATCGCCGCTACCCACCAGGACTTGGAAGAACGGGTTCGGGAAAAGGGGTTCCGTGAGGATCTCTACCACCGCTTGAACGTCATCCGTATCCGGCTGCCGCCTTTGCGTGAGCGTCGCGAGGATATCCCCGCCCTCGCCCGGCGTTTCCTGGCCGCTGCTGCCCGGGAGCTCAATGTCGAGCCGAAGGTGCTGCATCCAGAGGTGGAGCAGCGCCTGATGGCACTCGAGTGGCCGGGTAACGTCCGTCAGCTGGAGAATACCTGCCGCTGGTTAACGGTGATGGCGAGCGGCCAGGAGGTCGTCCCCGAGGATTTGCCGCCAGAGCTGCGCGCGGAGACGAGCAACGAGGCCGTCCCGCGCAGTGGCGGTGATTGGGAGGGTATCTTGGCCCAGTGGGCTGATCAGGCCCTGGCGGCAGGGCGGGTAGGCCTGCTCGATGATGCCTTGCCCGCCTTTGAGCGGACCCTAATCCGGGCTGCGCTGGCCCACAGCGGCGGCCATCGACAGGAGGCGGCACGCCTGCTCGGCTGGGGCCGGAACACCCTAACCCGGAAGATCAAGGAGCTGGGGATGGAGCCCTAAGCGGCAATCGCCAGCTCAGTCACCGAACTCGGCCTTGGGCGAGCGCTCCATGAGGGCGGGAACGGCTTGCTCAAGGGGGAGCTCACCCGCAAGCACCTGATGGACGGTTTCACAGATCGGCATCTCCACCCCGTGCCGAGCGGCTAGCTGATGGAGCTCTGCGGCGGTGCGGACCCCCTCCACGGTGCTGCCCACTGCGTTGAGCGCGGCCTCCGGGCTCGCGCCCTGGCCGAGGGCAAAGCCGAATCGCCGGTTGCGGGACTGATCGTCGGTGCAGGTCAGCAGCAGGTCGCCCATCCCGGCGAGACCAATCAGGGTCTGTGGCTCCGCTCCCAGGGCGGTCCCGAGCCGGGAGATCTCCGCTAGCCCGCGGGTAATCAGCGCTGCGCGGGCATTGGCGCCGAGCCCGAGACCATCGCTAACCCCGGTCGCCACGGCGAGGACGTTCTTGACCGCCCCGCCGAGCTCAACGCCGAGCATGTCCGTAGCCGAGTAGGGTCGGAAACGTTCGTTGTGGAAGGCGTCCACCACCTCGGCGGCCAGCGCTGGCTCCGAGGCAGCGACGGTGATGGCCGTAGGGAGGTCACGCCCGACCTCGGCGGCGAAGCTCGGTCCAGAGATGACCGCCATCGCCGGTATCGGCTTGATCGTCGCGGTCACTACATCGTGGAGGAATCCGCCCGATTCTGACTCCAGCCCCTTGGTGGCCCAGACAACCTTCGCTGGCTGGTAGGTGGCGAGCTGCTCGATCAGGCTGCGGAAGGCGCTGCTCGGTACTGCGATCAGGATCCAATCGCAGCCCTCAAGGGCGGTGGCGAGATCCGCCGTGGCAGTCAGGGATTGCGGCAAGGAGCAGCCCGGCAGATGCCGTTGGTTCTCCCTCGCCTCGTTGATCGCTGCGGCGTGTGTCGAGTCTCGGCTCCAAAGCCGGATCTCATGGCCATTGACGGCCAGCACACGAGCCAGGGCCGTACCCCAAGCCCCGGCACCGAGTACCGCGATCCGGGCCATGGCGCTACTGTGTCCCTCCGGCGCTGGCTGTACCGTTACCGGCCCCGCTGGTGTCGGCGCCTTGCTCGCGCCGCTGTTTCTGCTGCTGATAGAGCGACTCGAAATTGACAGGTGCGAGCAGCAGCTGCGGGAAACCGCCCTTGACGACCAAGTCATTGAGGGCCTCGCGGGCGAAGGGAAAGAGCTGAGCCGGGCAGTAGGCGCCGAGCACCCGCTCCATCTCCGCCTCGGGGAAGCCCTCGATGCGGAAGACCCCGCCCTGCTTGACCTCGCACAGGTAGGCGGTCTGCTCATGGTTGCGGGCCGTGACGGTGACCGTGAGCACGACATCGTAGGTGCTCGCGTCGAGGGCTTGGTGCTGCGTACCGAGCTCGACATCCATCTGCGGCTTCCATGCATCGCGGAAGGTCGTAGGCGCGTTAGGTGCCTCGAAGGAGACATCCCGCAGGTACATCTTGGCGATCTGGAAGCGCTGCTGCATGCCCTCCTCGCCAGCCGTACCGACGCTGCCGTTACCGTTGTCCTCTGCCATGTTCCCTCACCCCTTCTTGCCTTGCTCCATCGGGTAGCCGCCGCCCTGCCAGGTACGCAGCCCATGCTTGAGCCGGTAGACCCGGGAGAAACCCGCCTTGCGCAGCTTACGCCCGAGACGAGCCGCCTGCGGTCCGTGCTCATCGTAGACGATCAGCGGTGGATCGTCCGTGGCCTCCTTGCGCAGCTTATCGATGAGCTGATCGAATTCCGCCTCGGGCAGGCTGAACGCACCGGGTAGGTGTCCGCTGTCGTACTCCTTGCGTGGGCGCATATCGATAAAGCGCGCGGACTCGCGATTATAGAGCCGCGTAGCAGCGTCCCCGTCAACGGGCTTGACCCCGCTGTACCAATGGAAGAGCTCGCCGCCGACCCACCAGCCGAGGACCAGCACAAAGGCGAGTACAAGGCCCCAATGATTCTGGATGAACTCAAGGAATTCCTGCATGGACGCTACCGTGCCCCTATCACCGTGATCCGATCACGCGATGATACCAGCCGTCTTGGCTGGCTGCAGGCCTGCTCGGCAGTGGTCGCGCTACCATGATGCGAAGCAGAAGGGGTGATAGGGGGGGCCGCATGGGCGCAGGCCAGCGAAAGTGGTTTCGGCACGGTGCAGTTACCCTGCTCGGTGTCGTGGTCTTCAGCGTAGGGGCAGAGGACTACAAGCAGGAGCAGGAAGAGCTGGAAGCGCTCGAAACCGAGCTGGAGAGGCTTGAGGAGCAGCTAGCGGCTGATCGAGCTCAGCGGGACGAGGTAGAGGCCGAGCTCGCTCGGTTCGAGCGCAAGGCCAGTGAGGCCGCTCGGGAGCTCGCTCGGCTTCGCGAACAGCGGGATGCCGCCCGTGAACGGGTCGCACGGCTGCAGGCGGAGTATGAGGCCGAGGCCGAGCGGCTCTCCCAGCATCGGCAGACCCTCGCCGAGCAGATCGTTGCCGCCTACACGAGTGCTGGGGAAGGGGCGCTGCGGCTCCTGCTCAATCAGGAGGATCCAGCTACAGCGCAGCGCCTGCTCGTCTACCATGACTACCTCAATCAAGCCCGGGGCAGGCGTATCGAGCGCGCACTGGCTGAGTTGGCGTCGTTGCGGCAGATGCGCAGCGAGCTCAATGCCGAGATCGTCGAGCTGGAGCGTCTCGAGGACGAGGTTCGGGCGGAGCGCCAAGCCCTGGAGCAGCGTCGCGCTGAGCGCGATGCTCAACGGGAGGCGCTGGAGGCGCGGATCGCCGAGCGCGGTACCGAGCGCCGAGATCTTGAGGCCGAGTTCGCCGAGCAGGAGGAACTGCTCGAGGATCTGCGTGAGCGGCTTGCCGATGTCCCCGATGATGCGGCGGCCGACCAGGTCTTCGCCGAGGCCCGGGGAGAGCTGCCCTGGCCTGTGAGCGGGGAGGTCGTAGAGCCTTTCGGCGCTTCCCGCGGCGGCGGGCTCAAGCATACGGGTATCATCGTAGCGGCGGAGGCCGGTGACGAGGTCAGCGCTGTGGCCGCTGGCCGGGTCGTCTTTAGTGATTGGTTGCGCGGACTCGGTCTGCTGGCCATTATTGATCACGGTGATGGCTATCTGACCCTGTACGGCCACAATGACGCGCTCTATGTAGATGTCGGGGAGTGGGTCGATGCCGGGCAGAGGGTCGCCACAGTGGGTAGCAGCGGCCACCGCGGCGATCCCGGCCTCTATTTCGAGATCCGCAAGGGCGACGAGCCCCAAAACCCCACGGAGTGGCTGCGCTGAGCCCGACCGTCGGTTATCTCAAAGGAGTCGCGATGCAACCCTGGAGCCTGACCTTGGCCACTCTCCTGCTTGCCCTGAGTGTTGTCCTGGCACCGGCCCAGGCGGAGCCGGAGGAAGGCAGTGAGGAGTTGCCGATGGCGGAGCTCGAGCTGCTCGCCGAGGTCTACAGCCGGATCAAGCGGGACTACGTCGAGGAAGTGTCGGACCAGGAGCTCTTCCACGCCGCGATCCGGGGGATGCTCTCGGAGCTTGATCCCCACTCCACCTACCTCGACGAGCAGCAATTGTCCGCGGTGCAGGAAGGTGCACGTGGCGAGTTCAGCGGGATCGGGCTGGAGCTCAGTCGTGATGGCGACGAGATCCGCGTGGTTGCCCCTATCGACAATACCCCGGCGAGTCGTGCCGGGGTGCAGGCGGGGGATGTCATCGTACGGGTGGATGGTGAACCGGTACGGGGGACGCAGCTCGGTGAGGTTGTGCGCAGCCTCCGGGGCGAGCCTGGAACAGGCGTTGAGATCACGGTCCGGCGGGCCGCGGAGGGCGAAGAGGAGCAGAAGCGTTTCGAGCTCAAGCGGGATACCATCCAGGTGGAGAGCGTGCGCAGCCGCATGCTTGAGCCCGGATACGGCTATCTGCGCATCAGCCAGTTCCAGCAACGGACTGCCTCGGAGCTCTACACTGCCCTTGAGGAGCTGCTCGAGGAGGCCGATGGAGGTGCCCTCGACGGCCTAGTACTTGACCTGCGCAACAATCCCGGCGGGGTGCTGCAGCCCTCGGTGGCGGTCGCCGACGCCTTCCTTGCCAATGGGAGCATTGTCTACACCGAGGGGCGCATGCGCGACTCGGAGATGCGCTTCGAAGCCTCGCCGGTTGATCGCACCCGCGGTGTGCCGCTGGTTGTGCTCATCAACCGGGGCTCGGCCTCCGGCTCCGAGATCGTCGCCGGTGCGCTGCAAGATCGGGGTCGTGCGGTGATCATGGGGCAGCCGAGTTTCGGCAAGGGGTCCGTGCAGAGCGTACTCCCGCTCGATGGGGCGGCGATGAAGCTGACCACAGCCCGCTACTTCACGCCGGAGGGGCGTTCCATCCAGGACGAAGGGATCCAGCCGGATATCGTGGTCGAGGACCTGAGCCTCACTGAGGCTGACGGGGATGCCTCGGCAGGGCCTGCGGCCGTACGCGAGGCCACCGCGGGAGAAGAGGAGGGATTGGCACAGGAGGACTACGTGCTCCATGAGGCGCTGAGCCTGCTCAAGGGCCTGCGGGTCCTCAAAGGGCATTGAGTAGCATCCGCTGGCTCCGCGCGCTGGCTGCCGGCCTTGGGCTGCTGCTCGCTGCGGCTGCAGCCGGGGCGCGTTCGCCCATGTCTTGGGGCGATCTTCCCCTCCCCACTCCTTGGCCGCTACAACAGGCAGCGCTGATTATCGACGACCTCGGCGATCGGCGGCACGCCGGGTTGCGCAGCATCGAGCTGCCCGCTGAGGTAACGCTTGCGGTACTGCCCCATACGCCCTATGGGCACCAGCTGGCTGAGCGGGCACAGGAAGCGGGACGTGAGGTCATGCTGCATCTGCCGATGCAGGCGCGACGCCGGATCCATCCAGGCCCTGGGGCTCTGCTGCTCGATATGGATGAGGCCACCGTGCGCCGTACGGTGCGGCAAGCGCTAGAGGCGGTCCCCGGTGCAGCAGGGGTGAACAATCACATGGGCAGCCTGCTTACACGCCACCCTGGGCATATGAGATGGTTGATGGAGGAGTTGGCTGCGCGCGAAGATCTTTACTTCATCGATAGCCGAACTTCTGCGCGCACAGTCGCGCAGCGCATCGCCAAAGAGCAGGGTGTCGCCAATGCCCGGCGCCACGTTTTCCTGGATCCGCAGCGGGATCCGGAAGTGATCGCCGAGCAGTTCGAGCGTTTTGTCGCCGCTGCACAGCAGCAGGGCGGTGTGATCGCCATCGGCCACCCTTACCCCGAGACCCTGGAGCTGCTGGAGCGAGAGCTGCCGAAGTTGCAGGAACGGGGGGTGGCCATCGTGCCGGTTAGTGAACTGGTGAGCGATCCTACGAGCCATCCCGTCGAGGAGGGTCAGCCATGAGCGTACGAGTCCTAGTGCCTCTGGCCCACGGCTGCGAGGAGCTGGAGGCGGTGACCGTGATCGATCTGCTCCGCCGCGCTGGTGCCGAAGTCGTGGCCGCCGGTCTGGAGCCGGGCGTGGTGCGGGCGAGCCGGGGCATGCTGCTCAGCCCCGATACGGAGCTTGAAACCGTCCTCGAGCAGCCTTTCGACCTCATTGTGCTGCCCGGTGGCGCAGCCGGGGCGGAGCGACTGGAGGGGGATGCCCGCCTGAGCCGCCTGCTGCGTGAGCAAAACGAGCGTGCTGGCTGGATCGGCGCCATCTGCGCCGCCCCCCGCGTCCTGGCCAAGGTCGGTGTGCTGCAGGGGCGACGAGCCACGGCCTTCCCGGGGCATCTGGAGCAGTACGGCATCGAGCCGGAGGAGCGTACCGTGATGATCGATGGCAACCTCATCACCTCCCGCGGTCCGGGAACGGCTATGGATTTCGCCCTGCGCCTGATCGAGGCGATCTACGGTGAGGAAAAGGCCGCCGAGGTGGAGGGGACCCTGCAGCGCCCCCTGTCGCATCAGCGCTATTAAGGGCCTGCTGCCCGGGGAAGCCGCCCGCGCTCAGCGCCGGGCTGTGCTGGAGCGTGGGCTTGCTCCGGGCACCTTCCTCAGGAGCGCCGCCACGGCATGGCGAGCAGTAGGGCCGCCAGGCCGAGACCGCCGAGCCCCCACGTGGCTGGTGGTACCTCAGCGAGCTTCTCCGGTGGGGCCTCGCCGCTTTGAGCCAGCACAGCGGCGATGATCAGCGCCGCCCCGGCGATCGCTGCGTAGACCCGACGGTTACCCCGGTCGACCTCTTGGCGTAGCCGTTCCATCTCGCGACAATGGAGGTGGAGTTCGGCGCGCATGCTCGCCAGGTCGTCCAGGCCGTGATCGATGCGATTGGGCAACTCCGGCAGCTTGTCGCTCCATTCCGGCAGTTGCTTGCGCAGTTTGCGAAGAGCTGCTGCCGGTCCTAGCTCCTCGCGCATCCAGCGCTCCAGGAAGGGCTTGGCCGTCGTCCACAAGTCCAGGTCCGGGTAGAGGGTGCGCCCAAGACCCTCGATGTTGAGCAGGGTCTTCTGCAGCAGCACCAGCTGCGGCTGGACCTCCA
>JBKGYE010000002.1:0-85285 GCA_046546255.1 Halorhodospira sp. | reverse complement strand
CGCCTTCGTCGCGGAGGTGATCGATACGCTGCGCTGCGCGCCAGCAGCGGCCTATGAGCGTGCGATCTTGGGTCGTTTTCTGCCAGGCGGCGAGCAACTGGAGGGCGTCGAGGAATGAGCGGGGTTGAGCAGCCGCTGCGGATAGGGCGTAAGGATATCGATCGGGTGCGAGCTGATTTCCCGGTGCTGCGCCGCGAGGTGAACGGGCGACCACTGATCTATCTCGATAGTGCGGCAAGCGCCCAGAAGCCCCAGGCGGTGATCGACGCTGAGCTTGACTGCTACCAGCGCTACTACGCCAATGTCCATCGTGGCGTGCATACCCTCTCGCAGGAGGCGACGACCGCCTTTGAGGCGGCGCGCACCGAGGCGCAGCACTTCCTCCACGCCGAGCGCAAGGAGGAGGTGGTCTTTGTCCGCGGCGTTACCGAGGCCATCAATCTGGTGGCTCATAGCTTTGTGGCACCGCGCCTGCAGCCGGGTGATGAGATCCTGGTCACCCATATGGAGCATCACTCGAACATCGTCCCCTGGCAGCTCCTCTGCGAGCGGACTGGGGCGGTACTGCGGGTGGCTCCCATCGATGACAACGGCGAGGTGGATCTCGACGGGCTCCGCCGGTTAATGGGCCCTCGGACGCGCCTTGTCAGCGTGGTCCACGTCTCCAATGCCCTGGGTACGGTCAATCCTGTGGCAGAGATCGCGGCCATGGCACGCGAGCACGGTGTCCCGGTGATGCTCGACGGCGCGCAGGCGGCGCCGCATCTGCCGGTGGACGTACAGGCCCTGGGGGTCGATTTCTACGCCTTCTCTGGGCACAAGGCGTACGGACCGACCGGTATCGGCGTGCTCTACGGCCGCTACCACCATCTGGCGGAGATGGTGCCCTATCAGGGCGGTGGCGACATGATCCGTCACGTCTCCTTCGAGGGGACGACGTATGCTGAACCCCCGGCACGTTTCGAGGCAGGTACACCGAATATCGCCGGGGTGATCGGTCTCGGTGAGGCCCTGCGCTACATGCGCGGCCTCGATCGTGAGGCGATCGCCGCCCGCGAGGAGGTCTTGGTGGCGCATGCTGCCGAGGCCATCGCGGCGACCCCGGGCGTTCAGCTCATCGGCCGCCCCCGGAACCGGGCCGGAGCGGTCTCCTTCGTGATGGAAGGGGCTCATCCGAGCGATGTCGCTATGCTCCTCGACGAGCAGGGTATCGCCGTGCGTGCCGGCCATCACTGCACTCAGCCGCTGATGGCGCGCTTCGGGGTGCCCGCTACGGCTCGCGCCTCCTTCGGGGTGTACAACACCCACGAAGAGGTTGAGGCGCTGGTAGTGGCGCTGGAGAAGGTGTATCGGCTCTTCTCCTGAGGCTTCGCCTGTCGCCTCCAGCGCCTGCCATCGCCTGCTAGGCGTTGGAGAGTCAGCAGATGCCTGGTCCAAGCTGCCTCGGATGGCGATCGGTGCGCCGTCATCGGGATGCGCCGTCACAGGAGGCCGCTACGAGGTGTGGGGGATATAAAGGACCCGCACTGCGCCCCAGTGGCGGCCATTGACGTAGATGGGGGAAGAGACATCCCGGATAAGATCGAAACGACCGCTGCCCATATCCCGCCGGTAGGTCTGTAGCAGGAAGGGGTGCTCATGGCGTGCTGCAGCCTGCGCGGTGCGGTCGGTCCAGATCCGGCGTTGCCGGGCGTAGCGGGCGTTCCACGCTGGGTCGTCCGGGCGCTGGGGGTGAGAGACCTTGCGGTTGTGCGTGGGGATGTAGCCCCGGTCGTCGATGGCAAAGCAGCCGATGACGTGCTCGTCGTCAAGCGGTGGCTCCTGGATCTCGGGGAGCACTTGGTCCGTGAAGGTGAGGAAGCGGGTACGGTACTGTTGCGGATCGGTCCCCGGGATCTGCTCATGCTCGCGGTCGAAGAACTCCGCCTCGGAGATCTCCCCGTCGCGCACCGCGGACTCGAAACGCTGCGAGATGCTCTGCGCCACTTGCATGGCGAGCTGGATGTAAGGGGTGTCCTCGGTTACCACATCTGAGGTGTTAGCCAGGTTCATCAGCTCTTCGCTGAACGCTAGGAAGCGGTTGATACGCTCGCGGCCGATCTCGAGCTCGCTGTGCGCTGACTCGAGCTCCTGGGCATTGTGGCTGAAGCTCTCGATGGTGCGCTCGCTGTGGCTGCCAATCTCCTGGACGGCTTCCGCAATCCGCGCTGACTCTGTGTCTACAGCCGACATGGACCGCTCAAGCTGTTCGAAGAGGCTTCGCATCTCTGCGGTGGCATGCTCGACCTGGTGCGCCCGCTGGGTGCTGGTATGGCCGATGGTGATCAGCTCCCGGGTCTGGTCGGCGAGATGCTGCAGCGTTCGGTCCATGTCCGCTGTCGCCTCGCTGGTCTGGCCGGCTAGCGACTTGACCTGATCGGCCACGACTGCGAACCCCTGTCCGGCGTCACCCGCGCGGGCGGCCTCGATGGCGGCGTTGAGGGCGAGCAGGTTGGTCTGCTTGGCGATGGCGCTGATCCCCCGTGCTACCTTGGTGACCCGCTGCATGGCGTCGTTCAGGTGCTCAAGGTCGGCCTCGATCTCGCGCACGGAGCTGCTCAGCCCCTGAATGCGCTGCAGGGCGTCCTTGATCTGCTCCTCGGAGCGCTGCATATCGGCCCGAGCCGCGCCGGAGACGTGCTGCGCGTTGCGCGCGGCGGCATCGACGGTCTTGTTGGCCTCCGAGAGCTGCTGGCAGGAGCCGGGTAGCTCCTCGAACAGTTGGGCCTCGCGCTGCATCTGCGCGGCGGTGCTATCCACGTTGCCATGGATGTCGGAGACCTCGACAGCGAGCTCGCTGGTTTCCTCGGAGACACCTTGGATCGCCCGGATCAAGTCCTCCTCATGCTCGGGGCTGAGGGCTTCCCTGGGCGTGGCCTCGTGCTGCAGGTGGTTTTCCTTCCGGCCGCGGAGGAGATGGAGGAACGCCATGCCAGCCTTACCTCTATTACTGTCGGTTACGGATCGCTGGGGGGCCTGCCAGGCCTTTCAGCCGGCAGGGCTTGCCTCGTGCTGTGGTGCCGGCTGGTAGAGGACGCGCAAGCAGCCCCAGGCCTTACCGCCGGCCTCCACCGGGGCGCTGATCTCTTTGACGATGGGCTGGGTGCTGCCGTGCTGCAGGCGATAGGCCTGCAGGAAGTAAGCCTCGCGGTTGCGCACCGCAGCGCGCGTCGGCTCATCGTCGAGATGCGCTCCTAGCAGTGCTTGGCGCAGCGCCTGGTCGCCGCCGGTGGGCAGTGCGATAGCGGGGCAGTATCCGCGGCTGTCGCAGGCGAAAGCCACCTGGCTGTTCGGCTCGTTCTGGATCAGCGCGTCGAGCCATGCCTGGAGGTGTCGGTTGAGGGTGGCCTCATCGGTCGCTTCGGCGAGGGTATCGCTGAGTTCCGTGGCCGCCTCGTGGACGCGGTGGATCAGGCGGGTATCCCGGGTCTCGACGCCTTCCACGGTGGTACGCCGGATCAGCTGATGGGCATGGCGCCCGATCTTCTCAGCGCGCTGGTCAGCCATCTGCAGGGTCTGCGTCGCGCTACGCACCGCTTCAGCGAGCTCTTCCAGCCCCTCTACCGTGCGTCGGCAATGGTGGTCGATCGAGGTCACCGACTCCTGAACCCGTCCCGAGTCGTTGTCGATATCGCCCATGGCGCTGCCGACGGTCTCCATGACCTCCTGGATGGCCTGTGTGCCATCGCGTACGGCCTCGGCCTGCAGGGTGCATTCGCCCCCCTTCTGGACCAGACGGTCGATGATCCCGGTGAGCTCATCCAGGATGGTGTGGATGTCGCCAGTAGCCTCCGAGGTCTGCTTGGCAAGCGCCTTGACGTGCTCGGCGACGACGGCGAAACCACGGCCGGCTTCGCCGGCACGGCTCGCCTCGATTGTGGCGTTTAGGGCGAGGAGGTTGGTCTGTTTAGCGATAGTGGCGATCTCGCTGGAGACCTTGGCGACCCCCTGTAAAGCCTCATGGAGGGCAGCGAGCTGGCGCTCGACATTGGTGACCGACTCGGTGAGCTCGTGGATCTCCGCGAGCGCCTGCTGGATCTGGCCCTGAGCGTGGGCGACATGCTCGCCCGTCTCGGTGGCCACGCCTTGGGCACGCTGTACGGCTTGGTGGACCACCTTGTTGCTCTCCGCCATCGCCCGGGCGTTGTTGCGGAGCGCACTGAAGGATTGGTTCTGGCGGTCGAAGGCGCGGGCGAGGGCGTCGAGGGTCTCGACGATCTCCACGGCTTCGGTGCAGATGGCGGAGCTACGCTCGGCAACGAGCGCGGCGACCTCCTGGCGGGAGCGCGTTGCACCCTGCTCAGCGCTGGGGGGTGTTGCCGGGGGGTGGGCCATGGTGTTCGCTCCTGCGCGGCTCCCTATCGTAGGGTGGTACTGCTGATCCCATGGAAAATACCCCTTATATCGTGGGCGAGGTGCCGCGTAAAGGTGCTGAGCGGCTGCGGCGAGCGGGTTCTGGTATCCTGATTATGATCCTTCGCTGTAACGGACCAGCATGACCATGATGACCCCGAGGCGATTGTTCCTCTTTGGTGCTGCGCTGTGGCTCGGGCTTTTGCTGGGCGGCTGCTTTGTGCCGCCCGATGATGGCGTCGCTCGTAGCGACGGGGAGAACGGAGAGGACAGCAGCGCGGAGCAGCAGCGCCAGGATGGTGCCGAGGATGATGATGGGAGCGGCTGGTGGGGAGAGGAAGAAGAGACCCCGCAGGATCAGACTGGCCAAGAGGACGAGCGGGTGGCTGTGCTCGCTCAGCAGGGCCGAGAGGCCTACGATCAGGGCGACTATGCGGAGGCTGCCCAGCGCCTGGAGGCGGCGCTTGAGCGGGCCCCGCGGCGCGCAGTGCTCTGGCAGAACCTTGCCGCAATCCGCTATCAACAGGGGCAGTATCGGCGTGCTGAGGAACTGGCGTTGCGGGCGGTGGATACCGGGGATGAGGATCCAGCGGTGCTGCGCGAGGCGTGGTGGCTAGTGGCGGCAGCGCGCAAGGAGCAGGACGATCAGCGTGGTGCCCGGGATGCCGCGGCTACGGCGCAGCGCTTCGGTGAGACGGGGGAGGAGCGTTTTGGACCCAGCCTCCGCTGAGCTCGGGAGCCTCGCCGAGCGTACGGTAGCCGAGCTGGAGGCAGGCGGGGCCGTCAGCCAGGTGATCGCCGGCTTTTCCCCGCGGGCAGGGCAGCGGCGCCTCGGTGCGGCCGTAGCGCAGGCCCTGGAAAGGGGCGAGACGTTGATCGCCGAGGCCGGCACGGGTATCGGCAAGACCTACGCATACCTCGTTCCCGCCTTGTTGGACGGGCGCCGGGTGATCATCTCCACGGGGACCCGTACCCTCCAGGATCAGCTCTTCCATCGCGATCTGCCCCACGTCCGGGCCGCCTTGCAGGGGCGTACGGAGCACCCCATGCATGCTGCCCTGCTCAAGGGACGTGCCAATTACCTCTGTCGCTACCGCTTGCAACGTGCCCTTGAGGAAGGCCGCTTCTCGGCTCCGGAGGAAGCGGATCGTATCCAGGCGGCCGCCGAGTGGGCGCAGCATACCGGGCGTGGGGATCTCGCCGAGGCCCCGGCAGGTACGGAAACCGTGGCGGGGCGGATCACCACGACCCCGGAGCGTTGCCTAGCCCAGCGCTGCCCGGACTATGAAGACTGCTTCTTCTACGAGGCCCGTCGCCAGGCCCATGAGGCCGATGTGATCGTGGTCAACCACCACCTGCTGCTCGCCGACTGGGCGGTCAAGGATGCCGGCTACGGTGCGGTCCTGCCGGAGGCCGAGGCGGTGATCCTCGATGAGGCCCATCTGTTGCCGGATACCGCAGCGCGCTTCTTCGGCCACAACCTCTCAGCGCGCGCGGTGCGCGAGCTGCTGCGTGATGCTAGGGTCGCCGATCGCCGCGAGGCCGGTGATATGCCGGACCTGCTCAAGGCCCTCGAGGCCGTGGAGGCGGTGGTGGCTGCATTGCGTCAGGGGCTCGGTGAGGAGGATCAGCGCGAGGCATGGTACTCCGCCGCAGCCGGTGAGGCGGAAGAGCGGCTGACGGACCTGCGCCGCGCTCTGGACGGGCTGGAGCGAGCGCTGTCGGTCTTGGCAGAGCGTGGGCCTGAGCTGGAGGCTTGCCATCGGCGGGCCGGTGAGATCGCCGAGACGCTTGAGCGGTTCATGGCCCCGGAGGAGGGGGAGGTGCAGTGGTACGAGACCCGGGGGCGTGGGTTTGCGCTGCATGTGACCCCTTTGGACATCGGTGCCGGCTTCCGGCAGCGGATGGAGCGGGAGGCAAGCGCCTGGGTGCTGGTCTCGGCGACCTTAGCAGTGGGGGCCTCCTTCGCTGCCTTCCAGCGCCGTCTCGGTTTGCCGGCGTCGTCGCCGACGCTGCAGCTGTCCAGCCCCTTCGATTATCCCCAGCAGTCGCTGCTTTACTGCCCCACCGGGCTGCCTATGCCCAACCAGGCTGGCTACGATCAGGCGGTTGTGGAAATGGCTCAGGCTGTCATCGAGGTGACGCCGGGCGGCGTCTTCCTACTCTTCACCAGTCACCGTGCTCTGCGCCTGGCGCGAGAGCAGCTCCAGGCGCAGCCCCTCCAGCGGCCTTTGCTGGTGCAAGGGGAAGCGCCGCAGGGGCGGCTGCTGGAGCTCTTCGCCCAGGCCGGCAACGCTGTGCTGCTCGGTACAGCGAGCTTCTGGCAGGGGGTCGACATCCGCGGCACTGCGCTCTCGGCGGTGGTCATCGATCGCCTGCCTTTTGCTGCCCCCGGGGATCCGGTTACCGCCGCACGCCAGCACGCAGTCGAGGAGGCCGGTGGCAGCGCCTTTCGCGATATCCTCCTGCCGGAGGCTGTGATCGCCTTGAAGCAGGGGGCGGGACGCTTGATCCGGGATCAGGCCGACCAGGGCGTGCTGATGATTGCCGATCCGCGACTGCTGAGCAAGCATTATGGGCGGCTATTCCGCGACAGCCTCCCGGCCATGCCGTTGACGCGCAACCTGACGGATGTGATCGCCTTTTGGGAGAGGGATGCATGGACTTCATAGACCGTCTTGCCGAGCAGCGCATCGCCGAGGCGCTCGAGCGGGGCGATCTGGACGATCTGCCGGGCGCCGGCAAGCCGCTGGTACTCGACGACGACAGCATGGTCCCGGCGCATCTGCGTACGGCCTACCGCATCCTCAAGAACGCCAATTGCATCCCGCCGGAGCTGGCGCAGCAGCAGGAGGTCCGCGAGCTCGAGGACCTTATCGACGTCCTCTATGCCGATGCCACCGCCGAGGCTGTCGAGGTGCGGACTCAGGCCGAGCGCCGGCTTGCGTTGCTCCGGGCGCGACTCGAGCGCAGCGGCTGTCGTGAGGGCACCCTCTCTGCGCGGGAGCGGGCCTATCATGACCGGCTCCTGCGCCGTCTCAGCGACTGAGAGCGCTCTGGGCGGGCGACGTTGGCGTCAATCGCCAAGCTGGTCGAGTCCCGGCTGGGCAGAGGCCTTGAGGGGAGGAGGGGAGTACGAGGAGGCCTGTGCGCGCAACGTACGAACGTACGTCTCGGCGCCTGTTTCCGCCACTAGGTGCTGCAGCCCATGGACTACCATCAGCTCGATACCCTCCGTCGCCACCACCCCGCCTGGCGCCTGCTCGCCGCTGACAGCGCGCCGCTGGTGCTCGGCTTCCTGTGCCGCGCCTTCGTCGAGCCCAACCACCGCGCCCGCCCGCAGGGGGTGCTGATCAACGCCCTCGAGGACTACCTCCACGGCCTGCGCGCGGAGCTCGGCGAGGACGCCTACCCGCGCTCGGCGGCGGACTACCTCAACGACTGGGCCTCCGACGAGCGTGGCTGGCTGCGCAAGTTCTACCCGCCGAGTACCGACGAGCCCCACTTCGACCTGACGCCGGCCACCGAGACCGCCCTGCAATGGCTCGACGAGCTCCAGGAACGCCAGTTCGTCGGCGCGGAGTCACGGCTCATGACGGTCTTCGAGCTGCTCCGGCAGGTGGTGCATGGCTCCGAGACTGATCCCGAGGCGCGTATCGCCGAACTTGAGCGCCGCCGCGGCGAGATCGACGCCGAGATCGCCGCCATCCGCGAGGGGCGGATGGCCTTCATGGATGAGACCCAGGTCAAGGAGCGCTTCGACCAGGTGGAGCGCACGGCGCGCGGGCTGCTCTCCGACTTTCGGCAGGTGGAGCAGAACTTCCGCGAGCTCGACCGCCAGGTGCGCGAGCGCATCACCACCTGGAGCGGCGGCAAGGGCGAGCTCCTCGCTGAGGTCTTCGGCGAGGCGGACGCCATCGCCGACTCCGACCAGGGCAAGAGCTTCCGCGCCTTCTGGGGGTTCCTGATGTCCCCGGCGCGGCAGGAGGAGCTCACCCAGCTCCTCGAGCGCGTGCTGGAGCTCGCCCCGGTCCAGGAGCTGGCCCCGGATCGGCGCCTGGCGCGCATCCACTACGACTGGCTGGAGGCCGGCGAGGAGACCCAGCGCACCATCTCGCGGCTCTCGGCGCAGCTGCGCAAGTTCCTCGACGACCAGGCCTGGCTGGAGAACCGCCGGATCATGGACCTGATCCAGGGGGTGGAGCAGCACGCCCTAGCGGTGCGCGATGCGCCGCCGCACGGTGACTTCATGGGCCTGGACGAGCCGGTGCCGCGGATCGAGCTGCCCATGGAGCGGCGCTTGTTCACGCCTTCGCACCGGCCGCGCATCGAGCAGCAGGTGGTCGAGGCCGGTGAGGGCGAGGTTGATACACAGGCCCTGTTCGAGCAGGTCTACGTGGACAAGCTGGCGCTGGCTCAGCGCGTGCGCCGCGCCCTGCAGACTCGGCAGCAGTTGCCGCTGAGCGAGCTCATCGCCGAGCACCCGCTGGAGCAGGGGCTGGCGGAGCTGGTGGCCTACCTGAGCCTGGCCGCCGAGCAGGAGCGGGCCACCATCGATGAGGGCAGCGAGGAGACCATTGCATGGCAGGATGTGGAGGGGCGCATGCGGCAGGCGCGGATCCCGCGGGTGATCTTCAGCCGTTGAGGGTTGCCGGTGCCCCGCGCGAAGTGGGTCTTGCTCGTTATACACTACGGCCCTACTAGCTGCGGCGAGGTCCAATCGTGACCGAGACAGGATCGGAGTCCACGGAACTCTCCCGCGTCCTCGTCCCCTTGTTCCAGGGGGTGCTCCACCAGGACGCCAAGCCGGAGGTATGGCAGTCCCTGCTCGATCTCCAGGCTCGGGTGCGTGACTATGTGGTCGTGCTCGGCCTGGAGCTGGTCCTTGACGAGGCCGAGGGCTACGCCTACCTGCGCCAGCGCGCGCCCGATGAGGGGGAGCCGGAGCTGCCGCGCCTGGTGCGCCGCAGCCAGCTCTCCTACCCGGTCTCCCTGCTCCTGGCCCTGCTGCGCAAGCGCCTGGCGGAGCACGATGCTACGGCCGGCGAGCCGCGCCTGGTGCTGACGCGCGAGCAGATCGTGGACCTGATGCGCGTCTTCCTCCCCGGCACGGCCAACGAGGCCCGGCTCATCGAGCGCATCGACAGCCACATCAAGCGTGCCGAGGACCTCGGCTTCCTGCGTCGGCTCCGGAGCGAGGAGGACGCCTTCGAGGTGCGGCGCATCCTCAAGGCCTTCGTCGACGCTCAGTGGCTCGGTGAGCTCAACGAGCGCCTGGCCGCCTATCGGCAGCACATAGACGAGGAGGCCCGCTAGCCCATGGAGACGGACCTGTTCGACTTCTCCGCCGCGCCCGGCGGGGCCGGCTTCCGGCTCAGCCGGCTGGAGGTGCTCAATTGGGGCACCTTCCACGAGAAGGTCTACACCCTGCGCCCCGAGGAGGCCAATGCCCTGCTCACCGGGGACATCGGCTCGGGGAAATCGACCCTGGTGGACGCTATCACCACCCTGCTGGTGCCGCCCAAGCGCGTGGCCTACAACAAGGCTGCTGGCGCCGAGGCCAAGGAGCGGACGCTGCGCTCCTACGTCCTCGGCCACTACAAGACCGAGCGCGGCGAGGAGGGGGTGACCGCCCGCTCCGTAGCGTTGCGCGACGCTGGCTACTACACCGTACTCCTGGCCGTATTCCACAACCCCGGCATGGCCCACACGGTGACCGTGGCGCAGGTCCTGTGGCTGCGCGACCCGCAGGGTACCCCCGAGCGGCTCTACGTGGTCGCCGATCGAGACCTGGCCATCACCCGCGACTTCGCCGGTTTCGGCTGCGATATCAATGACCTCAAGAAGCGCCTGCGCGGCCAGCCGCAAGTGGAGACCTTCGACGCCTTCACCCGCTACGAGGGCGCCTTCCGCCGGCGCCTGGGCATCGACAGCGATCAGGCCTTGGAGCTCTTCAGCCAGACGGTGTCCATGAAGTCCGTGGGCAACCTCACCGACTTTGTGCGCGCCCACATGCTCGAGGCCTTTCCGGTGGAGGAGCGCATCCAGGCTCTTGTCCGCCACTTCGAGGATCTCAACCGCGCCCACGACGCGGTGCGCACAGCCCGTGAGCAGATCGAGGCGCTGGAGCCCCTGGTCGCCGAGTGCGATCGCCACGACGCGCTCACCGCCGAGGTCGCCGACCTGCGCCGTGCCCGCGAGGCCCTGGGCGCCTACTTCGCCGGCATCAAGGGCGAGCTCCTCGATAAGCGCTTGGCACAGCACGATACGCAGATCCAGCGCCTGCATAACCGGGTGGCCCAGCTCGACCGGAGCTACGCCGAGCAGCAGGGGCAGCGCGACGAGCTCAAGCAGGCTATCGCCGATAACGGCGGCGACCGCTTGGAGCGGCTCAAGGCGGAGATCACCCGCAAGGGCGAGGAGAAGGAGCGGCGCAGCGCCAGCGCCCGAACCTACAACGAGCTTACCCGTGCCCTGGGGCTGCCCGAGGCCGAGTCGGCGGAGGTTTTCCACGCCAACCAGCAGGCGGCCGCTGGCGAGCGCGAGGCCGCCGAGGAGGCGCTCACCCGCTTGCAGAACGAGAAGACTGACGCCCAGGTGGCGATGCGCGACCTGCGCTCGGAGCTGAACAACGTCGAGTCGGAGCTTGAGTCCCTGCGCCAGCGTCGCTCCAATATCCCGGCGCGCATGCTGGATCTGCGCCAGCGGCTGTGCCACGAGCTCGGACTCGATGAGGCGACGGTGCCCTTCGCCGGCGAGCTGCTCCAGGTCCGCGAGGAAGAGACGGACTGGGAGGGTGCCATCGAGCGCCTCCTACACAACTTCGGCCTCTCCCTGTTGGTGCCGGAGGGGCACTACCGCGATGTAGCCGGCTGGGTGGATCGCAGCCATCTGCGCGGCCGGCTGGTCTACTACCGGGTCCGTGAGCCGCGTGCTGGCGAGCCGCCGCAGCTGCACCCGGAGTCCCTGGTGCGCAAGCTGGCCATTCGACCGGATTCCGCATTCTACACTTGGCTTGAGCAGGAGCTCGGCCGGCGTTTCGACTACGCCTGCACGCGGGATCTGGAGACCTTCCGGCGCGAGGAGCGCGCCGTCACCCCGGCCGGTCAGATCAAGGCCGGCGGCGATCGCCACGAGAAGGACGACCGCCACCGCATCGACGACCGCTCGCGCTACGTCCTCGGCTGGTCGAACGAGTCCAAGATCGCTGCCCTCGAGGCGCAGCAGGGCGATCTCCAGCGGCGTATCCAGGAGGTGGCGGAACGGCTGAGCGGCATCGAGGCCGAGCAGCGACGCTGGCAGCAGCACCGGGACAACGTCACCCGGCTGGAGCACTACGCCGATTTCGCCGAGCTGGACTGGCAGACCCTGGCGCAGGAGATCGAGGACCTGGAGGCGCAGTGCCGGCGCCTAGAGGCGGAGTCCGATACCCTGCGCACCTTGCAGGGCCAGCTCGCCGAGCTCGACGACCAGCTCCGGGCCACCGACGAGGCGCGCTCGGGCACGCGCAGCGAGCTTGCCAAGACCGAGGAGAAGCGCGAGCGCGCCGCCGAGGCCCGGGAGCAATGCCGCGCCACCCGCGAGGTGCTGCCGGACGACGAGGCGGACGAGGCCTTCCACCGCCTGGATGGCTGGTTCGCCGAGGCGCTCGGTCAGCCGCTGCTCACCGTCGAGACGTGCGACAACCGCGAGCAGGACTACCGCCGGTGGCTGACGCAGGCCATCGACAATCGCGACAGCCAGCTCTCTCGGCTGGCGGAGCGCATCATCCGCCGTATGAGCGCCTTCATCGAGGCGTATCCGCAGCCCACCCAGGAGGTGGACGCCAGCATCGCCTCGGCGGGTGAGTTCCGCCGCATGCTCGCCGGGCTCAAAGAGGACGACCTGCCCCGCTTCGAGGCCCGTTTCAAGGAGCTGCTCAACGAGAACACCATCCGCGAAATCGCCAACTTCAACGCGCAGCTCCACAAGGAGCGCGCCGAGATCCGCGAGCGTATCGCCACCATCAATACCTCGCTGCACGGCATCGACTACAACCCCGGGCGCTACATCGAGCTGGCGGCTGATCCCACTACCGACCCCGAGATCCGCGACTTTCGCGAGCAGCTCCGGGCATGCACCGAGGACACGGTGACCGGCTCCGAGGACGAGCAGTACAGCGAGCGCAAGTTCCTCCAGGTCAAGGCCATCATCGAGCGCCTCCAGGGTCGGGAGGGGACCGCCGAGCTGGACCGGCGCTGGACGCGGAAGGTCACCGACGTCCGCAACTGGTTCAGCTTCTCGGCCTCGGAGCGCTGGCGCGAGGACGGCGTCGAGTACGAGCACTACTCCGACTCCGGCGGCAAGTCCGGCGGGCAGAAGGAGAAGCTGGCGTACACGGTGCTCGCCGCGAGCCTGGCCTACCAGTTCGGCCTAGAGGGTGGCGCACGGAACCGCTCGCGCTCCTTCCGCTTCGTGGTCATCGACGAGGCCTTCGGCCGTGGCTCCGACGAATCGGCGCGCTTCGGCTTGGAACTCTTCCAGCGGCTGGGGCTGCAGCTGCTCATTGTCACGCCGCTGCAGAAGATCCACGTCATCGAGCCGTACGTGGCCAGCGTCGGCTTCGTCCACAGCGAGGGCGGTTGTTTCTCCCTGCTGCGCCACCTCTCCATTGAGGCGTACCACCAGGAGAAGGCGGCGCATCGAGCTACAGCTAGCGGATGAGCTGGACCACACCGGCCGATTTGTGCGCCCAGGTCCAGCGGCGCTGGGACCGGGGCGAGATCCTGGCCGCCCGCGTCACCGGGACGGTGCTCTTCCCGCTGACGTTGCGGCTTAAGCGGCCAGGCTCCCGGGAGCTGGCGGAGGACTTCGACGGTGTGCGCCGCTGGGTCCAGGAGCTGGCGAGCGCCGAGCGGGCGCAGCGCGGCTACGGCTTCGAGCTCATCTGGCAGACGGTTAACCACCGCGTTCATGGCCGCAATGAGTTGCCGTCCGGTGCCGCTGTGCCTACCGAGGCCGATGCCCTGCGCCTCATCGGCCGGCGGCAGGCGGCTGAACGCTTTGACGCCCTCTGCCGGCTAAGCCTGACCGAGTTCCCGGAGCTCACCGACTGGCTGGCCCGCCGGCCCCTGACGGCGCTCGAGTACGCTGATGACTGGGAGCAGCTGCTGGCCGTGCTGCGCTACTTCCGCACGCATCCGCGCCCGGGCATCTACCTGCGCCAGCTCGATATCCCCGGCGTGGACACCAAGTTCATCGAGCAGCGCCGCAGGTTGCTCATGGGGCTCCTTGATGCCGTCTTGCCCACTGAGGCCATCGATGAGCGGGCCTGCGGGGCGCGCCGCTTCGCTGAGCGCTACGGCCTGCGCCAGGAGCCGGCCCGCGTGCGCTTCCGCATCCTCGATCCGGGCTGCGCTGTGGGCGGGCTGACTGACCTGGCCGTCCCCGCTGAGCAGCTCCGAGATCTGGCGCCGGCAGTGGAGACGGCCTTCATCACTGAGAACCAGACTAATGGCCTCGCCTTCCCCGAGCACCCGCGGGCCTTGGTGATCTTCGGCCTCGGCTACGCCCTCGAGCGCCTCGCCGAGATCCCCTGGCTGCACCGCGTGCGCCTCGTCTACTGGGGCGATATCGACACCCACGGCTTCGCCATCCTGGACCGCCTGCGGGGGGCGCTGCCGCACGCCGAGTCGCTGCTCATGGATCGCGAGACGCTGGAGGCGCACCGCCTCCTGTGGACGACGGAGCCGGCCGAGCACCGCTGCCTGGTGGAGCTGGCGCGGCTGACAGTGGCGGAGGCGGCCCTATACGACGACCTCCGGCAGGATCGGCTTGGCGAGCGGGTGCGCCTGGAGCAAGAGCGGTTGGGCTACGGTTGGGTGGTTTCCCGGGTGCAACCGAGCCGATCCGACTGGTCCCTGTAATCGGCTTGGAATCCCCAATGCCCCAAAGACGCAGTCGAGGTGGGGCCGCAACGCCAGGGCATTCAATGGACCGCGTGGTAGCGGTCCGCCCGGATCTTGCCTGCGATAAGGTTTAATAAGGTTCGGGAGAGCGGCGTGTGTCCCGGTGGTCTCGCTCAGTCGCTTCGGCAAGAAGCTGGCGCTGGTGCTTGACCAGCCGCGGCATCTGCGCAGTACCCTCCACCGTCTCCGCGGGGAGCGGCGCCTAGCGCCCGGGGGGGGTGGCCGCAGGCTGATTCCGAGCGTCCCCTGCCCACGGATCTGTGTAAGGAACGGTCGGTGACCCGTCTGCGGGGCGCTGGCCGAAGGCGCTATGGTCCGGCGTTCTGGTCTTCGCCCCCTTCCCTTCAGTGACAAAGCGAGTACAATACCCGGTTTACTCAAGTGCGTATCAGAGCGGTCCCCGCGGATGGGGAGTCGGCCAACGTAACGGGATCAAACGGAACGGGAGTCGCAAGGGCGCATATGGTTACGATTCGACTGGCGAGGGCGGGCGCGAAGAAGCGGCCCTTCTTCCACATCGTTGTTACCGAGGCGAAAAAGCCGCGGGATGGCGCCTTCATCGAGCGCCTGGGCTACTTCAACCCGGTGGCCGCTGGGCAAGAGGTGCCGTTGAAGCTCGATGTCGAGCGGTCCCGTGCGTGGATCGCCAAAGGTGCGCAGCCGACCGAGCGTGTCGAGCAGTTGATCAAGCAGGCTGAGCGCGCCGAGCAAGCCGCCCAGTAACGGTCCCGCGATCCATGAGGGATCGTGCACCCAACCCGGTTATCATCGGTCGGGTCGTGGGGCTCTTCGGGGTCCAGGGGTGGGTGAGGGTCTACTCCTACACCGATCCGAAGACGAACCTGCTTGAGTACAGTGACTGGCTCTTGCGGGCCGATGAAAGGTGGTGCCCAGCCCGGCTCGAGGCGGGGCAGGTGCAGGGGAAGGGCTTGATCGCCAAGCTCGAGGGTTTCGACGATCGAGACCGAGCCCGCGCCTGGTTGGGGAGCGATATCGCTATCGACCGTAGCCTGCTGCCGGAGCCTGGACCGGATGCGTACTATTGGGTGGATCTGCAGGGGCTGCGGGTGCGAACCGTCGATGGTGCCGAGCTCGGTACGGTGAGCCACCTGTTCGAGACCGGTGCCAACGATGTCATGGTGATCCAAGGCGAACATGAGCGGCTCATCCCGTTCACCCTCGGCCACGTTGTGCAGCAGGTGGATCAGCAGGAAGGGGTCATCGAGGTTGAATGGGACCCCGAATTCTAGGCGCTTCGATGTGGTCACCGTCTTCCCGGAGATGGTGGAGCAGGTGGCCCGCTACGGGGTTGTCGGTCGAGCCCTAGAGCGTGGGCTCATCGAGCTCTTGACGTGGAATCCCCGTAGCTACGCCGAGGATCGCCATGCCACCGTGGATGACCGGCCTTACGGCGGTGGCCCAGGCATGGTCATGAAGGTGGCGCCGCTGCAGGGGGCGATCCGCGCGGCGCATGCCGCTGACTCGCGCCCGGCGCGGGTGGTCCATCTGACCCCCCAGGGAGCGCGCCTGGATCAGCGCGGGGTGGCTCGGTTGGCTCGCCATCAGCGGCTGATCTTCCTCTGCGGCCGCTATGAGGGGATTGATGAGCGGCTGCTGGAGGCGGAAGTGGACGAGGAGCTCTCCATTGGCGACTACGTCCTCAGTGGCGGGGAGTTGCCGGCGATGGTTGCCATCGATGCGGCCACGCGGTTGGTGCCGGGGGCGCTCGGCCATGAGGACTCCGCGGCGGAGGACTCTTTCGCCGCCGGGCTCCTGGACCATCCGCACTATACGCGTCCGGAGGAGCACGAGGGGCGCCGGGTACCGGAGGTATTACGCTCCGGCGATCACGGGGCCGTCGCGGAGTGGCGCCTGAAGCAGGCGCTGGGGCGTACTTGGCTACGGCGCCCAGACCTGCTCGCCGGCCGTGAGCTGGCGTCTAGGCAGCGCCGTCTGCTGGATGAATTCATCGCCGAGTACCACGCCGTCGAGCGGGTCGGCAACGATCAAGACGAAACGCAGAACCGAGGGGAGTCGTCATGAACGTCATCGACGAACTGGAGCGCGAGCAGATCGAGGCGTGCAAGCATACGGTACCGAAGTTCGCCCCGGGGGATACCGTATTGGTGCAGGTCTGGGTGCGTGAGGGTGGCCGTGAACGTGTCCAGCCCTTCGAGGGGGTGGTAATCAGCAAGCGCAATCGCGGCCTGAACTCTTCTTTTACCCTGCGCAAGACCTCCCATGGCGAGGGGGTCGAGCGAGTCTTCCAGACCTACAGCCCGCAGATCGAGAGCATCAAGGTCAAGCGTCGCGGCGATGTGCGCCAGGCCAAGCTCTACCACCTGCGCGAGCTGAGTGGCAAGGCGGCGCGTATCAAGGAGAAGGTCAACTAAGGGCGTCGATCGCCCGGCTCATCCGGGTGGCGGCGGGCTCCTGCGCGGTATCGCGCACGGAGGACGCCGCCTGTTCCGGGTCTTGCAGCATACGCTCACGGGTCTCCTCTGCTAGCGCACGGGCAGATGCTGCATCCTCGGGGCCTTCGCCCGTGGCCGATTCCGGCTCCATCGACGTGACCGCGACCTGGTCACCCGTCTCTGCGGCACCGACGCCCTGTGCTGGCTCGCCGCTTCGTGGTCTCTCCATGGCACCTTCTTGCGTCGAGGCAGAGCGCTCAGGGCCGTTGGTCTCCTGCTCCTGTGCTCCGGGCGAGCGCTCGGCGCGCCGTTCGCTAGGCGGCTCGTTGGTGTGATGGGGCCGGCTCTCCGGTGGCATGACCGCTGTGCTCGCACCAGGCTCGATCTCGCTCATGGCGTACCTCCTGTGGTGGTCCCGAGGGCGCGGCAGCGCCGTGCTCAGGCCTGAGTGATGCGGCGGGAGCGGTTGCCCGGGGTATACTCCCCATGCGTGCCGTATGTCATCTCGTCCGCGCGCTCATGAGCTCCGGTGGCGAGATCCAGCAATCGCTGGGTCTGCTCCAGATTGCGATGGATCAGCCGCCCATTGGCCTCGTTGCGTGCCTGGATGGTGCGCAGCAACGACTCCAGCTCGCGCCAGGCCTCCTGGAGGTGTTCCGGGGCGCTGCGCAGCAAGCGGCGTACACCTCCAGCTCCGGGGGGGTAGCCGGCTTCCTCCAACACGCGGCGCAATTGCCGCTCGGCTTCCTCTAAGCCCTCGACTTGAGCGCCCTTTTGCCGCAACAGTGCCTCAAGCTCGCCTAGCTCCCGCTGGGCGAGTCGATGTGCCTCGGTTTCCAAGGTCTCAGCCAGCGCTTGGGCCCGGGCCTGGCAACGCGCCAGACGGGTCTCCAGACGCTGCGTCAGCGCCTCGGACAGAGGAGGGCGCGCTCGACGCCTGGCAGAGCGGGGCTCCAAATCCTCAATCACTCCTCGATCAGGGCCTCGAATTCAGCGAATTTCTGGGCCACCTTCTCGGCATCGATGGGGTAGTCCCCGTTAGCGATGCGCTCCTTGATCGCATCGACCCGGTCCTGATCGACCTCCGGGGTCTGATCAATGCGCTCGCGTACGGCCTGTAACCGCTCCGAGGCAGCGGCCTCGTCACCCCCTGGTGGGCTCGGGGCGGGCGTCTTCGGGGCTTCTTCGCCGCCGCCCGTGCTCTTCGGCCCCTTGCCCGGCTGTGCGCTGGCGGGTCCGACAGGGCGGCCCCCCCCGCCTTCGATCGGATTGGACATCGGGCTCTCCTCGAAGTCAGTTCCTGTGCGGGTTGTCGTCTCGCCGCTCCCTGGGGCACACACCCGCGCTATTCTTGCTATCGGCGGCTGGGCCAGGAACTTGAGCACTCACTGCGTCTCTGCCTAATGTGGCGCACTTAGCCCCTTACGGCAACCCAGGCCGCTCGTCGTGCTGCTGATCAGTAGGCAATGCGGATGGTCCCATCGCCTGTCACCTGCCCCTCGATCTCGCGCCCGGAGTCGAGGTTCTCGACCCGCACGCGGTCGCCCTCGCGGCCGCGCTCAAGGGCGCGGCCGCGGCTGGAGATCTGGATGCTGCCCTCATTGCCGGCAAGGATCGTGACACGGTCCCCGCGCTCGATGAGTAGCGGAGGCTGCACGTGCCGATCCGTCAGGACGGTGCCTTCGCGCACGCTGCGGCTCATCTCCAGGCCTGCGATCGCCTCCGGGGTGCGGTAGAAGGTGCCACGGACCCGCCGTGCATCGCGGAGCGCCAAGCGGACGTCGTCCGCCTGAAGGCGGCTGCCGCGGCGCAGGGAGCGTTCGGCGACGAGCATGCGGGTCTTCAGCTCGACCTCCATGCGGACGTAGAGCGTCCATGGTGCCTCGCCATCGCAGCGCACGCCCACGGTGCTCGTGCGCTGCGGGGGGCGGCCGTGGGGAATGAAGGCCTCCAGCTCCCCCTTGCAGGGGGTGAGGTTGAGCCGGGTGTCTATCCCTCGTGCAGTGACAGAGACCTCGTCGTACTCCCCCTGGAGCTTCTCCTGCAAGAAGCGCTCGGCGGCCTCTTGGATCGCTTCCGGCGACTGGCTTGCTCCGAGGGCCGGTAGCGGCGCGACGAGCAGCAAGAGCGCCAATAAGGCGACGCCGCGGCGACGGCTGCCCGACGCCAGGCGCCGGCGCCCTCGGGGTGTGCCCGGAATAGGGCCGGATGCAGGCATCATGGTTCGTGGATAACCTCTGCGGATAGCTCGCAAGGTGCAAGGCCTGCAGCATGTATGCCGGTATCCTGCTGCTTTCCCTGCTCCTTGTAGCGGATTAACATATAGCGTCCATAGGGTGCCAGCGCCCGGGCGATCGCCGATAGAAGGAGCCAGCACGATGGCGGGAATCATGAGCTCCGTCGACCAGCGGACCCAGCTGGCCGGCCACAATCGTATGGAGCTACTGCTCTTTCGCTTCGAGGGGCGGCAGCGTTACGGCATCAATGTCTTCAAGGTCCGGGAGGTGATCCCGGCACCGGAGCTCAGCTACGTGCCGCACGCCCATCCGGCATCCTGCGGGATCGCCTACGTGCGCGGCCACACCCTCTCCGTGCTCGATCTGAGCTTCGCCACCGGCGGGCCGGCCATCGCCAAGGAGGAGGGCAACTATATCATCATCACCGAGTATAACCGCCAGGCGCAGGGCTTTCTCGTCGGCGGTGTGGACCGGATCGTCAACATCAACTGGGAGCATGTGCTGCCGCCCCCGACGGGTGGTAGCGCCGGCAGCTATCTGACCGCCGTGGCTCGCTACGACGGCGAGATGATCCAGATTATCGATGTCGAGAAGGTCCTCGCCGAGGTGCAGCGCGCTAGCGGGGCGGATCCGCGGGAGACCGATGGTGGTGGTGTCGAGTCGGTCTCGGGGGCGGGTCAGGTCAAGGTTCTGGTGGTTGATGACTCGGCGGTCGCGCGCGGTCAGATCAAGCGCACCCTCGAGGAGATCGGTGTGCGGGTGGTAGCCAAGAACAACGGTCGTGAGGCCCTCGAGCAGCTGCGAGCGTGGCAGGCGCAGGAGCACTCAGGGCTGGCGGATCTGCTGATGGTGGTCTCGGATATCGAGATGCCGGTGCTCGACGGCTACACCCTGACCCGCTCGATCCGCCAAGATCCTAAGCTCGCGGATCTCCATGTCCTCCTGCACTCCTCGCTCAGCGGCGTCTTCAACAGCGAGATGGTGCGTCGGGTCGGGGCGGACGAGTTCCTTGCCAAGTTCCATTCCCAGGAGCTTGCGGAGCGGGTGCGGGCTCGTCTCGAGGCTTGGGGTTAGAGGAGGGCTGGCTTGGCCGCGCTGTCGATGGGTGATGAGGAGTACCGTGCCTTTGCGCGCTTTCTTGAGCGTGCTTGCGGCATTGTGCTTGGGGAGAGTAAGCAGTATCTGGTGGCCAGCCGGCTCGGTCCCTTGCTGGAGGCTGAGGGGATACCGGATCTGGCAACCCTGGTCGATCGTCTGGAGCGGCGCCCTTCCGCAGATCTCAAGGGTCGTGTCATCGAGGCGATGACCACCAACGAGACCCAGTGGTTCCGAGACGCTTTTCCTTTCGAGGTCCTGAGCAAGCACCTCTTTCCGGAGATGGAGCGCCGTCGGGTGCGGCCCGTGCGGATCTGGTCTGCCGCCTGCTCCTCTGGGCAGGAGGTCTATTCCATCAGCATGACGGTGGATGAGTACAACGAGCGCGGGGGGCATCTTGAGGCGGAAATCCTCGGAACGGACATCTCGGCGGCGATGATCGAGCAGGCCAAGCAGGGGCGCTATACCGCCAATGAGGCGCGCCGAGGCCTCTCGCCGGAACGGCAGCAGCGCTTTTTCGAGGCCGCCGGTGAGGGGCGCTGGGTGGTCAAGCCGTCCGTGCGGCGCCGTGCTGGATTTCGCGTCCACAACCTGCTGGAGAGCTACGCAGGGCTGGGGCCTTTCGACATCGTTTTCTGTCGCAACGTCCTGATCTACTTCGGCTGGGAGTCGCGCCGGGATATCGTCGATCGGATTGCGAGTGTCACGCGGCCCGGCGGCTATCTGATTGTGGGGGCCTCCGAGTCCCTGGCCCGCCACTCGGAGGCCTTCGAGCTGGTTCGCCTTGATGGTGGCGTGATCTACCGGCGGCGGGGATAGGCGATGGCCGGCATACGCTTGCTTGCCATCGGCAAGAGTTTGCCGTCTTTTGCCGGAGGGGGGCGGCTGAGTCGTTGATCCCTATCCTCCTATTCAATGGCACGAAACCTGCATTGATTATAGCTGCTGATACAGCCAGGGGAGGATGTCATGGGGATCAGCTTCGACCGGGCCTTCGGGACCCCGGAGCAGGCGCTGCAGTTGCGGGCCGAGCGCCACGAGATGCTCGCCTCCAACATCGCCAATGCGGATACGCCGGATTACAAGGCGCGCGATATGGATTTCCAGGCCGCAATGCGCGAGGCCAGCGACCCCCGTCCGCATTCCCTGCAGGCGACCCATGATCAGCATCTCCAGCCGGTCTCCTCCTCTATGGCGGCCGAGGATCCGAGATCTTTATACCGTCAGCCGCACGCAGCCTCTCTCGACGGCAACACTGTCGAGATGCACGCCGAGCAGGCCAAGTTCGCCGAGAACGCCATCGATTATCAGGCGACAGTCAAGTTCCTGGGCGACCGCGTGAAGAAGCTCAGCGGCGCGATTAAAGGGAAGTAAGTAGCTATGTCCTTGACCTATGCGATGGATGTCTCCGGGACCGGAATGAACGCGCAGCAGCTACGGCTCAATACCGTGGCGAGCAACCTCGCTAACGCCGAGACCGTGGCTTCTTCCCGCGAGGAGGCGTATCGGGCCCGTGAGCCGGTCTTCGCGGCGGCGCTCCACGAGGTGCAGGGGGGGCATCCCCAGGCCGGTGGGCCGCAGCCGTCAGGAATACCGCCGTGGGCGGAGGATGGTGGCCCGGTGGATCGGGTCAGTCCGGTGACCTTTCAGCGCCAATTCTTTGGCGGTGAGGCGGTGGGTGCGCCTGCCAGCGGTGCCCCGGGCAGCCGGGCCTCCCCGAGTGTGCCGGTCTTTATGCCCGGGGTGGTGGAGAGTGATGCCGAGGTGGAGCCGCTCTATAAGCCCCACCATCCCCAGGCCGATGAGGACGGCTATGTCTACCGCTCCAACGTCAACAGCGTGGAGGAGATGACCAACATGATCGCTGCCTCCCGCTCGTTTCAAAACAACGTCGAAGTGATGAACACCTCGCGGGATCTTATGCTCGAGACCCTGCGGATGGGTGGTCGCTAAGCTGGAGGGCGCTGCGATGCTCAATCCGAGCCAGATGATGGGCGCCGCCACAGGTGGTGGCCAAAAGCCGACCGGGCCCTCTGGTGCCAACGCTGGTACCCCGGGGCAAAGCCCGAAGCCCGGCCAGGGGCAGCGGTCGGAGCCAGCGGAGCAAGGGGCGCCTAGCCAGGGGGTGCAGGCAGCGCAGCAGGCGGCTGAGATGCCGACTAGCGCGATGCCCTCCGAGCAGGGGTCGGCTGCATCCTCAGGCGAGGCCAAGGAGGACAATAAATCCGGCTACGAAGCCTTGCCCAAGGAGCTCCGTAACGCCACTGGGGATGAGTCAGAAGAAGAGGAAGGGGACAGCCAAAACATCGGTCACGAGGACTTCCTCGAGCTGATGATGACCCAGCTTGAGAACCAGGATCCGATGGATCCGCAGGACAGTGACCAGATGATGGGCCAGATCGCACAGTTCACCACCGCCTCGGGCGTCGAGCAGCTGCAGTCGGATTTCGAGAAGTTCTTCGAGCACATGCGCTCCGATCAATCGTTGCGTGCCGCGCAGCTGGTAGGCCGTGAGGTGGTAACCGAGAGCCGCCAAGCCCGTCTGCCCGAAGAGGGCGAGATGGAAGCCTTGCTGGCGCTCGAGCGCTCAGCGCCGAACCTCACCGTGGAGATTGAGAACGAGGCCGGGGAGCAGGTTCATCGCGAGCAGCTCGGTGAGATGGAGGCCGGTGAGCACACCTTCACCTGGGACGGCACCACGGAGGATGGCCAGCGGCTACCACAGGGCCAGTACCAGCTCAACGCTTACGTTGAGGACGGCGACAAGCAGGAGTCTGTCCCTACTCTAGTGGGCGCGCCGGTGACCAGCGTCTCCGTGGGGAGGGATGGGCAGCCACCGGAGCTGAGCGTCGCCGGGCTCGGAGAGATGTCCCTCTCCGAGGTTCAACGTATCCGATAACGAGCAAGATCAGCCGGGATCCAGGAGACCAGCCATGTCGTTCAACATCTCGCTCACCGGAGTCAATTCGGCCTCTAAGGATCTAGAGACCACCAGCAACAACCTCTCTAATGCTGGTACGACGGGGTTCAAGGAGTCCCGTGCGGAGTTCAATGACCTGTTCGCCATGGGGCCGATGGGGATCTCCCAGCTAGGCATCGGCCAGGGGTCGCGGCTGGCGAATGTCGGCCAGATGTTCAGCCAGGGTTCCTTCGAGTTCACCGAGCGCAGCCTTGATCTCGGTATCGAGGGTAAGGGCTTCTTCCGTCTCGAGGAGGAGGGGGGGGAGGTGAGCTATACCCGTGCTGGGCAGTTTGAAGTAGATCGCGATGGCTACATCGTCAACAACACGGGCAAGCGGCTCACCGGCTTCGAGACCGATGCCGATGGCAACCGTGTCGGTGATGGTCGCGAGCACCTGCGTTTGCCGACCGAGGGGATCTCCGCCAAGGCGACGGAGGAGATGGGGCTCTCGGCCAATTTCGATGCCGATGCCGAGGCGATCGATGAGGAGGCGGAGTTTGATCCAGAGGACAATGAGACCTACCACGAGTCCACGACGACCACGGTCTATGACTCCCAGGGGACGGCACGGGATGCCACCTTCTATTTCCGCAAAGTGGATGATAACGAGTGGGACGTTTATACCCAGGTCGAGGGAGCGGATTATGAAGGCGCGGAGACAGAGACCGCCGGTGAAGAAGGTAATGTTTTCGGTCCGCACCGGCTGAGCTTTGACAACTCTGGGAGCCTGCGCGAGGACGAGGGAGATGGCAGCAGCATGGGCCTGGAGACGCCTCTGCGCGCCGAGGTGGATGACCTGGATATCGAAGTGGACTTCACGGAGACGACGCAGTCCGCGCGGCCGTTCAACATGACGGATGTCTCCCAGGATGGGCATGAGGCTGGCGAATTCCAGAATGTCAGTGTGGATAATGACGGCACCATCCAGGCGCGCTACAGCAATGGCGAGACCCAGGCCGTGGGCCAAGTGGGGTTGACGAGCTTTCCTGCCGAGGAGCAGCTCCAGTCGGCTGGCGAGACCTCCTGGAAAGCCACGGCTGATGCCGGCGAACCGTTGATTGGCGTCCCTGGCCAGGGGAAGTTCGGCCGCATCGAGAACGGCGCCCTGGAGCAGTCCAACGTCGAGGTCTCCGAGCAGCTGGTGGACATGATCAAGGCACAGCGCAACTACTCCGCCAACGCGAAGATGATCAGCACCCAGGATCAGGTGACCCAGGAGATCCTGAACATCCGCTGAGCTCATGCAAGCGCGTGAGGCCTAGGCGTGGGAGTCAAGTGAGGGGGTATGGACCGTCAGCTCTATGTCGCTATGACCGGTGCCAAGCACGCCAAGCAGGCGCAGCACCACACTAGCCAGAATCTGGCCAATGCCAATACGCCTGGGTTCCGGGCGGACATGGATAGCTTCTACCAGGCCCCGGTCCACGGCCCAGGGTTCCCGAGTCGAGCATACGCCGAGGAGCTGCGTGCCGGGACGGACTTCTCGCCAGGGTCGATCGAGACCACCGGGCGCGATCTGGATGTGGCGATCCAGGATGAGGGGTGGTTCGTGGTTCAGGCCCCGAACGGCGAGGAGGCGTACACCCGGCGCGGGGATTTCCAGACCACCCCCGAGGGCTTGCTGACCACCGGCGATGGCCAGCTGGTGATGGGCGAGGCGGGGCCGATCTCCATCCCCCCGAACGCCAAGGTGGATATCGCCGATGACGGTGTTATCACGGCGACCCCGCAGGATGCCCCCGAGGCCCCTATCGAGGTGGATCGGCTGCGCCTGGTGAATCCGGACCCGCAGGAGCTGGTCAAGGGCGAGGATGGGCTGATACGCCACGCCGACGGGGAGGAGGCCGCTGATGACGCCGGGGTGCGTGTTCGCTCCGGAGCACTGGAGGGCAGCAACGTGAACATGGCTGACTCGCTGGTGGAGATGATCGACAACGCCCGGCATTTTGAGACGCAGATCAAGATGCTGACCACAGCCGAGGAGAACGAGCAGGCCGGGGCGCAGCTGCTCAAGCATCCGGGCTAATGTGCTGCTGTCCGGTAGTGACGGCATAAGGCGCACGGACCAAAACAAGGGGGTACACCATGGATCCTTCGCTCTGGGTCGCCAAGACAGGCCTGGATGCTCAGCAAAAGAGCATGCAGGTTACCTCCAACAACCTAGCCAACGTGAATACTAATGGCTTCAAGAAGGACCGGGCCAACTTCGAGGATCTGTTCTACCAGACCGTGCGCCAGCCCGGTGCTCGTACGAGCCAGGACAGCCGCTCCCCCTCAGGGCTGATGCTCGGGACCGGCTCGCGCGTGGTTGGCACCGAGAAACTCCACACCCAGGGCAACGTTCAGCAGAGCGAGCGCAGTCTCGATGTGGCCATCGAGGGCAAGGGCTTCTTCCAGGTCCTGCGCCCGGACGGTGAGGTCGGCTACACCCGGGATGGTGCCTTCCAGCTCAATGAGAACGGCGAGGTTGTTACTTCCAGCGGCTATCGGCTGGAGCCGGCGATCCAGGTTCCGGAGGAGGCCGAGGAGATCACTATCGGCAAGGATGGTACGGTCAGCGCCAAGATGCCCGGCGAGGCGGAGCCCGAGGAACTCGGCCAGATTGAGCTGGCGGATTTCATCAACCCTTCGGGGCTGGAGCCGGTGGGGGAGAACCTGTTCACGGAGACGGCCTCTAGCGGTGCCCCGGAAGTTGGTGCTCCGGGGGAAGGCGCCCTAGGCAATGTCAAGCAGGGCGCTGTGGAGACCTCGAACGTGAACATCGCCGAGGAGCTGGTGAACATGATCGAGAACCAGCGCGGCTTCGAGACGAATACCCGCGCGATCTCGACCACGGATGAGATGCTCCAATACCTGAACCAGAACGTCTGAGGCAGCGGGCTATGAGCGCGCGCCGTAGGGTGGGGATGCGTACGCTCCTCGTCCCCTTGCTGGGCGGAGGGCTGGCGGCGTGCAGTATGACGCCGGACGCCCCGGAGCCCTCACCGATCACCGCGCCACGGGTCGAGATCCCCGATGATGCGGGTGAGGCGAGCGGCTCGGTCTTTGACAAGGAGCGGAACATGCGCCTGTTCGAGGACCGCAGCGCGCGCAGTCGCGGGGATCTGATCACCGTGGTGATTGAGGAGGAGATGGCAGGTGATCGTTCGGTCGACTCGGAGATGAGCCGCTCTCAGGAAGCGGATCAGCCAGCACCGGAGATCGGCGGCGAGGAGCTGGAACTCTTCGAGCGGCCTTTCTCTTTCCAGCAGGAAGGGGAGTCGAGTTTTGAGGGCGGTGGCACGGCCGATCAGGAGACCAACCTGACCGCTACGATTACCGCCGTCGTGGTGGATACGACGCCCAACGGCCATCTGGTTATCCAGGGCGAGAAGTCGGTCACAGTCAGCCAGGGCCAAGAGCAGCTGCGCATCTCCGGGATTGTGCGCCCCGACGATGTAGGGGCCAATAACGAGGTCTCCTCCGATCAGGTGGCGAATATGCAGGTTGGCTATACCGGGGACGAGGCTCTCAGTGACTCGGCGCAGCCGGGGTGGCTGACCCGTTTCCTGATGCGGCGCTATTGAGCCCGTCTAGCAGGTGAGGAATCGACCCGAGGAGTATCCATGATCATGCGCAACGGTGCCTTGCGATCCACGCTGGTAGGGATGGTCGTGGTGGCTTTGGGGCTGCTCGCGGCTGGGGTGGCTGGGGCGGAGCGGATCAAGGACCTCGCCTCGGTGGCCGGCGTGCGCAGCAACCAGCTGGTGGGCTACGGCCTTGTGGTTGGGCTCGATGGGACCGGCGATGATAACCCGTTCACCGAGCAGAGCGTGCGCTCAATGCTCGCCAGCCAGGGCGTAAACCTGCCTCAGGACGCTGACCCGGGGGCGGAGAACACCGCCGCGGTGATGGTGACAGCCGAGCTGCCGGCCTTCACCCGGCAAGGGCAGGAGGTTGACGTCAGCGTCTCCTCGCTCGGTAATGCCGAAAGCCTGCAGGGCGGGGAGCTGCTCATGACCCCGCTGCGTGGCGCTGACGATGAAATCTACGCTGTCGCCCAGGGGCAAGTGGTGGTGGGGGGGTTCGGCGCCGAGGATACCGAGATCCCCGTGGACCATCAGCTCGGGGGCTCGATCCCCAATGGGGCCTTGGTGGAGCGCCAAGTGGAAAGCGGCTTCCAGGAGCGTGACGAGGTGGTATTGAACCTCCACGATCCTGATTTCACCACCGCCCGGCGTACCGCCGAGGTTATCAACCGCAACCTCGGGCCCGATACGGCGAGCGCCGAGGATGCCGGCTCCGTACGGGTCCGCGCGCCGGAGGATGCCGATCAGCGGGTGAGTTTCATCTCCTTTCTCGAGGAGCTAGAGGTGGACCCCGGTGAGGCGCCGGCTGAGGTGATTGTCAATGCCCGGACGGGAACCGTCGTCATGGGGGCCAATGTGCGTGTGCGTCCGGCGGCGGTCAGCCATGGCAACCTGACTGTGGCCATCGGTGGCACCCCTGAGCAGGTTGCTGAGGATCCCTTCGGGAACGGCGATCCGCTGGTGGTGCCGGACGAGGACATGGATGAGCTCGAAGGCGATCAGCCGGCCTTTGTCTTTGAGGGTGGCGCCGATCTCAATGAGATCGTCGATGCCATCAACGCTGTCGGTGTTGCTCCGGGTGACTTGGTGGCGATCCTTGAGGCGCTCAAGCAGGCCGGAGCCCTGCGTGCCGAGCTTACCATCATCTAGGGGGGATGCGAGGTGCGGGATTCGAGCATGCTCGGCAACGCCCTTGAGCCGCAAGGGCTGCAGCAGCTGCGCACAATGACGCAGAACCCGAGCGAGGAGGACCTCGCCGAGGTGGCGCGCCAGTTCGAGGCCGTTTTCGTGGAGATGATGCTCGGGCAGATGCGCCAGGCGACCCCGGGGGATGAGCTCTTCGGTGGCAATGGTGAGGAGACCTACCGCGAGCTGTTCGATCGGCAGATGGCGGTGCAGATGTCCCGCGAGGGCGAGGGGATGGGGCTAGCCTCCATGATCGAGGAGCAGCTGCGCGAGCACGCCGGTTTCGAGACGGATCGGCTTGAGGGCGTGCCGCAGGAGATCGCCGACTACCGCCACTCGGCGGTGCCCGTGCAGCCAGCGGACGAGGCGTCCGAGGCTGGTGCCGGCGAAGAGGGGAAGCAGCGCATTGACGGGCTGGGGGATAAGGGGGCCTCCTGGTCCAGTCCGCAGGCGTTCGTTGAGGCGATTACGCCGGCGGCCGAGAAGACCGCTGAGCGCCTTGGGGTGCCAGCAGAGGCGCTGGTGGCGCAGGCCGCGCTCGAGACCGGCTGGGGGCAGCACGTCGTCCGGGGCAGCGATGGCGAGAGCACACACAACCTGTTCAACATCAAGGCGCATTCAGCGGAATGGCAGGGTGGGAGGGTGCGGGTGCCGACCCTGGAGTACCGCGACGGGATCCCACAGCGTGAGATGGCCGAGTTCCGGGCCTACGGCTCGGTGGAAGAGAGCTTCGCTGACTATGCGGATTTCCTCGAGCGCAACCCCCGCTATCGCGAGGCGCTGCAAGCCGGCGGGGATGCCGAGCGTTATGCGCGGGCTTTGCAGGAGGCCGGGTACGCTACGGATCCGCGGTATGCCCAAAAGCTGCAACGCATTATGCAACAGGCCCAAGAGGGGCCGACGGTGCGCGAAGGTGTCGAGGCCCTCAAGGTTTCCGAATCCGGGCCGAAAGGGTAAAACAGGGAGCCTGTCCCTGGGGGGCGGAGCGAGGCGGAGCGTATGGTCGATATCCTGCAAACCGGTATCTCTGGCTTGCGTGCATCGCAGCGCGGGCTAGCTACCACCTCGCACAACACCTCCAACGTCAATACGGATGGCTACAGCCGCCAGCGCACCGAGCAGGATACGAGCATCCCGCAATACCACAGCCGGGGTGCGACTGGTACCGGTACCCAGGTGCAGACCATTCAGCGCCTGAGCGAGGGGCACCGCGTTGAGGCCCTGCGCAACAACCATGCCGAGTTCGAGCGCCTCGACAAGCTTGAGGAGATGACCGGCCGCATCGATGACCTCGTTGCTGACGGAGACGCCGGGCTCAGTCCGGCAATGCGCCAGTTCTTCGATGCCGTGGAGGAGGTCGCCAACGATCCGGAGGATACGGTCGCCAAGCAGCAGCTGCTCAACCAAGGGCAGGCCCTGAGCGATCGGTTCAAGACCCTCGATAACCGCCTGCTGACCCTGCAGGAGGACGTGAACAAGCGGGTGCGCACGGAGGTCGATGAGATCAACGGTCTGGCGCACTCCATCGCCGAGCTCAATGACGAGATCCGCCAGCGCTGGGGCGATCCCCGGCGCCCGCCCAACGATCTGCTCGATCAGCGTGATGAGCATATCCGCGAGCTTGCCGAGCACGTCAACGTCCGCGTCACCGAGCAGGACGATGGGGCCCTCAATGTCGGTATCGGTAATGGCCAGGCGCTCGTGACCGGGCATCAGGCCAATCCCTTGGAGATTACCCGCAACGCCTTCGATCCTGAGCGCCCGGAGCTGGCCGTGCGCCAGGGGGATCACCGCGTGCAGATGACCAACGCACTGCGGGGCGGCTCCCTCGGCGGGATGCTGGAGTTCCGCGAGGGGGTGCTGGATGAGACCCGTCAGGAGATCGGGCGGGTGGCGACCTCACTGGCGGGGGCCATGAATGAGCAGCACCGGCGCGGTATTCAGTTCGATAGCGGCCAGCCCGAGGCCGGCGGGGATTTCTTCCGTTATGCTCAGGAGGTGCCGGTCCTCTCCAGCGAGGATAACACCGGTGAGGGGCGGCCCCGGGTGGTGGTGGACGAGCAGCGCATCGGGAAGCTGACCGGAGACAGCTATCAGCTGAGCTTCGACGGCGAGCAGTGGCGTGTCGCCTCCCGGGAGAGCGGCCAGGTCCGTACGCTCGGTACCGGCGAAGGGGCCGACCTCCAGCCCGGGGAGGATGGTGGTTACCGTGTCGACGGCCTGGTGCTGTATCCACCGGATGCCGAGGAGTCCGGGGTTGAGGCGGGTGATCGTTTCCTGGTGGAGCCCACCCGGGAGGCTGCCGGACGCCTCGAGACCAACCTTTCCCGTCCGCAGCAGGTCGCGGCCGCGGCTCCGGCAGTGACGGGTGAGGTCACGGGTCCGGACGGTCAGACGAACAATACCGGTCGGGCGCGTATAAGCGCCCCGGATGTCGGTGACGCCGAGGGGGTAATGGCGGCCCTCGGGACGGGCGGCGCCCTGGGGGACGGGGTCGAGATGGCCTTCGATGCCGACAGCCGTACCTTCGAGGTGCGCAGCGGTGGTGAGGCCCTGGGGCGCTTCGAGTACGACCCTGAGGATCCTGAGCGCGGTCAGATGGTCAACCTGGCGCAGGATGTGGAGCCTGCGGGCGAGGAGGCAGCCGCGACCCTGGAAGGGCTGGATCTGTCGGTGCGCATCGCCGGTGAGCCCGATGATGGGGATCAGTTCGGCATCTATGCCAACGAAGAGGGGGTCGGAGACAACACGAATGCCTTGCGCATGGCCGAGCTCATGGAGGAGCCGGTCATGGACAACGGCAACAGCACCTTCCAGGAGACCTACAGCGCCATGGTGGGGGATCTCGGTGGCTTCAGCCAGCGGGTGCAGACCAACCGGGACGCTCAGGAGACGCTGCTCAACCAGGCGCAGGAGCAGTGGGAGGAGCTCTCCGGCGTCAACCTGGATGAGGAAGCGGCCAATATGATGGAGTATCAGCAGGCCTATCAGGCCGCAGCGCAGATCATCACCACCGCCAACGAGGTCTTCCAGGAGATGCTCGGCGCGGTGCGCCGCTAGGAGGTTGAGCCGTGCGGGTGTCGACAAGCCACATGCAGAATACGGCCGTTCAGAACATGAGTGGCCAGCAGAACGAGATCAACGATACCCAGACCCAGCTCGCGAGCGGCCAGCGGGTGTTGCGTCCGTCGGACGATCCGACCTCGTCCGCCCGCACGCTCGACCTGGAGCGGGCGACCCAGTCCGTGGAGCGCTTCAACCGCAATGGTGAGTTGGCCAAGACGCGGCTGTCGATGTCCGAGTCGACCCTGGAGCAGGTAGGCAATGCCCTGCAGCGGATCCGTGAGCTCACCTTGCAGGCGGCCAACGGCAGCCAGGATGCGGACACCCGCAGCTACATCGCCTCCGAGGTCCAGGAGCGGTATGAGCAGCTGGTGGAGCTCGGCAACAGCCGTGACGGTAACGGCGAATACCTGTTCTCCGGCTCGCGTACCCGTACCCAGCCATTCAGCCTAGAGGCGGACGGACACGTCTCCTATCACGGTGATCAGAGCAGCCGCGAGGTGCGGATCGCGCCGGGCCGGCAGGTCGGGGTCGATCACTCCGGCTTTGAGGCCTTCATGAAGATCCCGGAAGGCAACGGTCAATACCAGGCGTACGCGGATCCGGAGAACCGAGGCTCCGGCATTGTGAGCCTGGTGGATGGCGGGGCTCGTGCGCCGGCAGCGGAGGCCTACCGCATCCGCTTCGCCGAGGATCGCGAAGGGGACCTTCGCTATGCCGTGCAGCGCTCGGACGATCCTGCGGACGCCTCGTCTTGGAGCTGGGTCGACGGCGTGGACGGCGGTCCCCCTCCGGTCGAGGAGGCCCCTCGCCTTGAGGAAGGTGGGGTCGTCAAGGTGGATGAAGGGGTGCGGGTGCAGATCAATGGGACTCCCGAGCCGGGCGGAGGTGGCTTCGAGGATGGGGATAGCTTCCGGGTGACAGAGAGTCAGCCCCGCTCGGTCTTTGCCACGGTCAACGATCTTCTCGGTGCCCTGGAGCAGGGCGAGGGCTCGGAGTTCCAGAACACCGTGGATCGCGTCCTCGGTGACCTGGATGGGGCGATGGAGAATATCTTCCAGGTCCGCTCCGAGATCGGTGCCCGCCTGTCGGCGATCGACAGTGAGCAGGCGAGCAACGAGGCCGCGATCCTCGACCTGGAGAAGGCGGTTTCCAACGAGAAGGATCTCGACTACGCCGAGGCTACCGGCCGTTTCAACCAGCAGCTCACCGGCCTGCAGGCGGCGCAGTCGACCTTCGGCCGGGTCCAGGATCTCTCCCTGTTCAACTACCTCTAGCCTCCGTTGTGCGCTAGCGCTGCGAGTTCGCAACCCCATCGCTGACGCCGCGGTCCTGTCTGCCTAGCGGCCCGCCCGCCCACCCACGTGATGTGGGCACCTCCATCCTGTCGCTATGGTGACCAATCCCCTGCCGCCTTCTCGGCGCTTCCATGCCGGAGGCGTTCCGCCTTATGGCATTTCCTTGCCGTCATCCTTCTTCCTGAGCGTGTCTCGCCTGTCTCCCTTGCAGCCATGGCCAGGCCTGCTGTGCTGACAGGCTCGTCCCTTTTTTAAAGGGTGAGGGCAGGCAGCTCTCTGGGGTCCGTGTGCCGTCAGCTGGAGGGGGTCTAGAGGGTGCCGCTCGGTGCATGCCTTTTCCGGAAAGAGATTACCGCTTAGGGTAAAGGCTTTCCGGAAGCGGCCGATAAGATGGATGAAGGCGGAAATAGGGTTCACCAGGCGGCAGTGTGTCGCCGCCCGGCCTTCTCAAGCACGACGGACAAGGAGAAGAGCAATGTCACAGACTATCAACACCAACATTGCCTCGATGACCGCACAGCGGCATCTGAACTCAAGCAAGGCGGATCAAGAGCAGGCGCTGGAGCGTCTCTCCTCGGGTGAGCGGATCAACTCCGCCGCGGACGATGCCGCTGGCCTGGCGATCAGCGAGCGGTTCACCTCGCAGATCGAGGGCATGAACCAGGCGGAGCGCAACGCAAACGACGGCATCTCCTACGCCCAGACCGCCGAGGGTGCCATGGAGGAGATGGGTAACCTCCTCCAGCGGGTCCGCGAGCTGGCGGTGCAGTCTGCCAACGACACGAACACGGCCGAGGATCGCCAGGCGCTGCAAGGGGAAGTCGGGCAGGCGGTGCAGGAGATCGATCGAATCGCCTCCAATACCCAGTTCAACCAGCAGAACGTCCTCGATGGCTCGCTGGAGGAACTGGTCTTCCAGGTGGGGGCGAATCGTGCTCAGAGCATCAATACCAGTGGTATGGATGTCCGCGGTCACAACCTCGGGGCCCAGATGGCGGACGGCGAGGCCGTGAAGCGCGCGCTGGATGAGGAGGGCAACTACAGCGATCTCGATATCGAAGGCAGCATCTCTGTCAACGGCACGGAGATCGATCTCAGCGGTACGCGGGATGTCTCCGAAGCCGTCGATACCATCAACGCCCAGTCCGGTTCTTCCGGCGTGAGCGCCTCACGTGCGGACCGGGCAGTGAGCGAGGAGTTCACCTTCGACCCGGGTGACGAGGGTGGTAGCCTGCAGATCAATGGCACGACGGTTAGTGTCGATGGCGAGGCTGGGGCTGGTGAGTTTGTCGATGAGGTCAACAAGGCCTCCGGCGATACAGGTGTGCGGGCCGAGCTCACCGACGATGATACCGTGCGCTTCGAATCCGAGTCCGACTTCCGGATCGAGCCCGGGGAGAACTCTCCCATCGATCTCGGCTTGGAGGATGGCCAAAGCGGGATGCGCTTTGAGCGGGGGGTGCAGCTTTCTGGTGATCTGAACAGTCGCCTGGAAGTCAACGGCGACGCCGATACCCTCGAGGCACTCGGGATGAGCGAGGAGCAGATGGAGCGCAGCGTCAATCGGGTCAGCGGTCCTGACTCCTTGAGCGTGGCGACCCGCGAAGATGCTGATAATGCGATCCGCACGGTGGACGCTGCCCTCGGGCAGATCAACAGTGCTCGGGCCGATCTCGGTGCTGTGCAGAACCGCTTCGAGGCCACCACTAGTAATCTGCAGAACGCCTCGGAGAACCTGAACTCCTCCCGCTCGCGCATCCTCGATTCGGATTTTGCGGCCGAGACCGCCGAGATGACTCGCGGGCAGGTGCTGCAGCAGGCCGGCACCTCGGTGCTGTCGCAGGCGAATCAGGCACCGCAGAACGTCCTGTCCCTGCTCCAGTAATCCTGCAGCGGAACTCGGCCGCCGTGCCGGGTTCCGCCCGCAGCTCGCTGACCTTGACCCGTCTCTACGCTGAGGCACCGCCCGGGGTGATGCCGGGGGAGCGATAGGCAGGGGATCGCAAGCCAGCTATAGGGAGATCCTCATGGTGCGCATGACCTGAAGCCGAGCAGGCTGCTGGCCGATAGCACCCTTCGCTAGGGGGGGAGCGTTAAAGCTTGCCCCGACGGCGCCGATACGTTTGGGCAAGAGCGCGGAAGGCGCACCCAAGCGAAAAGGGGCGCTCGTGCTGGGGTCAGCGAAACGGCGCGGCCAGCGCGCCAGATGCGAGGAGACGGGTCATGGCACAGGTGATCAACACCAACATTGCATCGCTGAATGCCCAAAGGCATTTGAATCAGTCAAAGGACGACCAGGAAGTGGCCCTGGAGCGGCTCTCCTCTGGGGAGCGCATCAATAGCGCCCGCGATGATGCCGCCGGGCTGGCTATCAGCGAGCGGTTTACCGGCCAGATTAACGGTATGGACCAGGCTGCGCGTAATGCCAACGACGGTATTTCCTTCGCGCAGACGGCGGAAGGTGCCATGGAAGAGATGAGCAACCTGCTTCAGCGCGTTCGTGAACTGGCAGTGCAGTCGGCCAACGACACCAATTCACCGTCCGATCGTGCAGCGTTGGATCAGGAGGTGAAGGCGGCGGTGCAGGAAGTCGACCGGATCGCGCAGCAGACCGAGTTCAATCAGCAGAACGTGCTCAACGGTGCCGTTCGTGAGCTGGTCTTCCAGGTGGGCGCTAACCGTGGCCAATCGATCAACACCAGTGGCATTGACGTGCGTGCCGAGAACCTCGGGGCCAAGGCCATGGAGGGGCGAGCGGTCCATCATTACGCTGGTGAAGAGCGGCCGGCGATCCCGGATGCCGTCGAGATTAATGGCGAGGAGGTGGACCTGGAGGGGGCAAGGGATCTCAGCGATATGGCGCGCCGGATCAACGATCGGCAGGCAGATACCGGCGTCTCGGCCAGCCGCGCCGACAAGGCCCGTTCCCAGGAGGTGGACTTCTCGGGGCTGGAGGAGGGGCAGCGCGGGGTGCTTCGCATCAACGGCACCGGTATCGAGCTCGACGGCGAGGTCAACGACACGGAGGCGCTCGCCCGGCGTGTCAACGAGCACGCCTCGGAGACCGGGGTGCGCCTGGAGCGCAACGAGGAGCAGGGGGGATGGTCCTTCGTCTCCAATAGCGACTTCGAGCTGGAGTACAGCTCGGATGATGTCGAGCAGGCGATCTCCGTGGGCGGTACCGTTATCGGGGCGGGGCTCGATCGCGGGGATGAGGGTAGCGAGGGGCTGATTGTCGAGCGCGGCGTCACCCTCTCCTCGGAGGTTGATGATGAGCTGCGCATTAGCCCGGCCGGAGAGGCGGATGAGCAGGATCTGGGGGCTGTGGGGCTGATGCACCAGGATGAGGGCGGTGCCTATAGCGAGCTCAAGGCCGACACCTTCACTGTCGGCGGTGTCGATCGGGTCAGCGTCCGGACCCGGGAGGATGCCTCCGATGCCATCATGACCGCCGACTTCGCCCTGAAGAAGATCGATAGCGCGCGCGCCGACCTAGGAGCGATCCAGAATCGGTTCGAGGCCACGGTCAACAACCTGAACGTCTCCTCGGAGAACCTAAGTGCCTCTCGCTCGCGCATCCTCGATGCTGACTTCGCTGAGGAGAGCGCCGAGATGACACGGACACAGGTCCTGCAGCAGGCAGGGACCTCGGTGCTGGGGCAGGCGAATCAGATGCCCCAGCAAGTGGCACAACTGTTGCAACAACAATAATGAAGACCGGGGCTCCGGGTTAGCCTAGCCTTCCGGAACCCGGTCCACAGGCCCAAGGTGGGGCCGGTCGGGAGGCTGTATGAGTGAGACGTCAAAAGTGAGTTCCATAGCCGCGACGATCGCATGGCCGCGGTCGGAGCAGGGTGAGGGTGCGCGCGCTTCGGCCTCGCTGGAACAGGGGTCAAGGGCGTTGCGCTCAGAAGAGGTCCAGTCGGCGGGCCAGACGAGCGAGGCCCAGCAGGAGGAAAAGTCCCGGGTGCCACTCGACGAGCTGGAGCCGTTGGAACACTTCCGGGCCGAGGATCCGGAGGCGCTCGCCCAGGCGGTGGAGCGCATGGAGCAGTTCATGCAGCGTGTGGGGCGGGATCTGTCCTTTCGGCTGGATGATAATACAGGCAAGACCGTGGTCACGGTCTATGTCCGGGGGACGGAGGATGTGGTCCGCCAGATCCCGCCGGAGGAGATGCTCGCCCTCGCTGAGCGTATGCGCGAGGTGCAGGGGCTGCTTTTTAACGGCGAGGCCTAGAGCGGCACGGGTTGGCTGGTCACCCGCCGGTCGCCCGGGTTGTGTTCTAACCTCCTTGCCGATCGCAAGAGGCGAATGCGATGGTCTCACCCCTGGATCAGATGCCGGATATGCCGAGCAAGATGGGGGTTGGCTCGGGGATCGATACCAACAAGATGGTCAAGGACCTGGTCCAGGCCGAGCGGGCGCCGACCGAGCAGCGATATGCCAAGCGGGAGCAGGAGCTTGAGGAGAAGATCTCCGCGCTCGGGCAGATGCGCGGTACCGTCAATGAGTTCCAGCAATCGCTCCAGGGGCTCGCGGATCCCGATGCCTATTCCGGGATCGAGGCCGAGTCCAGTAACAGCGAGGTCGTGGGGCTCTCCGCCGGGCAGGAGGCACGCCCCGGCGAGTACCAGGTGCAGGTCGAGCAGCTAGCGCGCACCCAGCGGATCGCTACGGCTAGCGGCGCTTTTGAGGATAGCGCTGACCCCATTGGCACGGGCCGGCTGATTATCACCGATGGTCAGGGGCGCGAGCAGGCGGTGACCATCGATGAGGAGGCAAGCACGCTCCTCGGGATCCGTGATGCCGTCAATGAGCAGACCGAGCAGCTGCGTGCCTCGGTCGTGGATGACGGCAATGGCCCGCGTCTGGCTATTGCCACCGAGGAGACCGGGCAGGCGAACGCTATTGCCAGCATCCGGGCTGTCCAAGAGCCGGACGTGGATCGTGGCGATCTCTCGCCTTTGCAGTACAACGCGCCAGAGGTAGAGGGTGGCGAGGGGCGTGGGCTCTTCGAGCAGCTGCGTCCAGCGGCCGATGCTGTCGTGACCATCGACGGCATGCCGATTACTCGGCCGGAGAATCGCGTTGAGGACGCCATCGAAGGGGCGACCCTGGAGCTCAAAGAGGAGGGGAGCAGCCGGCTCATGATCGAGGAGCAGACTGGGTTGCCGGAAGAGAACATCCAGCGCCTAGTGGAGGGGTTCAACCAGCTGCGCGGGCAACTCAACGAGCTCTCGGACTACGATCCGGAATCTGAGCAGGCCGGACCGCTACAGGGTGATCCCACCCTGCGCAACCTCGTCTCCCAGCTGAGCCAGGCCGTGATCGATCCCGTGGCGCAGATGGAGGATCAGCCCGTCCAGGGGCTCGGCGAACTCGGGGTGCGGACCAATCGTGACGGAACGCTGGAGGTGGATGGCGAGCGGCTGCAGCAGATGGTGGCGGCGCATCCGGAGGCTGTCACTCGCCTGATGACCGATCCGGAGAGCGGCATCATGAGCCGTCTTGAGGGGGTGCTGGAGCAGGCGGTAGGCCGCGACAGCATGCTCGAGATGCGCACGGAAGGCGTGGAGCGGCGTCTCGATAGCATCGCTGACGATCGCGAGCGCCTGGATCGGCGCATGGAGCGTCGGGAAGAGCAGCTGCGCGACAAGTTCTCAGCGATGGATTCCCGCGTCGCCGAGCTGAACCAGACCTCCGATTTCCTGGAGCAGCGTCTTGCTGGCATGAACGGCGAAGAATAGCAGGAATAGAAAGGAGATGGCCGCTTTTCCCCTCAAGTTTTCGTAAAATAGACCGCTAATACCAGGGAGCGCGAAATCAACACTCCCCTTGTTAAGCGTAGAAGCGTAGGAACGGGATATGAGCATGCATCGCGGCATCAATCAGTACCAGCAAGTTGGGACCTACTCCAGCGCAGCTTACGCCGATCCCTATCGATTGGTGCAGCTGCTTATGGACGGCTTCCTGGATCGTGTCTCCCAGGCTCGTGGTGCTATGGAGCGCCGGGAGATCGCCGCCAAGGGCGAGCTCATCAGCAAGGCGATCTCGATCCTCGACGGCCTGCGAAGCGGACTGGATCATCAGCGCGGCGCCGAGATCGCGACCAACCTCGAGGAGCTGTACACCTATATGCAGCGGCGGCTGGTGGAAGCCAATGCGCGCAATGAGGTGGCGTACCTCGACGAGGTTGCCTCCTTGATGCGGGAGATCAAGAGCGCTTGGGATGCCATCCCCCCTGAACTACGCAGCCGGGAAGCTGCCGAGGCGGCCGCAGCCCGTGGCCAGTAGCCGAGGTGCGAGCGGCGTTGGTCGAGCAAGGGGAGGACTCCGAGCCCGTCCCGGCGGCGGCTGTGACTGCCGGGCGGCTCTTGCGCCTGTCCCGGCAGATGTTGCGACAGGCCGAGAAGGGGGATTGGAGGGGGGTCATGGAACGTGATCGTCTGCGCCGGGTGCAGGCAGACCGTCTCCCCGCGGATCCCGAGCACCCCGAGGCGGCGCTGGTGCGCGAAACCCTGCGCCAGGTCCTGGTGCTAGACCGGCAAGTGCGGCTCCTGATGCAGCGGGAGCGGGATCGGCTTGGCGCTGCCTCGCGCGATGAGCAGCAAGGGCGCGAGGCACAGCAGGCGTATACCCGCTTCTCTCGTTGATCCTTGCCTCGGCTGAGAGGTCTGTTCCCGCGGGGGTGGGCGCTCGTCTTCCCCCTTCTGCAACGTGACGAAATTTTGACGCCTTATCCTGGTTCCGCGTAGACTCCCTGACTCTTGGTGAGGGCTCACGCAAGATGCTATCCGGAGCGGAGGGTGCGTGGTCCAGGTTCTCTTGGTCGATAGCGATCTCGAGCGACGCTCGAGAGTCGAGGCAGTGCTACGTTACCTTGAGCATGAGCCTGTGCCCGCCGAGGGTACCGATGCCGGCGCTTTCGCCGCCGAGTACCCTGGGCTGGCCTTGGCCTTGATCGGGATCGATGGCCGTGAGCGCGACTCCCTGCAGCGGCTCGTTGAGCACCGTCCTGAGCTCCCAGCCTTCTTGCTGGCGCCGGATGCCGATGCCCGACGTCGTGGCGGAGAGGCTCAGCAGGATGTCCTTGGTATCCTGGATCTGCCCTTGCGCCAGGGCCAGCTCACCGCGGCCCTGCGCCAGGCGCTTAGTCATAATGCGCGTCATCGGGAACACGGTGGTGCCGGCCGTGCGCCTCGGCTCGTCGGGGAGAGCCGCCCTGTGCAGCGGGTGGCAAGCCTGATCGAGCAGGTCGCTGACACCGACGCCAGTGTCCTGATCCTCGGGGAGTCCGGAACGGGCAAGGAGGTGGTGGCCCGCAATATCCACGCCCGCTCTTCGCGGCAGGCACGACCCTTCGTGCCTATCAACTGCGGCGCCATCCCCTCAGAGCTGCTTGAGAGCGAGCTCTTCGGTCACGAAAAGGGCGCCTTTACCGGAGCGATCAGCGCTCGGCAGGGCCGCTTCGAGATGGCGCAGGGCGGGACCCTTTTTCTCGACGAGATTGGTGACATGAGCATGCACATGCAGGTCAAGCTGCTGCGTGTGCTCCAGGAGCGGACCTTCGAGCGGGTTGGCTCCAACAAGCCGATCGAGGCCGATGTGCGGGTGATCGCCGCCACCCATCGCAATCTCGATTCCGGCATACGCAATGGCAGCTTCCGCGAGGATCTGTTCTATCGCCTCAATGTCTTCCCCATCGAGATCCCCGCCCTGCGTGAGCGTCCAGGGGATATCCCGGTGCTTGTCGAGGAGTTCATCCGCCGGATCGAGGACGAGGGACGGGGCTCGGTGCGGCTTAGCCCTGCTGCCATGTCTTGTCTCTCCGCTTACCCGTGGCCGGGGAATGTCCGTGAGCTCGCCAATGTCGTCGAGCGCCTTGCCATCCTCTGTCCCTACGGTGAGGTCGGGGTAGATGATCTCCCCGCGAAGATTCGCGAGGCGGCCCGCAGCGAGCCCGCGCCAGAAGATGCAGGGCAAGCAGATGGCGGCGGCACCCAGCAAGTTGGCAGCGGCAGCGACGCGCTGGTAGTGCCTGAGGTAGACTGGTCACGGGGGATAGATCTCAAGGGGCATCTTACGCAGTTGGAGCAGGTCTTGATCCGCCAAGCCTTGGTAGCCACGGAGGGCGTCGTGGGCCAGGCAGCGCGGCTGCTGGGCCTGCGGCGGACCACGCTGGTCGAGAAGCTGCGCCGATACGGCATCGAGCGCCCTAATTGAATAGGGCCTTGCGTCAGCCGCCAAGGTTCCGGTTTCCGGAACGATGCTGCCGGAAACGACCGAACCGCGCCAACATGCGGCAAGATTATGCCGTCATGTCGGCGGCCGACAGATCATTGACTGCCCTCGCCACCGATGCTGGCGGCAAGGCCTCACCGTGGGCCTTTAACCTGCTGTTCCTGCATGCGGCACGCTGGTGGCATACTCGTTGCAAAGAAACCGGGCGCTGTAATTATAGCAGCGGCAGGGATTCGCGCTTAGGGGGGAGTCCATATGGGTCAGCAACGTGTGCTCGTGGTGGCCCGCGAGCCGGGGCGCCGAAGCGAGCAATGCAGCCGGTTGGGTGACGCCGGTTTCCGCACCCTTGAGGCCGAGGATGCCGGTACCGCTAGCGAGCTGCTCAAGCACGGCGGGATCGCTGCTGTGGTGTGCTTCGAAGAGGGGGAGGCCGATGGTGACAGCTGGAGGGTGCTCACCCGGCATCCGGCGGCACCGCCGGTGATCGTGGTCTCTGCCCGCGCCGAGGTCAGCGGGGCCGTGGCTGCCATGCGCGACGGTGCTGCGGATTACGTCGCCGCGGACGCCGCCTGCGGTGAGCTCGCTGCCGCCGTGGCGCGGGTGACCGACACCGGTCCTGAGTTCGTTGCCGAGGATCGCTCTAGCCGGCGGCTCATGGCCCTCGCCCAGCGCGTCGCTGGGAAGGAGGTTACGGTCCTGATTACCGGTGAGTCCGGCACGGGCAAAGAGCTCTTCGCCCGCTATATGCACGATCGCTCGCCGCGCGCTGATGGCCCTTTTATCGCCGTCAACTGTGCGGCTATCCCCGAGAACATGCTCGAGGCGCTGCTCTTCGGCTTCGAGAAGGGGGCCTTCACGGGGGCCAACCGGGCCCACGCCGGGAAGTTCGAGCAAGCCCAGGGCGGCACCCTGCTCCTCGACGAGGTCTCCGAGATCGAGCCGGGGCTGCAGGCCAAGCTGCTGCGTGCGCTGCAGGAGAAGGAGGTCGAGCGCCTGTGCGGGCAGACCCCGATCCCGCTGGACGTGCGCGTGCTTGCGAGCAGCAACCGCGACCTGCGCGAGGCCGTCCAGGCCGGGCGGTTCCGCGAGGATCTGTTCTATCGCCTGCATGTCTTCCCGATCCATCTGCCGCCGCTGCGCGAGCGCCCTGCGGATATCATCCCGCTGGCCCGCTCCTTCGTGCATAAGTACACCCAGCTTGGCGGCGGCGAGGGCGTCGACTTGACCCCGGAGGCGGAGCGGATGCTCATTCAGCACAGCTGGCCCGGCAATGTCCGGGAACTCGAGAACGTGGTGCAGCGTGCCCTGATCCTCGCTGAGGGGGCCCTCATCGATGCTGAGGCCATCCGTTTCGAGCCGGTCTCCGTGACCCCGGCGACCGCGTCCCCCGGGGTGATGCCGCCCCCTGAGCTGGGGGAGGGGGGGCGTCCTGCGCCGCGCCCGCTGGCAGGGCCTGCGCCACAGCCGGCCCAGGGCACGTCTGGGACCCTGGAGGAGGATCTCAAGAGCCGCGAATATCGACGCATCCTGGAGACCCTTGCCGCCGTGGGTGGGAACCGCAAGGAGGCCGCCGCGCGGCTGGGGATTAGCAGCCGCACCCTGCGCTACAAGCTCGCCCGCATGCGCCAGGAAGGGGTCGAGATCCCAGAGCGCGTTGGCGCGGTGTACGCCTACGGCAGCTGAGGTGAGGCCATGTCGGATCAGCGTATCGAGCAAGCGCTTGCCGAGATGCGAGCCATCGGTGGCCAGCAAGCTGGACAGGCCGAGTCCTCGGAGCAGGATGCCCCGCCGGTGGAGGAGTTCTCCAGCCTCCTGCGGGATGCCGTAGAGAACGTCAATGAGCACCAGGTCCACTCCAGTGATATGAAGGAGCAGTACATGCAGGGGGAAGAGGTGCCGCTGACGGATGTCATGATCGCCGCGCAGAAGTCGAGCGTCTCCTTCGATGCCCTGAAGGAGGTACGGAACAAGTTCCTGGAGGCCTACCAGGAAATCGCCAAGATGCAGGTGTAGCGCTTGAGGGGCTGCCATGGCGGATAGCCAGGCCATGACGGAATCCAGCGGCAGCGCCCCGCCGTCGCCGCTGGAGGGTGGTGACAGCGGTCGTGAAGGCAGCGGCACCGGGGGTGGCCTCTTCGACCGGCTCCTGCCGGAGGGCTGGCGGCAGCGCCTGGAGCAGCTCTTGGGGGCGAACCCGCTGCGCAAGCTCGGCCTGGCGGTGGGTCTGCTCGCCGCGCTCGGCATCGGGGCTGGGGTCTTCCTTTGGGCCCAGGATACGACCGAGCTGCGTACCCTCTACGCCGACCTCTCCTCAGAGGATGCCTCCGCCGTGATCAACGCCCTCGAAGAGCAGGGTGTGGAAGTGGCTTTCGATGAGCGCTCCGGGGATATCCAGGTCCCCGAGGAGCAGGTTCATCGCGCTCGTATCTTCCTCGCCTCCGAGGGGCTGCCCAAGGGCGAAGGGTTCGGCTATGAGATGCTCGAGGAGGACCCGGGGTTCGGGGTCAGTGAGTCCATGGAGCAGGCCCGCTTTGACCGGGCGCTGGAAACGGAGCTGGCCAAGTCCATAGAGACCCTGCGCGGGGTGACCTCAGCGCGTGTACACCTCGATGACCCCGAGGAGTCGGTCTTTGTCCGTGACCGCAAGGAGGCCAAGGCCTCCGTGGTGCTTGAGCTCGACCAAGAGCGTGAGCTCCCCTCCAGCCAGGTGGACGGGATCATCCACCTCGTTGCCAGCTCTGTGGCGGATCTGGAGCACGACAATGTCAGTGTGGTCGACCACCGTGGCCGTTTGCTCACCGCCGAGGAGGAGCCTAGCGAGGCTACGCGCTCAGCGCAGCAGCTAGAGCTGACGCGGCGCCTGGAAGAGCGCCTGCAGCGCCGGGTCGAGGATATGATCGAGCCCATCGTCGGCCCGGACAGGGTGCGTGCCCAGGTCAGCGCACGGCTCAATTTCGATGAGCGTCGGCAGATGGAGGAGTTCTTCGACCCTGAGCAGAGCGCCATCCGCAGTGAGCAGATGAGCGAGCGCAGCGGCGGTGGCTCCCAGTGGCCGATGGGCATCCCCGGTGCCTTGACCAATCAGCCACCCGGACCCGGTAGCCTCGACGAGGACGAGGACGAGGACGAAGGGGAGGGAGGCGGGGATGGGGGGGTCCCGTTCAACTCCGAGGAGACGCGGAACTGGGAGGTCGGCCGTAGCCTCAATGAGGTGCAGCCGGCCATGGGGGTGATTGAGCGGCTCACCGTGGGGGTGCTCGTCGATCACCGCTACGTTGAGAACGAGGACGGCGAGGTAGAGCGCGAGGCGCTTCCGGAGGATCAGATCGATACGGTCGAGAACCTGGTACAGGATGCGGTGGGTTACGACGCCGATCGTGGTGATGCCGTCAGCGTCGATACGGTCCCCTTCGCCGAGATTGTCGAGCCCCCGGAGCCGCCGGAGGAGCTCTGGGAGCAGGACTGGGTCCGTGACTTGATCCGCCTGGCAGTCTTTGCTGCGATCGGGCTGCTGATCTACCTCGTTGCCATTCGGCCGATCGTCAACCGCATGCTCGGCGGTGGAGAGGAGGGACCCGAGGGCGGAGCAGAGGCTGAGGCCGAGGGGCTGGAGGGTCGCTCGGCCGGCGAGGGCGGTGGGTTCATGGAGGTCGGCGGTGCCGAGGAGAGCCGCTCCGCCATGCAGCTCGCCGGGCTCAGCGGTGAGCAGCTCAGCGATATGCGCGAGCGGCCCTACGAGGCCAAGCTGCAAGCCGTGCTTGAACTCGTCGAGAATGAGCCGGAGCTGGCGGCTAACGCGGTCAAGGCCTGGCTCGATGAAGACGACAAGCGTAAGGGCTGATCGCTCATGTCATCGATGAAGGGTACTGACCGCGCTGCAGTCCTGATGCTCACCCTCGGCGAGGATGCCGCCGCTGAGATCATGCGCTATCTCGGTCCGCGGGAGGTTCAGAAGCTCGGCCTGGGTATGACCCAGATCGGCAATGTCAGCCGTGAGCAGGTGGACGAGGTGTTGGATGAGTTCATCCACACCGCCGCCGAGCAGACCTCGCTAGGGATCGGCTCCACGGACTTCATCCGTAGTACCCTGGTCAAGGCGCTGGGTGAGGAGAAGGCCGGCTCGATCATCGATCGCATCGTTATGGGCGGTACCACCCGCGGCCTGGACCAGCTCAAGTGGTTGGATCCGCGGACCATCGCCGAGATGATCCGGCTCGAGCATCCACAGATCATCGCCATCGTCCTCTCCTATCTCGAACCGGATCAGGCCGGGCAGGTGCTAGCTGAGATGCCCGATCGGGTCCGCCACGACATCGTCATGCGGGTGGCCACGCTTGAGGGGATCCAGCCCCGGGCCTTGCAGGAGCTCGACGAGATCATGGAGAAGCAATTCTCCGGCCAGCAGCGGCTGAAGTCCTCAACCATCGGTGGCCTGCAGTCAGCGGCGAACATCCTGAACAACATGGACACCCAGAACGAGAGCTCGATCCTGAACAACGTCAAGGAGCTTGATGAGGAGCTCGCCGAGCGTATCCAGGAGCTGATGTTCGTCTTCGAGGACCTCAAGCAGATGGACGATCGCTCGATGCAGCAGCTGCTGCGCGAGATTGATACCGGTACCCTGACGCTGGCCCTCAAGGGTGCGAGCGAGGATCTGCAGGCGAAATTCATGAACAACCTCTCGCGCCGTGCCGGGGAGATGCTCCAAGAGGACCTCGAGGCCATGGGACCGGCGCGCCTGTCCGACGTGGAGGCGGCACAGAAGGAGGTCCTGACCGTCGCCAAGCGGATGGCCGACGAGGGCACCATCAATCTGGTCAGCGGCTCCGATCAGTATGTCTGAGCAGGCTTGGTCTCGGCGCTCGGTACTGCTGAAGCCGGGGCCCCAACCCAGCCGGGAGGGTGTGGATGGATAGCGGCGATAGACGCCTGCGGATTATCCCCGGGGAGTTCGCCGGGGCGGTGGAGACCTGGGAGACCCCGGACTTCGATCAGCCCGAGATCGAGCAGCAGCGCCAGGCGGAGCGGGAGCAGGCCCGGCGTATCGAGCGCGAGAAGCAGCGCCGCCGCCGCGAGCGCCGTCGTCGTGCCGTGGAGGAGCGGCTGCGCATGGAGGATCAGGCGCGGCGCGCTCTGCCGAGCCCGGAGGAGCTTGAGGAGCTGCGTGCGACGGCCCGCCGTCAGGGCCATCAGGAGGGCTATGAGGCCGGGCGGCACGAGGGTTTTCACGCCGGCTATCCGGAGGGGTTGAAGGCAGGCCTGGGCGATGGTCGGCGCGCCGGCGCCACGCTGGTCCGTCGTCTGCGGTCGCTGCTCGACACCCTCGGCCGTCCCTTGGAGCAGCTCGATCGTGAGGCCGAGGACGAGCTGCTGCATCTGGTCTTTGCGGTGGCACGGCAGCTGATCCAGCGTGAGCTGCGTGCTGACCCGGCGCACGCCTTGCAGGCGGTGCGCCAGGCCATCCAAGAGCTGCCCGGCAATGGGCGTGCGGTGACGGTCTACCTCCACCCCGAGGAGCACGGCTTTATTTCTGAGCAGCTCGGTACGGAGGCTAGCGAGCGGGGGTGGTCATTGGTTGCTGATGCGCACTTGACCCCAGGCGGGTGTGTGGTCACCACCGAGACCTCTCGGGTGGATGCCAGTGTGGAGCGACGCCTTGAGCTCGTGGCCGAGCAGCTGCTCGGGGATGCCAGAAGTGCGGAGGAGGCGGCGGTGACGAGAACCTACCGCGGCCGGGCGCCGGAGGCAGAGGAGGTTAACGTGGCCCAGCAGGAAGGCGGTGACGGCGTCGCGGTGGATCAGACCGAGGGCGAGGGGCGCGCCTGATGGGTTCGGCGGGGCTGGCGCGAGGTTGGACCGCCCGGCTCCAGCGTCGGGTCACGGGGCTGGAGGCCGTGCGGCCGCCGGTGGAGGGGGTGCTTCGGCGCATGGTCGGCCTGACGTTGGAGGCCGAGGGGTGCCGCGCTCCTCTCGGCGCCCGCTGCACCATCGAGGATGGACGCGATGGGGTCGAGGCCGAGGTGGTGGGGTTCCACGGGGATCGGCTCTATCTCATGCCGACCAGCGACCTGCACGGCGTCATGCCCAACGCCCGCGTCGTTCCGCACAGCGGTGGTGCTCAGGCCCGGGTGGGCGAGGAGCTGCTCGGGCGGGTGATCGATGGCGGTGGGCATCCCATCGACGGCGGTGGTGCCCTCAAGGCCCGGGAGCGGGCGCCCTTGATGGCTGAGCCGATCAACCCCCTGGAGCGAGCGCCGATCGATGCCCCCCTCGATGTCGGTGTGCGCTCCGTCAATGCGCTGTTCACCGTCGGGCGGGGGCAGCGCATGGGCTTGTTTGCCGGATCCGGGGTGGGTAAGAGCGTGCTGCTCGGCATGATGACCCGCTATACCACGGCGGACGTGGTTGTGGTCGGCCTGATCGGCGAGCGGGGCCGAGAGGTGCGCGAGTTCATCACCGAAATCCTCGGTCGCCAGGGGCTAGCGCGCGCCGTCGTGGTGGCCGCGCCAGCGGATACCTCCCCGCTGTTTCGTCTCCACGGTGCTATGCGCGCGACGAGCATCGCCGAGTATTTCCGTGACCAGGGCTACAACGTCCTGCTGTTGATGGACTCACTGACCCGCTACGCACAGGCGCAGCGCGAGATCGGGCTGGCCATCGGGGAGCCGCCCACGACCAAGGGATATCCGCCCTCGGTCTTCGGCCTGCTGCCGCGGCTGGTTGAGCGTGCCGGTAACGGCGCCGAGGGTGGTGGCTCCATCACTGCCTTCTACACCGTGCTGGTCGAGGGCGATGATCCCCAGGAGCCTATCGCCGATGCCGCTCGGGCCATCCTTGATGGCCACCTCGTGCTCTCCCGCGCCTTGGCCGATGCCGGGCTGTATCCCGCCGTGGATGTGGAGGCCTCGATCAGCCGCGCCATGATCGCCATCACCGACAGCCGTCATCAGAAGGCCGCGCAGCGTTTCCGTGAGCTCTACACCGCCTACCGCCAGAACGAGGATCTGATCAGCGTCGGCGCTTATCAGCGGGGTAGCGATCCGATGGTGGACCGCGCGATCCAGCATTATCCCCGGCTGCGTGCCTTCCTGCAGCAGCATATTCACGAGGCCGTGGACCTTGAGGCCTCCTTGAGTGAGCTACACCGTCTGATCAATGAGGCAGCCCGATGAGCCGAGGAGCCGGATCCGATCGCCTTCGCCCGGTCGCACGGGTCAAGGAGCAGAACCGGGATCACGCCGCTAGCCAGCTTTCCCGGGCTGAGCGTGAGCTGCGCCATACCGAGGAGAAGCTGGAGGAGATCCTGAGTATGCGCCAAGACTACCGGCGACGGCTGACCGGCGAGGCTGGCGCCATTGAGGCGGCGCGACTGCGCGACTTCAATGCCTTCCTGATGCGCTTGGACGAGGCGATCGTCCAGCAGCGCCAGCAGGTCGTCCAGCAGCAGCGCCGGGTCGAGCAGCTGCACAAGGAGTGGCTGCGCCGCTGGGGAGAGTGCCGCACCATCGAGAAGGTGGTCGAGCGCCGCGTTGCCTCGGAAGAAGCCGAGGCGGCCCGGCGTGAGCGTCAGGAGTCGGACGAGCTGGCGCGGATGCTCTACCAGGCGCGCCAGCGTGGGGAGACGCCGGGGCAAGGTGGCTAGCGGGGCGCCTCCGGCCCCGTCTGTGATCCGGCTTGATGGGGTTCAGGGTTGAGCTTGTGCGTTTCGGTCGCCCGCCGTTTGAACATGCAGTGCCCCTGTTTTGGCTTGAAGATTGCACATTTCATCTCGACACGAAGCCGGAGGAGCCGCTCATGCCCCTTTCTGATCTCTTAGCGCTGGATCTCGGTGCCACCGGAGACATGCGTGCTGCCGGTCTGGGTGGCTCTAGCAAGGGCGAGGAGGGCGGCTTCCTGGAGGCCCTGCTGGAGACGCCAGCGCTCAAGGAGGCAGGGGTCGACGGGTCGGAGCTCAAGGCGCTCCTCGATGTCCTCGGCGCCAAGCTCGGCGGCGATGGGCTGCCGTTGGACAGTGAGGGCTTTCCCTTAGCGGAAGGAGAGCTCTCGGCAAAGCTCGAAGCGCTGATGGAAGCTCTTGCCGGGGTCGGCGACGGCGATGCAGAGCAGGCGCTGGAAGGCGTTGGCCTGACGGGGCTTGCCGATGGCGAGGAGGCTGAGGCGATCCTGCATCAGCGGGAGGCTGCCGCAGAGCGGGCCGAGGTCTTCCGTGCCCTAGCGGAGCTGGAAGAGGCGGGGTTCTCCGGCAAGGAGCTGGTGGCCGCCCTGCAGGAGCGTCTTGTGCATCTGGATGAGCCGGCGCAGGAGGAGGGGGGTAAGCAGGCCGAGATACAGGGGGGTACGGTCGCCGGCAGCCTGGCAGCGCTGCTGCTCTCCGGTGAGTCCGCTGAAGCCGAAGGCGGGCGCAGCAACGCCACGGGAGAGCAGATCGCTCGTGAGCTGCGCATCGGTGGTCTGCTCGGCTCGGCCGTCGAGGGGCAGATGGGCGCCAGCCAGCAGGTGGCTGCCCAGGGCCAGAGCCCGGGGGGGTCTGGTGGTGAGCGCGGTGCCGGTGGCGAGGCGCTGCTCCAGGCGCTGCAGGCTAGCGGTGGCGCTGAGGAGAAGGGGGGGGCGCGAGCGGATTTCGGGGCTTTGCTCGCGGCTGCCCAGCAGGGTGGCGGTGCGCGCGGCATGATGCAGCTGGCGGTGCAGCAGCCCGTGGGACAGCAAGGGTTCACGCCGGCGGTGGGGGAGCGTGTGGTCTGGATGGCCCGGGAGGGGGTTCAGCAGGCGCGGCTGCAGCTCAATCCGCCGGGGCTTGGTCCCCTGGATATCCAGGTCAGTGTTGGAGAGGAACGGACCACGGTGAGTATCACCCCCCACCATCCGGCTACCCGCGAGGCCTTGGCGCAGGACGTTGACCGGCTCCGGCAATTTCTGGCCGATCAGGGGCAGGGAGAGGTGGATGTCCATCTCTCCGAGGGGGAGCGTGATCCCCGGGATGGGGATGCCAACGCCGAGGCCGGTGGCGGCGGTGAGCATCTCCCCGGTGAGGCCCGGGAAGGGGGGCAGGAGGTTGCCGACGTCCTGGACCCGGGCCGCGGCCTGATCGATCACTACGCCTGAGCCGCCCCGCGGTTGCGGGCACCGCGGCTGGCTGTGCCAGGGGGTTCCGAGCCTGGGCCCGGCCCACCACCGGCGGGGGCCACCGAGTAGGGCCCCCGCCGCGATCTGCGATAGAATGGCCCCGAGCCGTTGCCAGCGGTGCCATCACTCGCGCCGGTGCGCGCAGCCAAGCGCAGGGGAGGCTCGGTAGTGCCGAAGATTGTCTACATGTTCATGGGGATCATGGCGTTGATGATGGTCGCGACCATGGGCACGGTGGGTGCCCTGGCGCTGGGCTATATCACGCCGCCGGGTATCGAGAGTGAAGAAGAGCCCGAGCCTGAGGATCCCCAGTATCTCAAGCTTGAGCCACCATTGACCGTGAACTTCGAGCGCGGGCAGCGGATCAGCTACTTGCAGGCCGAGGTGGAGGTCATGGCGCGCAGCGAGGAGGTGCTGGAGGGCCTGGAGCAGCACATGCCGGTGGTTCGCAACAACCTGCTCATGCTCTTTTCGGACCAGAGCTTCGAGGAGCTTAATACCCGTAGCGGTCGCGAGGAGTTGCGCCAGGCCTCGCTCGAGGAGATTAATGAGATCCTAGAAGAGCGGGAGGTAGGCGGCGAAGTCGAGGCGGTCTACTTCACCAGCTTTGTCATGCAGTAGCCGCCAAAGCAGGCGATCCCATGTCACAGCAGGACATCCTGAGCCAGGACGAGATCGATGCGCTGCTCCACGGTCTCGACGAAGGCGATGTCGAGACCGAGGATGAGGAGGAGGCCGAAGGGCTCCGGCCGTATACCTTTACGGCCGAGGAGCGCATTGTCCGGGGCCGCATGCCGACCCTGGAGATGGTCAACGAGCGCTTCGGGCGACTCTTCCGGATCGGGTTGTTCAACATGCTCCGCCGTACGCCGGAGGTTTCGGTTACCGGCGTGGAGATGATGAAGTTCGGGGAGTATATCCACACCCTGTTTGTACCTACCAGCCTGAACATCATCCGGGTGCCGCCACTGCGCGGAACTGGCTTGTTCGTCATCGATCCCAAGCTGGTCTTCTTGGTGGTGGACAATTTCTTCGGTGGTGGCGGCCAGTTCTATCTCAAGGTTGAGGGGCGTGAGTTCACCCCCACTGAGCAGCGGGTGATCCGGCTGATGCTCGATCAGGCCTTCGACGATCTGCGCGAGGCGTGGAATCCGGTGCTCGGCGTGGATTTCGAGTACGTGAACATGGAGGTCAATCCCCAGTTCGCCAACATTGTGAGTCCCACCGAGGTGGTGGTGATAAGCAAATTCCACGTCGAGCTCGATGGTGGCGGCGGCGAGATCCATGTGACCTTGCCGTACACCATGGTCGAGCCTATACGTGAGATCCTCGACGCCGGGGTCCAGTCCGACCGGAATGATGTAGATGACCGCTGGGCGCGGGCGCTGCGCGAGGAGATGAAGACCGCGCCGGTGACGCTGCACAGCACCCTGGCGCGCTCCACGATCACCCTGCGCGATCTGATGCATCTGAAGGCCGGCGATGTCATCCCGATTGACATGCCTGAGCAGGTGGTGGTCGAGGTCGAGGAGGTACCGGTTTTCTACGGGACCTATGGCATCTGTGAGGGGCATGCGGCGTTAAGGATCGACGAGAAGGTGCAGCCGCCGGAGCGAGAGACGCTGCTGCCGGAGCGCGATCAGGTCCGGCGCGAGGAGCGTGAGCGTGATGAAGAGTCCGTCCAGCAGCGGATCAGTCGCATGACAGCTGAGCAGCGTGGCCCTGCGGCCGGGGTAGAGGGGGGTGCGGATGCTCACCTGCAAGGCTATGGCAGCAGCCACGAGGTGGATGAGCTATGAGCGACGAGAGGGACGACGAGCAGCGCGGTGCAGGTGATGAGTGGGCCGATGCGCTCGCCGAGCAGAAGGGGCAGGGCGAGGGCGATATCGATGACGAGGCCTTGGCCGAGGAGTGGGCCGCCGCCATGGAGGAGGGCAGGGAGGGAGCCGGTAGCGGCGGCGGGGCGGCCAGTAGTAGTGACGCCCAGGCAAAGCGCTCGGGGGACGCGCGCTCCGTTGATCTCGATGAGTTCGATCCGTCGGCGACCCATGCCCAAGGTGGGGGGGAGCAGAACATCGATGTCATCCTCGATATCCCGGTCACCCTCTCCATGGAGATCGGTCGTACCCAGATCAGCATCCGCCACCTGCTTCAGCTGAACCAGGGCTCCGTGGTGGAGCTCGACCGCCTCGCCGGCGAGCCGCTGGATGTGATGGTCAACGGCACCCTGATCGCCCACGGCGAGGTGGTGGTGGTCAACGAGCGTTTCGGTATCCGCTTGACCGATGTCATCAGCCCCGCCGAGCGGGTCAAGAAGCTGCGCTGATGCCGCTGCGAGCACGAAAGGGTGCGAAGGTCGTATGGCGCAAGCGCCTCTATGGCGTGGCAGGCGGGGTCTCGGGGGCGCTGCTGGCGGCGCCTGCGTGGGCGGAGACGGCCCCTGCCGGGATCGAGGGCGAGATCGTCCCCCGCGTGCTCGTGGCCCTGCTGCTGGTGCTGGCCCTGATCGTAGGGCTGGCCTGGTTGCTGCGCCGTTATAGCCCCGGTGCCGCTGTAGGCGGGCCGATGCGGGTGCTGGCCTCTGTGCCCGTGGGTCAGCGTGAGCGGATCGTGCTCGTCCAGGTCGGTGAGGTCCAGCTGCTGCTCGGGGTGGCCCCGGGGCGGGTACAGACCTTGCACGTTTTTGAGGCCCCCGTGACCGCTGCCGATGCCGAGGCCGGTGGCGGGCAGAGCGGGCCGCCATTCGCAGCGCGGCTGCGTCGTCTGATGCAGCAGTCCGACCAGCAGTAGGTCCATGTCCAGACCCTTCAGCCGTATGCTCCTCCTCGCGGGACTGCTTCTCTTCCCGGCGCTGGTGCTTGGCCAGGTCGGGGGGTTAGAGGCGCTGAGCATCGAGGAGACTGAGGATGGGGAGTCCTGGAGCCTGAGCATCCAGGTCCTCGTCCTGATGACCCTGCTGACGCTGCTGCCAGCGATCGTGCTGACGATGACCGCCTTCACCCGCATCATCGTCGTGCTCGCGATCCTGCGCCAGGCCCTGGGGACCGCCTCTACGCCCTCGAACCAGATCCTCATCGGCCTGGCCCTGTTCCTGACCTTGTTCGTGATGATGCCGGTCTTTGACGAGATCAACGAGGTCGCGCTGCAGCCTTATATGGCCGAAGAGATGGGTGCGGAGGAGGCGCTGCAGGCGGCGAGCGAGCCCATGCGGGCATTCATGATCCGCCAAACACGGGAAGATGATATCGCCCTGTTCCTGCGCATCGCCGACTACGGCGAGGTCGAGACCCCGGAAGATGTGCCGCTGTCGGTCCTCATCCCGGCGTTCATGACCAGTGAGCTGAAGACGGCCTTTATCATCGGCTTTGTGCTCTATTTGCCGTTTCTGGTGATCGACCTGGTGGTGGCGAGCGTGCTCATGTCGATGGGTATGCTGATGCTTTCGCCGATGATCATCTCGCTGCCATTCAAGCTCATGCTCTTCGTCTTGGTCGATGGCTGGTCGCTGGTGATGGGGTCGCTGGCCTCGAGCTTCTTCACGTGAGGTGGGGTGGTCGGGGAGGCGGTAAAAATTGGCCGCTAGCGGCAAAGCGGAGCAGTCAGGGCGGCAAGATCTTGCCGATTGGGAGGGGCGAGCGCGATCACCCGCGCGCCGGCAGTTTTGCATTTTGACGGAGGTTGTCGATGACACCGGAGCGCGCGATTGATCTCGGTAATGAGACGTTGACCGTGGCCACGTTGCTCGCCGGCCCCGTGCTGCTGGCGGCGCTGATCATCGGGCTGGTTGTCGGCATGTTCCAGGCCGCTACGCAGATCAACGAGCAGACCCTCTCCTTCGTGCCCAAGCTCGCCGGCTTGGTGATCATCCTGTTCCTGATGACGCCCTGGATGGTGCAGGTGCTCACGGACTTCACCGAGGGGCTGATCCGCAGCATCCCGGAGATTATCCGCTGAATGGAGTTCAGCAGCGCCGAGGTGGCCGCCTGGGTGGGGACGTTCCTGTACCCGCTGATGCGTGTCGGGGCGGCCCTGCTGGTTGCTCCGGTCTATGGCAACAACATGGTACCCCTGCAGGTGCGTGTCTTCCTCGGTGCCGCCCTGACCGTGGTCGTGCTCCCTGTGGTGGGAGAGGTCCCGGCGGTGGACCCGCTCTCGGCGGAGGGGCTGCTGGTGGCCGCGCAGGAGGTGCTGGTGGGGCTGACCATGGGCATGCTCCTGGTGCTGGCGCTCAACACGGTGGTCATCGCCGGCGAGAGCATCGCCCTGGCGATGGGGCTGGGCTTTGCCACCATGGTCGATCCACAGACCGGGATGTCGGTGCCGGTGATCTCGCAGCTGCTGCTCACCCTGGCCACGCTGCTGTTCCTGGCTGTGGGGGGGCATCTGATGGTCATTCAGCTGCTTGCTGATAGCTTCTCAGCGATCCCCATCGGTGAGCTGGCCCTGGAGCGGGAGGTGTTCTGGGGTGTGGCGGCCTGGGGGGCGCAGATGTACGCTGGCGCGGTGCTCATCGCCTTGCCGCTGGTCACGGTGTTGCTGGTCATCAACCTGGCGCTGGGCGTGATGACGCGAGCGGCGCCGCAGATGAACGTCTTCTCGGTGGGGTTGCCCATGACCATCCTGGTCGGCGTGGTCCTGATCCCCGTGCTTGTTCTGCCGGCGCTGCCGACGCGGATGGCGATGATGTGGCGCGAGGCGTACAACACCATTGGGGCACTGCTCGGGACACCGACGATTGGGGGGTAGGCCTTGGCCCAAGAGAGCGAAGACGGACAGGAAAAGACCGAGGATCCGACTCCGAAGCGGCGAGAGGAGTCGCGCCGCAAGGGTCAGATCCCGCGTTCGCTGGAGCTGACCACCATGCTGATGATGCTCATCGCTGCCGGCGCCCTGCTGGTCCTCGGGCCGTTCATGGGCGAGCAGTTGACCGCCCTGCTGGAGTGGTCCTTCACCGTGGATCGTGGCCATATCTTCACCCCGGATATGGTCGTGGGCCGGCTCCACGAGGCCCTCGGCCGTGGACTGCTGCTGGTGGCCCCGTTCGCGGCGGTGATGCTGGTCGTCGCGCTGCTTGCGCCGGTCGCCCTTGGGGGGTGGAGCTTCTCCTTCCAGCCTATGGCGCCCACTCCGGAGAAGGTCAGTCCGCTCAAGGGGCTGCAGCGCATGTTCGGGGCTCGGGCGGCGGTGGAGCTGGGCAAATCCTTGGGCAAGGTGCTGATCATCGGCGGAACGGCGGTGGGGCTGTTCATCCTCTTCTGGGAGGATTTCTATGCCATGAGCACCGAGCCCCTGGGGCCGGCCATGGCCGAGGGCATTCGCCTGTTCTATATCTTCTTCTTCCTGCTGGCGCTATCGATGGTCGTGGTGGTCGCCATCGACATCCCCTACCAGATCTATGACCACACCCAGAAGATCCGCATGACCCGCCAGGAGGTGAAGGAGGAGTTCAAGCAGACGGAGGGTCGGCCGGAGGTCAAGCAGCGTCTCCGCGAGCAGCAGCGGGAGATGGCCAACCAGCGCATGATGGAGGAGGTCCCGGAAGCCGATGTGGTCATCACTAACCCGGCCCACTACGCTGTGGCGCTGAAGTACGACCAGGCCCAGATGCGTGCCCCTAAGGTGGTGGCCAAGGGGGCAGATCTGCTCGCTGCCCGTATCCGCGCGCTGGCCGAGGAGCACGGCGTGCTCGTCTTCCAGGCGCCGCCGCTGGCGCGCGCCCTCTACCATGCTGCCGAGCTCGATGAAGAGATCCCGGCAGCGCTGTACTTCGCCGTCGCGCAGGTGCTCGCCTACGTCTATCAGCTGCAGGCGGCTCATCGGCGCGGCGTGCAGCCCCCCGAGGCCCCCGATCCCGAGGTGCCTGCCGGGTATGAGACCGGCGCTTCCGGTGATGCCGATGACCTCGACGGAGGGGGGCGCCGATGAACTCAGCGCTCGTCGACCAGATCCGCAGTGTCGGCTCGCGGGGGCTGGGGACCCCGCTGCTGGTCATCGCGCTGCTGACCATGATGGTCATCCCCCTGCCGCCGCTGGCGCTGGACCTGCTGTTTACATTCAACATCGTCCTGTCGCTGTCGATCCTGCTGGTCACCGTCTACATCATGCGGCCGCTGGAGTTCGCGGTCTTCCCGACCATCCTGCTGGTGGCCACGCTGTTGCGCCTGGCGCTGAACATCGCCTCGACCCGGGTTATTCTCCTCGATGGCCATAGCGGCACCAGCGCTGCCGGTAACGTCATCCAGTCCTTCGGTGAGTTCGTGGTCGGCGCCAACTACGTGGTGGGCTTCGTGGTCTTCGCCATCCTGGTGATCATCAACTTCGTGGTGGTGACCAAGGGCGCCGGCCGGATCTCCGAGGTCTCGGCTCGGTTCACCCTCGACGCCCTGCCTGGCAAGCAGATGGCTATCGATGCCGACCTCAATGCCGGCATCATCAGACAGGAGGAGGCGCGCAGCCGGCGCGAGGAGGTCGGGCAAGAGGCCGACTTCTACGGCTCCATGGACGGTGCGGCAAAGTTCGTCCGTGGCGACGCCATCGCCGGCATCCTGATCCTGCTGATTAATATCGTCGGTGGGCTGATCATCGGCATGACCCAGCACGATATGCCGGTCGAGGAGGCGGCCCGGAACTACACCCTGCTGACCATCGGCGACGGCCTAGTGGCGCAGATCCCCTCGCTGGTGCTCTCCAGCGCGACTGCCATCTTGGTCACCCGTCGCTCGGATACACGGCGGATGACCGATGACATCACCGAGCAGCTGTTCGGCAATCCGCAGGTGCTGTGGGTGGTCGCGGCGATCGTTGCCCTGCTCGGGCTTACCCCCGGCATTCCGGCGTTGCCGTTCCTGTTCTTCGCTGCTCTGTGTGGCCTCGGTGCCTGGTATGCCATGCGTCGCGAGGCGGCTGCTGCGGCTGGGGCGCAGCAGCTAGCCGAGGCTGAGCAGGGTGCCAAGGAGCCGGAGGATCCCGAGAAGAAGGAGCTGTCCTGGGAGGATGTCCCGCCGGTGGACCCGGTGGGCCTGGAGGTCGGCTACGGCTTGATCCCGCTGGTCGACCGGAATCAGGGTGGACAGCTGCTCACCCGGATAAAGGGGGTGCGCAAAAAGCTTTCCCAGGACCTGGGGTTCCTCGTGCAGCCGGTGCACATCCGCGATAACCTCGATCTCGGGCCCAATCTCTACCGGGTGAGTATCCACGGCGTGCCGGTAGCCGAGGGCGAGGTCCAGCCTGGGCGGGAGCTGGCCATCAATCCGGGCACCGTCTACGGGGAGCTCCAGGGGACGCCAGCCAAGGATCCAGCCTTCGGGCTCGAGGCGGTGTGGATCGAACCCTCGCAGCACGATTATGCGCAGACCCTTGGCTATACTGTGGTGGATGCTAGCACGGTGATTGCAACCCATCTCTCCCAGTTGGTCCAGCGCAACGCCCGTCAGCTCTTCGGCCACGAAGAGGCGCAGAAGCTGCTCGATATGCTCAGCCAAAGCCAGCCCAAGTTGGTCGAGGAGCTTGTACCCAATACCCTCTCCCTGTCGGTGGTCGTCAAGGTGCTGCAGAATCTGCTCGAGGAGGGGGTGCCCATTCGCGATATGCGCAGCATCGTCGAGGCGCTCGCCGAGCACGGCCAGCGCACCAAGGATCCAGGGCAACTTACCCAGCATGTCCGTGAGGCGCTCAGCCGCATGGTCGTCCAGGAGATCGTGGGGATGGAGCGCGAGGTGCCGGTGATCACCCTGGAGCCGCAACTGGAACAAATCTTGCTTAATTCCGTACAGGGTGCCGGGGAAGGCGGGGGGGGTCTTGAGCCCGGCCTGGCGGAGCGCATCCAGCGTTCCATCTCTCAGGCGGTGGAGCGTCAAGAAGCCGCCGGTCAACCCGCCGTGTTGCTGACGTCACCGCCGCTACGCCACTGGCTACGCCGGCTGACGCGCAATGTAGCGCCGGGACTGCACGTGCTCTCCTACAACGAGGTCCCCGACGAGCGCCAGGTGCGCATCGTCGCCAGCGTTGGCCAGGGGCAGGAGGAAACCAGCAAGCAGGGGTAACATCCTATGCGAATCAAGCGGATCTTCGCCGCCAATACGCGCGAGGCGCTGCGCAAGGTCAAGGAGCAGCACGGCCCTGACGCCGTGGTCATCTCCTCGCGCAACGTGGACGGCGGGGTCGAGGTTATCTCCGCGGTGGACTACGACGAGCGTGCGGTCCAGGCCGCCGCCCGTGCCCAGGACCCGCGGGCAGCGGAGATCCCGCCGCTTGAGGGGGGGCCGGGGCCGCGCCCTGGCGAACCGGATCTCCCCGCAGCTGAGACCCTCGGTGAGGGGGGAGGGGCGGCTGGCGCTGAGGCTGCCTCGAGCGCGCCGGTCGAGGACGAGGCCGGCCGGGCCCGTGAGGCGGCCCTCGCCCGTTTGCGCCGTCTGCGAGCCGACGGCGCGGTGGCCGATGACGCCCTGCCTAAGGAGGGAGGTGGCAAGGCGCAGGCCCGCCCCGAAAGCGGTTCGCGCCACCGGGGGCAGCCACGCACCGATGCCGGCGCTGCCGAGCGGGCCCGGGCCAATGCCGCCGCCCATCGCGGGGTGGTATCCGAGCGGGAGTCGCGGCGTGAGCCGCGTATCGATCTGCGCGTCGGTGGTAGTGACGACGATGCCGAGCTGTTCGATGCCCTTAGCCGTGAGCACCAGGAAGCCGAGCGTCAGCGTGCTCAGCAGCCATCGCGCCGTGGCGTGGCACGCCGCCCAGGGGGTGGGGCGGGCCCAGCGGCCTCGAACGGGGGTGGTGGTGAGGCTGCCGAGAGCCAGCGCGGGCAGGGGCTCGGAGGTGCGGGGCACGCCGCCGCGATGAGCGCCGCTGCCGAGGCGGCGGCCTTTGCCGGGGCGGCGGATGCGCCGAATCAGCGCAGCGTCGAGAAAGAGCCGGCTTTCCAGGAGATGCGCGAGGAAATCCGAACCCTGCGAAGCTTGTTCGAGAACCAGCTCTCGCTGCTCGAGTGGAACCGCCTGGGCCATCGCCATCCGGCACGCGCCGCGGTGATCAAGCGCCTGACCGATCTCGGCATGAGCGCGGCGGTCAGCCGTAAGCTCGCTGATCACGTCGGTGGTGACGAGCACCCGGACAGCGCCTTCCGTAAGGCGCTGGCGCTGATTGCCCGGCACTTGCCGATTGCCGGCGACGAGATCGTCGATCGCGGCGGTGTCTACGCCCTGGTGGGCCCGACCGGTGTTGGCAAGACCACCACCGTTGCCAAGCTCGCCGCCCGCTACGCCCTGCGCCACGGCCGCGAGCAGGTGGCCCTGGTGAGCACCGATAACTACCGCGTGGGCGCTCAGGACCAGCTGCTCACCTACGCCCGGATCCTCGATGTGCCGGTCTACACCGCCACCAATCGCCATGAGCTGCGCACCATCGTTGATGACCTGATGGATCGTGGGCTGGTGCTCATCGATACCGTGGGCATGAGTCAGCGCGATGTGCGCCTGGCCGAGCAGTTCAAGACCCTCGGCAGCTCCGACGGGTTGGTCAAGACCTACCTAGTGCTATCCGCGGCGACACAGATGGCGACGCTTACCGAGTCCGTGAGCGCTTTTGCCGGCGCGGAGCCGGTGGGCTGTATCTTCACCAAGGTCGATGAGGCCTCCAGCCTCGGAGGGGCTCTGACCTGCGCGTTGCGTACCAAGCTGCCCATCGCCTACCTGGCCGTGGGGCAGCGGGTGCCGGAGGACATCCAGGCAGCGCGGGGGGATACCCTGATCCACCGAGCTTGTGCTCTCCTTGAGGGCCAGGACCAGGAGGCGGATGAGGAAGCCTTGGCACTATCACTTGGCGGGGGCGGCTCATGTTCCTAACTGAGCCAGGCCTCGATCAGGCCGCGGGGCTGCGCAGGATGGCAAGATCCAGACCGGTCAAGGTGGTCGCCGTCACCGGCGGCAAGGGGGGCGTCGGCAAGACCAACGTCTCGGTCAACCTGGCAACGGCGCTGAGCCGGATGGGCTCCGAGGTGATGCTCTTCGACGCCGACCTGGGGCTGGCTAATGTCGACGTGGCCTTGGGGCTCTCGCCCAAGCTCAACCTCTCCCACGTCATCGCCGGCGAGGCGAGCCTTGAGGAGGTGCTGGTCGACGCCCCGGGCGGCTTTACCATCGTGCCTGCTTCCTCGGGGACCCAGCGGATGACCGAGCTCACCGCCACCGAGCACGCCGGCCTGATCCGCTGCTTCAGCGAGCTGGAGCGGGATGTGGACGTGCTGCTGGTTGATACCGCCGCCGGGATCTCCGAGAGCGTGGTCAGCTTCGTGCGCGCCTGCCGCGAGCTGGTCATCGTCGCCTGCAATGAGCCCTCCTCTATCACTGACGCCTACGCCCTGATCAAGGTGCTCAATCGCTACGGGATTGAGCGGTTCCATCTGGTGGCGAACCGCGTGCGCAGCCGCCGGGAAGGGCAGATGCTCCACCAGAAGCTGGCCGTAGCCACGGACCGCTTTCTCGATCTGAACCTGGACTTCATCGGCGCCATCCCCGAGGATGATCGTCTGCGCCGGGCTGTGCAGAAGCAGCAGCCGGTGGTGGAGACCTATCCGAACAGCCCCTCGGCGCGTGCATTCAATGACCTGGCGCGGCGAATCGACGCGTGGCCGACCCCGGCCGCGGCGACCGGGAACCTGGAGTTCTTCGTCGAGCGGCTGATCGAGTACAGCAATATGGGGGGAGAGGTGACCTGATGAACGGTCACGCGATGTACACCGCAGTTGCCCAGCAGGCTGATGAGGACCTGGTCACTCGCTACGCTGCGCTGGTCAAGCGGATCGCCCACCACCTGGCGAGCCGGCTGCCGCCGAGCGTCCAGCTTGAGGATCTGATCCAGGCGGGCATGATCGGGCTGCTGGAGGCGGCTCGGCAGTACGATGCCTCCCAGGGCGCGAGCTTTCAGACCTATGCCGGGATTCGCATCCGCGGCGCCATGCTCGACGAGATGCGGCGGCTCGACTGGACTCCGCGCTCGGTCCATCGCAAGGGGCGCGAGGTGGCCGAGGCCATCCGTGCTATCGAGCACCGCACCGGGCGCGATGCTCGTGACCACGAGGTGGCGGAGGCGCTCGGCATCTCGGTGGCGGAATACCACAATATCCTGCAGGATGTATCCGCGGCGAAGGTCTTCAGCATCGATCAGGAGGACCCGAGCACCGGCGAGCCTCATGAGCCGAGCGGCCATGATCCGGGCCCGCTGGCGATGCTCCAGGACGAGGCGTTCCAGAGCGAGCTGGCCGAGTCGATCCGGGAGCTCCCGGAGCGCGAGCGTCTGGTGATGGCGCTCTATTACGACGAGGAGCTGAACCTGCGTGAGATCGGCGAGGTTCTTGGCGTTTCCGAGTCGCGGGTGAGCCAGATCCACGGTCGTATCATGCTCAAGCTTCGCAACCGTCTCGCCGACTGGACGCGGGAGCGACAGGAGCGAACGGCGTAGCGAGGCCTCGAGATAGGGGGGCAATGTGGCAGCGGACAAGCACATGAAGATCCTTGTGGTGGACGACTTCTCCACGATGAGGCGGATCATCAAGAACCTGTTGCGGGATCTCGGCTACAACAATGTAGTCGAGGCCGACGACGGCAACACCGCGCTGCCTATCCTGCAAAAGGGCGGGATCGACTTCCTGATCACCGACTGGAACATGCCGGGGATGACCGGCCTAGAGCTGCTCAAGCATGTGCGGGCGGATCCCAACCTCAAGGACTTGCCTACGCTGATGGTCACCGCCGAAGCCAAGCGTGAGCAGATCATGGAGGCGGCCCAGGCCGGGGTGAACGGCTACATCGTCAAGCCCTTCACGGCGGCGACGTTGCGGGAAAAGATCGATAAGATCTTCGAGCGGGTTCACGCAGGTAAGGGTTGAGCGCGATGGACCGCGAGCAAGGAAGTGGCAGTGCCGCCGATCTTGAGGCCTATCGCCGTGCGGCCCAACAGCTGCTCGAGCATGTGGAGGCGGGTAACGTCGATGGCGCTCAAGGGGTGATCGATGACCTGACCCATCTGCGTGAGACCGAGCTCTTTCGGGAGCTGGGGACCTTGACCCGGGAGCTGCACGAGGCGATCAAGGCGTTCAACTACGATGACCGCCTTGCTGATATCACCGCCCAAGAGATACCCGATGCGCGGGAGCGGCTGAACTACGTCATCACCATGACCGAGCAGGCGGCCCACCGTACGCTGACGGTCATCGAGGGGAGCGCTCCGCTCGCCCAGGAGCTGGCCGAGGAGAGCAAGCGTCTCGCCGAGCGCTGGTCTGCCTTCCAGCGCCGTGAGCTCAATGTCGAGGAGTTCCGGGTGCTGTCCCGGGAGCTGGATGCCTTCCTCGGTCGGGTCCAAGCGAGCAGCCAGCACATCAGCAATCAGCTCAATGACGCGCTGATGGCCCAGGACTACCAGGATCTCACCGGCCAGATTATCCGCAAGGTCATCGCCCTGGTCGAGGAGGTGGAGTCGAACCTCGTCGAGCTGGTACGGCTCTCCGGGCAGCGTATCGAGGAGCGAGGAGCTCAGCAGCGCACCAGTGAGGATGCCGAGGCTGAGGCCGAGGCCGCGGGGGAGCGCATGCGGCGCGGCGAGGGGCCGGCAATGCCGGGCCAGGGCGGCGATGAGGTGGTCAGCAGCCAGGACGAGGTGGACGATCTCTTGTCGAGCCTCGGGTTCTGAGCCCTGGCGAACAGCAGTCTGGAAAACAGCGGAGGCCGGGCATGGCCATCGACCTCGACGATGACATTGTGCAGGACTTTCTAGTCGAGTCCCGGGAGATCCTCGACCGGCTGGGGGAGCAGCTGGTCGATCTGGAGCAACACGGTGAGGACGCCGATTTGCTCAACTCGGTTTTCCGCGGCTTCCATACCATCAAGGGAGGAGCCGGTTTTCTCGGCCTGGAGCCGCTGGTGGAGGTCTGCCACCGTACTGAAGATGTCTTCAATCTCCTGCGCAATGGGGACAAGCAGGTCTCGCCGGAGCTGATGGATACCGTCCTGCGCGCTCTCGACCTCGTGGTGGCGCAGTTCGGGCAGATCGAGAATGGCCAGGAGCCGAAGGCGGCATCGCCCGAGCTGCTCGCGGAACTCGATCGGCTCAAGCAACCGGATGCCGGGGGCGGGGCACAGGACGGGCCATCGTCATCGTCGGCTGCGGCCGGGGATCAGGTCGAGGCTGGCCCGGTCGAGGTCCAGGGGGGTGACAGCAGCGATACTGAGTTCGAGGCGTTACTCAGCGCCCTTGACGAGGATGAGCACGAAGCGTCGACGGAGGCCACCGACAGCGGTGAGGAGATCACCGATGAGGAGTTCGAGCAGCTGCTCGATGAGCTCCACGGCAAGGGCCAGCACCAAGGCAAGCCGGTCGCTGAGCAGCCTGAAGCGGAGGCCTCCGGCAGTGAGGCCGATGGGGGCGGCGGGAACGATGAGATCACCGAAGAGGAGTTCGAGCAGCTGCTGGATAGCCTCTACGGCCCCGGTGCGGCCCCGGGCAAGGATGCCCCGCCGCCGGCGGTCACCGAGGATGCAGGCAGCGAGGCGCCCGCCGCAGACCCGGATGCGGCACCATCCCCAGTAGCACAGCCCGAGCAGCCGGCCGCGCATCAGCCTGACACGCCGCAAGCGACGGCCTCCTCCTCGGAGGCAAGTGCGGTGGAGCAGCCGCCGGCTGCCAGGACCCCCACGGGCGGCTCGGGTGCGGCCTCGCAGGGCACGGGCAAGGCTGCTGGCGGAGGACGAGGAGGGGGCGGCACAGGCGGCGACCAGGGCGGGGGTGGTGGCGCTGCGGATGCCGGCGGAAGCGGCGGTAGCAAGGTTGAGTCCTCTGTGCGCGTCGATACCTCCAAGCTCGACGAGATCATGAACCTCGTTGGTGAGCTGGTGCTGGTGCGCAACCGCCTATCCAACCTCCGCGATGTCCTGGATGATGACCGTATGAGCCAGGCTGTTAGTGACCTGGAACTGGTCACCTCGGATTTGCAGTCGTCGGTAATGAAGACCCGGATGCAGCCAATCAAGAAGGTCTTCGGCCGTTTCCCACGGGTTATTCGGGATCTTGCCCGGCAGCTGGACAAGGAGGTGGCCCTCGAGACCCACGGCGAGGAGACGGACCTGGACAAGAACATGGTCGAGGCCCTCTCCGATCCCATGGTCCACCTGGTGCGCAACGCCGTGGACCATGGTGTTGAATATCCCGATGAGCGCGAGGTCGCCGGCAAGCCGCGCCAGGGTACCGTCACGCTCGCCGCCGAGCAGGAAGGCGACCATATCCTGCTGACCATTGCCGACGACGGCCGCGGCATGGATCCCGAGAAGCTCCGCGAGCTGGCGGTTAGGAAGGGCGTCATGGACCAAGAGTCGGCGTCCCGGCTGGATGACAAGGAGGCCTTCAGCCTGATTTTCCACCCCGGCTTCTCGAGCAAGGAGGAGATCTCCGACGTCTCTGGGCGTGGCGTGGGCATGGATGTGGTTAAGAACAGCCTGGCCAAGCTCAACGGTACCGTGGACATCGACTCCGAGCTCGGGCGCGGGACCTTCATGCGCATCCAGCTGCCGCTGACCCTGGCGATCCTGCCCACGCTCATGGTCAAGGTCTCCGGGCGCAAGTTCGCGCTGCCGATGTCGGTGGTCCGGGAGATCTTCGAGCTCCAAGATGTGCGCACCAATGTGCTCAACAACCGCCTCGTGGCCATCGTGCGCAACAAGGCCATGCCGCTGTTCTTCCTGGAGCGCTGGCTGAACCAGAGCGGTGAGCCGGTGCTCACCACCAAGCGCGAGATGGCCGGCGGCAAGGGTGAGGAGGAGGAAGACGAGCGGCAGGTGATCACTGTCATCGTCGGTAACCAGGCTGTAGGCTTCGTGGTCGATGAGGTCATCGGTCTTGAGGAGGTCGTGATCAAGCCGCTCGGCGCGCTGTTGCACGGCCTGCCGGGGCTGGCGGGGTCGACCATCACCGGCGATGGGCAGATCGCCCTCATCGTGGATATACCGAGCCTGATCAAGGCGCACGGTAAACGGCTCTGAGGTCTGGGCGCGGGTCGCGTCCAATGCAGAGGAGGAGTGGGTGAGCATACGCGTGCTGGTCGTCGATGACTCCGGCTTCTTTCGCCGGCGCATCCGCGCTATGGTGGAGCAGGACGCAAGGCTGGAGGTCTGCGGCGAGGCCGCCGATGGTCAGGAGGCGGTCGAGTTCGCCCAGCGCCTTTGTCCGGACGTGATCACTATGGACATCGAGATGCCGGGGCTTGACGGCATCTCGGCTGTGCGCGAGATCGTTAAGCGTCGTCCGACCCCGGTGCTGATGTTCTCCTCGCTCACCCACGAAGGCGCGCGGGCGACCATCGAGGCGCTTGAGGCCGGCGCCTCGGATTTCATCCCCAAGCGCTTCGCTGATATCTCGGGGGATATGCGGGCCGTGCAGCGTCAGCTCTGCGAGCGCCTTGTAGAGCTCGGCGGAGGGCGTCGAGGCGGTGGCGCGAGCGGCGGCCGGGCAGCGGCGGCGCAGGCCCACGCCTCGACGGAGCGGGCGTCGTCGCTACCCCGCGACGCTAGTCAGCCCCGTCCGGTAGCGGGGCGTGCCGACTCCGCCATCGCCGCTCCTCAGCCTCGGGCGCGGTCTGGCGGTAGCGAGCCGGTCCCTGCCCGTGCGCCGCGCAGCAGCCGCAGTGCGCCTCGTCTCGCCGATCTTGAGGCGGTGGTCATCGGTTGCTCGACTGGCGGGCCGGTGGCCCTGCAGCGGGTGCTGACCAAGCTGCCTGCCGGCTTCCCCGTCCCGGTGCTCGTCATCCAGCATATGCCGGCCTCCTTCACGCCGGCCTTTGCCGAGCGGCTCAATGAGCTCTGCCAGGTCCGCGTCCGCGAGGCGGAGGATGACGACCCGCTGCGCCCTGGTGAGGTGCTCATCGCCCCTGGCGGGCGCCATCTAGGGGTGCGCAGCCGGGGCGGTGTCCTGCAGGTCTATACCTACCAGGGTCAGTCGGACCACGCCTACAAGCCGAGCGTGGATATCGCCTTCACCGAGGTCAGCCGGCTCGCGCGCGGCGGAGTGCTCGGGATCGTGCTCACGGGTATGGGCTCCGACGGGGCGAAGGGGGCCCGGCTGCTCAAGGAGAGCGGCTCCTGGGTCTGGAGCCAGGATGAGGCGAGTAGCGTCATCTACGGTATGCCGGCGGCCGTCGAGCGCGCCGGTCTCAGCGATCAGGTGCTGCCGCTCGATCGCATCGGCGAGGAGCTAGCCCGCTTGCGTTAGCCAGGGCAATACCCATGCGCATCTGGACCGTGGCCAACCAGAAGGGTGGGGTCGGCAAGACCACCGTGGTGACCAGCCTCGCGGGATTGCTCGCCCAGCGCGGTCACTCAGTGCTCATGGTCGATCTCGACCCTCACGGCTCGCTGACCAGCTACTTCGGGTATGATCCGGAGACTATCGAGCCGAACCTCTATGAGCTCTTCCGGGGCAAGGGGCGGGGGGTCGATCCGCAGCGCATGACCGTCGTCACGGCGGTCCAGGGGCTGCATCTGCTGCCGGCCTCCACCTCGCTCGCCACCCTCGACCGCCAGCTCGGTAGCCGCAAGGGGATGGGCCTGGTAATCCGGCGTGGGCTCAGCGCCATGGCCGATCGCTTTACATACACCCTGCTCGATTGCCCGCCGATGCTCGGGGTGCTCATGGTCAATGCCCTGGCCGCCTGCGACCATCTGATCGTGCCGGTCCAGACCGAGTTCTTGGCTCTCAAGGGCTTGGAGCGCATGATCCACACCCTGGAGATGATTGATCGCTCCCGTGCCCGGCCTCTGCCGTACACCATCGTCCCCACCCTCTACGATCGGCGTACGCGCGCGGCCACGCAGGCGCTGGAGGAGCTGCGTAAGCGCCACCAGGGGCGGATCTGGCCAGGGGCCATCCCGGTGGATACGCAGTTTCGCGAGGCGAGTCGTGATGGGCTCCCATTGACCGTCCTCCAGCCCTGGTGCCGTGGTAGCCTGGCGTTTCGCAAGCTGCTTGAGCACTTGAGCGAGGCCCAGCGCGAGCGCGACGCGGAGGTGGCCCACCATGACTGAGGAGGGGGGAGGCGACCACGGCCTGCCGAACCATCAGCACGCCCTGCGCGAGTACCTCCAGGCGCTGCTCGATGAGGTCGATGAGGTGGGGTCCGGGGAAGGGGCGGAGCCGGTACCGGGGGACTCGGCTAGTCCGGCGACCCCACCCGTGTCCGCCGAAGGGGGGAAGGCGAAGGAGGAGGCTGGCGCTCTGGCTCGGGGCGTGATGAAGGGCAAGGCCTCGCCTGCGCGTCAGGCGCCCGCTTCGGCGCCGCCGTCAGGCGGCCCGTCGGCACCTGCTCGGGGGGGGGGCGCCAGCGCCGGTGAGCAGCAGCGCCGCCAGGCTGGGGCGACGCCGGGGCGTGTTCGGGTGGCCGAGCGCACGCGCCTGCCGCAGCAACCCTTGCCGCCCGTGGCGCCGGCGGCTGAGGCGCACGCCCCCGCAGCAGCCCAGCAGCAGGGTGGCGGGCAGCAGCGGCCGCCTGCACAAGACCACACCCCGGCGTGGGCGCGGCCTTTCTTCCAGGCGCTGATCCTGCATGTGGGAGCTATCCGGCTGGCCGTGCCGCTGATCAAGCTCCACCGCGTGGTGGCCTGGGAGGACCCGGAAGAGATCCAGCCCACGGTCGGGCAGCCGCGGTGGATGCACGGCCTGCTCGATCACCGCGGGCGCTACGTGCAGGTCGTCGACACCGCTGAGCTGGTCCTGCCCGAGGAACGCCGTCCTCCCATGGCTGAGCGCCGCAAGGGGAAGATCATCATCGTCGGTGATGGACGCTGGGGGCTCGCCTGCCGCGACGTGGGTGAGGTCCTGAAGCTTCGTCCAGAGCAGGTTCAGTGGCGGACTGCCGCTGGCCAGCGCCGCTGGCTTGCCGGTACCGTCCGTGAGCACTTGTGCGCGCTCGTGGATACTGATGCCTTTGCCGAGCTGCTTGAGCAAGAGGGCAGCGTCGATGGCAACCTGGCATCACCGGCAGCGGACGGGCAGAATACCGCCGCGGGCACGCGCTAACCTGCAGGAGAGGATCCATGGCCTACGAGCAGCATGAGTATGCAGAGGATACCGAGATCGCCGAGGGGCCGACCTCCCAATGGGTGACCTTCAGGCTCGGCCATGAGCACTACGGTATCAATGTGATGCAGGTCCAGGAGGTGTTGCCCCCATCGGAGATCGCCCCGGTGCCGGGAGCGCCTTCCTTCGTGATGGGGATCATCAATCTGCGCGGCAAGGTGGTCACGGTGATCGATACCCGCCTGCGCTTCGGCATGCCCACGCGGGAGGCGGACAAGGAGAGCCGGATCATCGTCTTGGAGGTTGGCGAGAACATCGCCGGGATCATGGTTGACAGCGTGGACGAGGTGGCCAGCGTCCGCGAAGCGCAGATCGACACGGCCCCGAATGTGGGCAACGAGGAGTCCGCGCGCTATATCTACGGGGTCGTCAGCCGGGAAGACGGGCTGCTGATCCTGGTGGATGCCAACAAGCTCCTTACCGAGGATGAGTGGCAGGAGGTCAACGCCCTCTAGGCCGGCCGTCGGCTAGTAGCGTGATCGCTCAACGGAGGGGGACGCTACGGAAGGGGGGCGCTGCGGCTGGATCTCTGCGGTCCTGACACGATTGCCTTGGGTCTGGATGATGGTGACCGGATAGCCGTCGATCAGCAGGCTTGTGCCCCCTTCGGGAATGCTCTCCAGGTGCTCTAGGATCAGCCCGTTGAGCGTCTTCGGCCCGCTGGTCGCTAGCTCTAGCCCCAGGACCCGGTTCAGCTCCCGTACGGTAGCGCTGCCCTCGACTAGGTAGCTGCCGTCCTCCTGGCGGGTGATGGCCCGCGTCAGCTCCCCGGGATCGGTGGTGAACTCGCCCACGATCTCTTCGAGGATGTCCTCTAGCGCTGCCAGGCCCAGGATCTCGCCGTACTCATCGACGACCAGGCCGACGCGCTCGCGCTGACGCTGGAACTTCAGCATCTGGGTATGCAGGCCTGTCCCCTCCGGGATGAAGCAAGGCGTCTTGAGCCTTGCCTCCAGGTCTTCCGGCGTGAATTGCCCGTGTACCAGGTCGCCGGTAATCCGCCGCACGTGGACGAACCCGAGAACGTGGTCGATGGTATCGCGGTAGACCGGCAGGCGCGTGTACTGGCTGTTGGTCAGGCGCTCCAGGGTCTCTGGCCACGGGTCGTTGAGGTCGATGCCGACAATCTCGGTGCGAGGGACCATAATGTCCTCCACCGTGGCCTCCTCGAGGTCGAGGATGCTCACTAGCATACGCCGGTGTCGTCGCGGGATGATGTTCCCGGCTTCGTTGACCACCGTGCGCAGCTCATCGTGGCTCAGCTCACTGGAGCTTACATCCTCAACCCGGACTTGGGCGAGGCTGAGCAGGGCATTGGCAGCGACGTTGACCAGCCAGACCAAGGGGTAGAGGAGCCGCAGCAAAACCCAGAGGGCGTAGCTGGCGGGAAAGGCCACCCGCTCAGGATGCACCGCAGCCAGGGTCTTGGGGGCGACCTCCGAGAAGATCAGGATCACGAGCGTCAACAGCCCGGCGGCCAAGGCGATGGCGCCCTCGCCGTATAGACGAAGCGCGATCACCGTAGCCAGGGAAGAGGCCGCGATATTGACGAAGTTGTTCCCGAGGAGGATGACGCCGAGGACCCGATCCGGTCGTCGAAGCAGCTGCTCGGCGATGCGTGCCCCCCGGTGCCCCTCCTTGGCCAGATGGCGCAGGCGGTAGCGGTTGAGGGACATCAGGGACGTCTCTGACCCTGAGAAGCCGGCGGAGAGGACGATCAGGCCGCCGAGGGTGAGGAACAACAAGGGGAGCGGGATCTCTGCCAAGGGTGCAGCGCCTCGGTTGGTTCAGGTACGAATCCGCCGAGCGACAGCGGGCTCGGCGCACAGTCGGGCGAGCGCCTCGTCATCCGGGCGCTCAGGGCGGTCGCGGTCTTGCTCGACGGTGCAGAGGAAGCCTAGGGGCTCGTCGTCCTCGTCGGCGACGGCGTGGATCTGGTGCCAGCTCCACGGGGCGATGTAGATGCAGTCCAGGGGGACGGCGCACTCGACCCGGTCATCGAGGATTATCTCCGCCCGGCCGCGGACGATGATCACCACATGGGTATGCGCGTGACGCTCCAGGGTGGTATAGCCGCCGGGATCGACCTCGAAGTAGCGGGTCTCGAAGGCCGGCGCCTCCTGTCCGCTGGGGCGACCGACCAAGGTTTGGCGCCGGGCGCCGCTAAAGTGGGTACCCTCAGCCTTATACGCCTCTTCCTCGACACCATCCCAGCGGTAGCCACGGTTGCGCAGCACGCGGGAGTGTTCAGTGGCCGCGCTGCTCATCCCCTCAGTTGCCCTCCACTATATCCTGTAGGCGCCGCGCCGCCGCTACACGGTCACCCTGGGCGTAGAGGCTGCCTCCGATGAGCAGCACCACGTCCGGGCCGTAGCGCTCCGCCCAGTACGGTGCGCGCGCGGTATCCACCCCGCCGCCCGGTGTCGGCAGCGCCGGGCGAATCCCCCCGAGCGGGCGACGTAGGCGGTCGTTGATACGGTCGCACAGCGCCTGGTCGTAGGTCGGGAAGCGTCCCTCGGCATTGGTATAGACCACCATGTCGGCACCGAACAAGCGGGTAATCTCGCCAAGGAGCAGGGCCGGGTCGATACCGTGCTCGGTGCCGGCTACCGCGCCGGCAAAGGCCGGGTGGGCCATCAAGGCCATGTCGTAGCGCTCGCGGGCCCAGATCAGCGCATCGAGGCCGGTGAGGAAGGGGCAGATGAGCACCGCGCGGCAACCGGCTTCCTGCGCGGCATCCAGGCGTTTTTCCAGCTCCCAGCGGGGTCCGGTGACGTTGGGCAGGTAGAGGGAGCGGCCCCCGGTCTCGGCGTTGACCCCGTTCACCGCCCGTTGGCAGGCGTGGAGGCGGTCGAGGTAGCGGGAGGTCTCCTGGTCGCAGAGCCCGTGGTCGTCCTTGATCAGGTCGATGCCGCCGCGGGCAAAGTCGGCGCAGTAGCCGGCGAGGGTGGCGGTATCCAAGCCCAGCGGCTTCAGTGCCGTGGAGCTCATCGGACGCTCGCCGATGCCGAGCAGGTCGCGTACGCCCTGGGTGCCGTAGCGTGGCCCGCCGAGCGCCTTCAGCAGGCTGGGTGTCCACTGCACATCGGCGAGCCGGATACCGCTCTTCAGGGAGATGTTGCCGAACAGGTTGTTGATCAGCTGCGTCGGCTCTAGGCCGGTGATGGCCTCAGGGAAGTCGAGGAGCAGGCGGTAACGGCCATCCTCGAGTGGGGTCAGCTCCTGGATACGCGGAACTACGTCGTCATAGACCTGCGCCGGGATGCAGCGCGAGGGCAATTCAGCGCTCTGCTCCAGGGCGATGCCCTTGGCCTTATCGTGCGGGTCCTCGCCGGGACGACAGGTCAGGTAGTAGGTGACGCGCAGGGCTTGCGAAGACAAGGGTCGCTCCTTTGCTATTCGTTGTTGGGTTGATGCGGCTCGGGGGACCCGGCGATTTGCTCGGCCACCCGCAGTATGTCCCCGCCCTCGTCGTGTGCTCGGAGCAATGCGCTCTCCGCCGCCTCGATCAGCAGATCGCGGTTGCTGCTGTGGTTGGGGTAGGCAGCCACGCCGGCTGAGACGGAGAGCGGCTCCAGGGCCCGGCTCCCTTGGGGGACGCGGATCTCGCTGAGCTCCTCCCGTACCGCCTCAGCGCGCATGGTCCCGTTTTCGAGGGAGGCGTCAGGCAGCAGGATGCCGAAGCCGTGATCCCCGGCTCGGCAACACACGTCAGAGCCGCGGAAGGAGCGGTGGACGGCATCGGCCATGGCCTGCAGGAGCCGGTCCGCGGTCTCGGGCCCGTAGGCCTCGGCGAAGGCCTCCATCCGGTCGATCTCCAGGCGGATCAGGACCAGGCTTGAGCCGCTGCGGCGCGCCCGATGGAGCTCCCGCTCCAAGGTATCCTCCAGGTAGCGGCGGTTGAGCAGCCCGGTCAGCGGATCGCGGACGTTGCGATGGCGTACGCGCCGCTGAAGGAGGTGGCCGGAGAGGCTGATCGCCGCGGCGGTTGCCAGGGCCTGGAGCATCTGCTGGCCCTCTGCCTGCTGCAGGTCGGTACCGGTGGCGTGCACCTGGCCTATGGCCAAGCCCTGGGCGACCAGGGGCAGCTGCAGCTCGTCCGCCGCCAGCGATTCTGGGCGGTGCCGAGGTGGTCCCGACTCGGCGGGCAGGGTGCGGCCCTGGTGCCATCCGCCGCTGAGATGCCAGCCTTCTCGGTTCAGGGCGAGCTGCCAGACGGCGCCCTGGCTCTCCGGGAGTTCTCGGGCAGCGGCTTCGCAGAGCGCGCGCACCACGTCGTCCTGACCGTGGCTCTCGGCCAGGCTCGTGAGATACGCTCCCAGACGGCCGAGGGCGTCGGGTGCCGAATGTGGTGTCTGCTCTGCGCTCATGGCCCGTTTCATCCGGTTAGCGTTCAGACGCTCACCTTAAACCAACACCGTATAAAGCAGCTAGCGCAAGAGGAGCCCATGGCGCTTTTGACCACCGATCTCTGTGATGCCTATGCCGAGGATCCCGAGGCCCATCTACGTGTCGTGAACCCGATGTTCGTCGGCTACGGTGGCCGGTGCCGTTTCTCGGGGCCGGTGACCACACTCAAGCTCTTCGAGGACAACGCCCAGGTCCGGGCGGTCCTCTCCGAGCCCAGCCGCGGGGGGGTGCTGGTGGTCGATGGCGGCGGCTCTATGCGCTGCGCCCTGCTCGGCGACCGGCTGGCGGTCCTCGGGCGGGACAACGGCTGGTCCGGGGTGCTGATCTACGGGTGCGTGCGCGATAGCGCCGAGCTGGGCCGGATCGATTTCGGCGTCCAGGCGCTAAACACCCATCCGCTCAAGAGTCACAAGGCCGGTCATGGCGAGCGTGACGTATCGGTCACGTTCGCCGGTGCTACCATCAAACCCGGGGACTGGCTCTGTGCGGATGAAGATGGCGTGATCGTCGCCGAGCGTGCGCTGACGCTGGCGGCAGGAGGTGCGTAGCGTGAGCGAGCGTGCAACGTCAATCCGGCTCGATCGGTGGCTCTGGGCCGCTCGCTTCTTCAAGACCCGGCGCCTTGCGGTAGAGGCGGTACAGGGCGGCAAGGTTGAGCTCGACGGCGGCAAGGCGAAACCGGGCCGGGGAGTGCGTCCGGGCGATCGGTTGACCATTACCAAGGGGCAACAGCGCTTTGAGGTCATCGTCCGTGACGTGGCCGAGGAGCGTGGGCCCGCCCGGGTGGCTGAGGCCCTCTACGAGGAGACCGAGGAGAGCCAGAGCCGGCGCCAGGAGCACGCGGAGCTACGGCGGGCGGCGGCTGCATCCATGCCGCGCCCGGGGCACCGCCCGGACCGTCGTGATCGGCGCCGCCTGTCGGCGTTCAAGAAAGGCGGCTAGGTTCAGGGCCAGGTGAGGGGAAGGTGAGGGGTCGCAGTGCGGCGATAGGCGTGGTTGTTTCTTTGTAGGGCGATGATCGTGATCGCCGGGCAGAGGATGATCAGCAGTACCCCCAGCAGGCTGGCCGGTTCGTAGAGCAAGGACAGGGCGAGGGCCGGTCCAAGGGCGAGCATCAAGAACCATTCCAGGCCGACGGCCTGTTGCAGCAGGCGGCGAGCGTGGGGGCGGGCATCACCGATGCGGCCATCTCGGTGCAGGAGGGCTACCGGTGGCCATAGCCAGGTTGCGGAGATGGTCAGCGTAAGGGCATGGAGCCCCAGCCCGGTAGCCAGCTCCAGCGCCGGTTCGGTGGTCCAAGGTGCCTGGAGACGGGCCTCGGCGTAAGCGCCGACCGGGTCACGGAGGACATCCCCGAGCAGGGCTGCCAGGCCGGCGGCGAGTAGCGCCGGTACCAGCAACCACAGGCACTGGATCAGCCAGACGCGAAGTAAGCGCCACGCCCCTTGCAGGCGAGGGACTCGGCAGAGACCGCTATACGTTGCCGTCAGCAGGGTGCCTATCGCGACCACCGCGGCGACACCGGCTGCCATGCTCCAGGCGGCGACGCCTAGGCGCAGTGCCCAAGGCAGCTCCGCAAGCTGGCTATAGAGCCATCCCGTGGCCTGAGCGCCGGCTAGGGTCAGTGCGATCAGCGGCAGGCTCAGGGGCACGAGGCCGCGAAGCAGCAGGAGCGTTGCGTCACGCAGCGTGGCCAGAGGCTCTCGAAGCATGGAAGTACCGGCTTGAGGTGATGCGATAGTTTACCAGATTGCGCCGCGTCTCCGGAGCGTAGTCGGGGGGCGGGCGGTTGGTACACTGCACAGGTTGGAAGGCTTGGCGGATGGGAGGTGGCATGCGCGAGGAGGCTGGTGAGGCCGGTCCCGGGCAGGTGGACTGGCATGCCGTGGCGGCGCAGGAAGCGGCTGAGCGGCTCGGGGCTTCCCCCGAGACGGGACTGAGCCAGGAACAGGTCGAGCAGCGGCTAGCTGCGCATGGCGCCAACCGCCTGCGCCCACCGGAGCGTGAGCATCCGCTCAAGCGCTTGCTCAAGCAGTTCAGCAACGTGCTCATCTATATCCTGCTTGTCGCTGGTGGTGTTACCGCGCTCCTCGGGCATTATCTCGATAGCGCGGTGATCTTGGCCGTGGTGCTGATCAATGCCGTTATCGGCTACCTCCAGGAGGGCAAGGCGGAGAAGGCCCTGGACGCCATCCGCGGGATGCTCTCCCCGCGGGCCCTGGTGCTGCGTGGCGGCGAGCGGTGTACCGTGGATGCTGAGCAGCTGGTCCCTGGGGATATTGTGCTGCTGGAGGCGGGGGATCGTGTGCCAGCCGATGTGCGTCTCCTCGACGCGCGCAACCTGCGCATCGATGAGGCGGTGCTCACCGGAGAGTCGGTGCCGGTGGAGAAAGGGGTGGCACCGGTGCCCGCCGAGGCCGCGCTCGGGGATCGCCGCTCGCTGGCCTTCTCCGGCACCCTGGTCACCGATGGTCGTGCCCACGGCGTGGTGGCGGCGACCGGCGAGCATACGGAGATCGGCAAGGTCAGCCAGCTCCTTGCCGAGGTCCAGGAGCTGACGACGCCCCTGCTGCGCCAGATCGCGCAGTTCGGCCGTTGGCTCTCGCTAGCGATTGTCCTGCTCGCGGTGGGTACCTTCCTCATCGGTTACTACGTCCAGGCCTATACCGCCATCGAGACCTTCCTGGCGGCGGTGGCCCTCGCGGTGGCCGCCATTCCTGAGGGGCTGCCGGCGATTATGACCATCACCCTGGCCATCGGCGTGCAGCGCATGGCCGGGCGCAACGCCATCATCCGGCGCCTCCCGGCCGTGGAGACCTTGGGAGCGGTGACCACCATCTGCTCCGACAAGACCGGGACCCTGACCCGCAACGAGATGACCGTGCGTAGCGTGGCCACCGCCGGGCGGCGCTACGAGGTGACGGGCGTAGGGTACACCCCCGACGGCGCCTTCCATCGTGACGGCGGGCAAGCGGTTGCGCTCGAGCAGGAGCCCGTGCTGGCCCAGCTGCTGCGCAGTGTGGCGCTGTGCAACGAGGCCGGTCTGTATCCGGTCAGCGGTTCGAGCGGCAATGCCTGGCGCCTGGAAGGCGATCCTACGGAAGGCGCGCTCATGGTCGCTGCGGTCAAGGGCGGTGTCGAACGCCGTGAGCTGGAGGCCACGCTGCCACGGACCGATGTCATCCCCTTCGAGTCCTCGCACAAGTTCATGGTCACCCTCCATCACGACCATGAGGGCGGAGGCCTGCTCATCATGAAGGGGGCCCCGGAGCGGGTCCTCGCCGCCTGTGAGCGCGAGCGCACGGAAGGGGAGGATCAGCCCCTGGATGAGGCGAGCTGGCAGCAGACCCTCGACGGGCTCGCCTCCCGGGGGCAGCGCCTGCTGGCGGTGGCGGTCAAGGAGATCTCCGCTGAGCATCGGGAGTTGCGCTTCTCTGACGTGGCGCAAGGGATGGTCCTGCTCGGCGTGGTGGGTATGATCGATCCGCCCCGGGAGGAGGCAATCCAGGCGGTCGGCGCGTGCCACCGTGCCGGCATCGGCGTGAAGATGATTACCGGCGACCATGCCCTGACCGCCGAGGCCGTCGGCGAGCAGCTAGGGATCCGCGGGTGTCCGCTGGTCGGCCATGAGATTGAGGCCATGAGCGATGAGGCGTTACAGGGGCGCTGCCTGCAGACGGATATCTTCGCCCGGACCACCCCGGTGCACAAGCTGCGCCTGGTGCAGGCGCTGCAGGCCAATGGCCAAGTCGTGGCCATGACCGGGGATGGGGTCAACGATGCCCCCGCGCTGAAGCGGGCCGATGTCGGCATCGCCATGGGCAACAAGGGCACGGAGGCGGCCAAGGAGGCCTCGGAGATGGTGCTCGCCGACGACAATTTCGCCTCCATCGCCCATGCCGTGGAGGAGGGGCGTACGGTCTATGACAACCTGAAGAAGGCGATCCTCTATCTCCTACCGACCAATGGCGGACAGGCGTTGACCATCGTGATCGCCATCATACTAGGGCTGACCTTGCCGGTTACACCGGTCCAGGCCCTGTGGATCAACATGGTCACTGCCGTGACCCTGGCCCTCGCCCTGGCCTTCGAGCCCCCTGAGCCGGGACTGATGCAGCGCCGGCCGCGGGATCCGGACAAGCCGATCCTCTCCGGCTTCCTGATCTGGCGGGTCTTCTTCGTGTCGGTGCTGCTGGTCTTGGGCACCTTCGGCCACTACGTCTATATGCAGACCCAGGGGGTCAGCGAGGAGCTCGCCCGCTCGGTGGCGATCAATACCCTGGTCGTCGGCCAGGTCTTCTACCTGTTCAATGCCCGCTATATCCTCGAGCCGGTGACCAACGTCGCCGGCTTGCTCGGCAGCCGGGCGGTGCTGATCGCAATCGGCGTGCTGATCGTCCTGCAGGGGCTGTTCACCTATGCCCCGCCGGTGCAGGCGCTGTTCGGTACTGCCGGTCCTGGCCTGGAGGCGTGGCTGCGTGTGCTGGTCTTCGGGATGTTGCTGTTCGGCGTCCTCGAGCTGGAGAAGGCCGTCCTGCGGCGGCGGATCTCGCCGGAGGACTGACCGGCGCAGGCGCGGTGCCCGGTGGCCCGGTTTCGGGCAACGCCGGGTGGCGCATCGCCGGCGCTGCGCCACCCGGCCGCCGGGCGGTGGGGCCGGATCCTGCCCCACCGGGATGAGCGCCGCATTCCTTGTCGGTCAAGATATGCCTCCTATGTCAAGACTTGAAATCACAACCCGTTGGGGTAACCTCTCCGGGTAGCTACTACATATGGTGTTTCCCGCGAGCGTCCTGAAGACGGGGCCAGCGCCTGCCGCGCCGATCCATGGGGCCGTTTTCGCTCGCGATTCATGCAAGACAGCCAGGCCAAGGGGGACGATCCATGACCAAGCGCGCCGAGAGCAAGGTCCAGGCGATGCGCCAGTCGGCCGGCGATGTGCCGATCCAGAGCGCCTCCCTCGACATCTGGGACAAGAAGTACCGGCTCAAGACCAAGACCGAGGAGCCGGTCGACGGCAGCATCGATGAGACCTATCAGCGCGTCGCCCGGGCGCTGGCCGAGGTGGAGGAGACCGAGGCCAAGCAGGAGCACTGGTACGAGCGCTTTCTCTGGGCGTTGCGCCACGGCGCCGTGCCGGCGGGGCGGATTATCTCCAACGCCGGGGCCTGGGACCACAAGCCGGCCACCTCGACGATCAACTGCACCGTCTCCGGGACTATCCACGACTCCATGGACGGCATCCTCAAACGCGTCCACGAGGCCGGCCTGACCCTCAAGAGCGGCGCCGGTATCGGCTACGAGTTCAGCACCCTCCGCCCCCGCGGGGCGTATGTCTCCGGCGCCGGAGCCTATACCTCCGGGCCGCTGTCGTTCATGGACATCTACGACAAGATGTGCTTCACCGTCTCCTCCGCCGGCGGGCGGCGCGGCGCGCAGATGGCCACCTTCGACGTCGGCCATCCGGACGTGACCGACTTCATCCGCGCCAAGCGCGAGGACGGTCGGCTGCGCCAGTTCAACCTGTCGCTGCTGATTACCGATGGCTTTATGCAGGCCATGGAGGCCGACGAAGAGTGGCCGCTGGCCTTCCCGCTGACCGAGGAGGAAGTCGCCGCCGAGGGGATCGACCTCCAGGATCCGGAGCAGGTGCTCTGGCGCGAGTGGCCGGTCCGCGAAGGATACGTGACCGACGGCGAGGGCCGACTCGCCTGCCGCATCTACCGCACGGTCAAGGCGCGGCACCTGTGGAACCTGATCATGACCTCCACGTACGACTACGCGGAGCCCGGTTTCATCCTGATCGATCAGTACAACGAGCTGAACAACAACTGGTTCTGCGAGGAGATTCGGGCCACGAACCCCTGTGTCACCGCTGATACTTGGGTCCAGACCGACCAGGGTCCGCGCCAGGTGGGGGATCTGATCGGGACGCCGTTCCGGGCCCGGGTCCACGGCCAGGATCACGACACCGGTGCCGACGGGTTCTTCCATACGGGTCGCAAGCCAGTGGTTCGCTTGCGTACCCGGGACGGCATGAGCCTGCGCTTGACCGCAGATCACCGGGTCCGCCGCGTCATCCGGCTCACCCGCTGGCGGCGAGAGGAGGCGTGGTGCCCTGCCGGAGAGCTGGTAGCAGGCGACCAGGTGGTGCTCCATGACCATCGTCCCGGTACCGACTGGACGGGCCCCTACGGTGAAGATGATGGCTATCTGATTGGGCTGCTTGTTGGCGACGGGACGGTCAGGCGCGATGGTCAGGCTACTCTGTCGGTGAGGCGGCCTGCGGCAGTCGCCAATGGTCCGCAGATTGCTGGCGTGGACGGCGTCATGGCCACGGCCGAGGCGGCGGCCCGCACTCATCAGCACCGCGCGGATTTTACCGGTTGGCGCGAGGTGGCGGGTCGGAACGAGTTCCGCCTGTCGACCCCGGCGATCAGTTCGCTGGCCGCTGAGTTGGGGGTTTGTGCTGAGGGCAAACGCCCCACTGAGGCCATCGAGCGGACCTCGAGCGCATTCCATCGCGGTTTCCTGCGCGGTCTGTTCGATGCCGATGGGTCCGTGCAGGGTGGACAGCACAAGGGCGTCTCTATCAGCCTGGCGCAGTCCGACCGGGCGAGTCTTGAGGCGGTCCAGCGGATGCTGCTGCGCCTGGGGATTGTCGGGCGCATCTACGCCAATCGCCGGGCTGCCGGTGAATCGGCACTATCCGACGGCAACGGCGGTCGACGGGCGTATCCGATCCGGGTCCAGCACGAGCTGATCATCGCCGGGGAGAATCTGCGCACCTACCGTGACGAGGTGGGCTTCGCCGATACTGACAAGCGCCGCCGTCTGGATGCGGCCCTTGACGGCTACCGGCGCCGGCTCAATCGCGAGCGTTTCGTCGCCGAGGTCGTCTCGGTGGAGGCGGACGGTGAGGCAGACGTCTACGACGTGCAGGTTCCCGGTGTGAACGCCTTCGACGCCCACGGTGTCATGATCCATAACTGCGGTGAGCAGGGTCTTCCCCCCTACGGCGCCTGCTTGCTCGGCTCGGTCAACCTGACCATGTTCGTGCGCGACCCATTCACCCCGCAGGCTCGCTTCGACTGGGACGAGTTCCGCGAGGCGGTGGCGGTGTTCACGCGGATGCTCGACAACACCGTAGAGATCAACGGCCTGCCCTTGGAGCAGCAGCGTGCTGAGATCCAGCGCAAGCGCCGTCACGGCATGGGCTTCCTGGGGCTGGGCTCCACGGTGACCATGCTGCGCATGAAGTACGGCGACGCCGACTCGGTGGCCTTCACCGAGGAGGTGGCCAAGCAGATGGCGCTGACCGGCTGGCGCACCGGGCTTGAGCTGGCCAAGGAGAAGGGGGGCGCGCCGCTTATGGAGGAGCTCTTCGAGATCACCCCGGAGCTGATGCGCAAGCGCCCCGAGCTGCGCGAGGACGGCTACGAGGTCGGCGAGCAGGTCCCGGGGCGCGTGTTGTGGGGCCGGTACTCGCGCTATATGCAGCGCATCGCCAACGAAGACCCGGCGCTGGTCGATGAGCTCGCCCAGGTGGGGGCACGCTTTACCCACCACAGCTCCATTGCGCCCACGGGTACGATCTCGCTGTCGCTGGCCAACAACGCCAGCAATGGCATCGAGCCGTCGTTCGCCCATCACTATGTGCGCAACGTCATCCGCGAGGGGCGCAAGACCAAGGAGCCGGTGGATGTCTTCTCCTTCGAGCTGCTGGCGTATCGCCACTTCATCGATGGCGATGCCCTGCCGGAAGGCGGCGAAGAGGGGCAGGGCAAGCTGCCGGAGTACTTCATCAGCGCCGATCAGGTGACCCCGAAGCAGCACGTGGACATCCAGGCGGCGGCGCAGAAGTGGGTGGACTCGTCCATCTCCAAGACGGCCAACGTGCCGACGGACTACCCCTATGAAGACTTCAAGGACATCTACCGCTACGCCTACCAGCAGGGGCTGAAGGGGTGCACCACCTTCCGCTTCAACCCGGAGGTCTTCCAGGGCGTGCTGGTCAAGGAGAAGGACCTCTCCGAGACCACCTACCGCTTCCATCTGGATGACGGCAGCGTAGTTGAGGCTAGCGGCGATGAGGAGATCGAGTACGACGGCGAGACCCACACCGCTGCCAACCTCTACGAGGCGCTGAAGGAGGGTTACTACGGCAAGTTCTGAGTGGGGGTGCGGCCCTGGGGCGTGCCGCGGGTCGGCCGGGCGTCGACGCTCGCCGGCTCGGCCTGGAACGCCGCTACCTGGCTACTGCCTAACGCCCTGAGCCTGAACCGCAGCCCGACCCGGGAGGAAGCAACGATATGGCCAAGAAAATCGAGAAGAGCATCGTCGACTACGATGTGGCCCGCGACGAGCCGGACGCACCGGAGCAGGGCCAAGAGGCGGCCGCTCAGCAGGGGCCGGATATCGAGCACATGCATGAGCACATCGAGCGGCCCGATAAGCTCTATGGCTCAACGTACAAGATCAAGACGCCGCTTTCGGAGCATGCCCTGTACGTCACCATCAACGATGTGATCCTCAATCCAGGGACCGAGCACGAGATCCGGCGTCCCTTCGAGATCTTTATCAACTCCAAGAACATGGACCACTTCCAGTGGATTGTGGCGCTGACCCGGATCATTTCGGCGGTCTTCCGCAAGGGCGGCGACTGCACCTTCCTCGCCGAGGAGCTGCGTTCCGTCTTTGACCCGCGGGGGGGGTACTTCAAGCGCGGGGGGCGCTTCATGCCCTCGCTGGTGGCGGAGATCGGCGATGTCATCGAGACCCACCTGCGCGAGATCGGCATGATGGAGCCGGAGGGGCTCGATGAGCATCAGCAGCGTTTTCTGGAGCAGAAGCGTGCCGAGGTCGAGGGGGGTGGTTCTGCCGCTAACAACGGTGATGGCGAGCCCGGCAGTTTTCCCGAGGGGGCAGAGCTTTGCCCGAAATGCCATACCAAGGCCATGGTCCAGATGGAGGGCTGCATGACCTGTCTTAACTGCGGGGACTCCAAATGCGGTTGAGGAGTTCGCCCGGCGTCTGGTTGCATGCCGCTCGCCAACGTCAAGGAGATGCCAGGCGGCGGCAGCGGAGGGTGACGTGGCCCCTGCTTCGCTTCCCCCCGGTGAACCTGCTCAATGCGCCGCCGAGTCCCTGGATGCTGCGCGAGCAGCGCGGCGAGCGCCAAGACTGGGAAGGTGCGCCGTGACCCAGGCGGAGACCACCGTTGGCCTAGCGCTAGGCAGCGGATCGGCACGCGGATGGTCCCATATCGGTATCATCCGCGCGCTGGCGGCGGCCGGCATTCGTCCGCAGGTCGTGGCCGGGACCTCCATCGGGGCTCTCGTCGGTGCCTTCTACGCCGCCGGCAAGCTGGATGTCCTGGAGCCTTGGGTGCGTAAGCTCACCCGCCGGGATGTGCTCGGCATGCTCGATCCGAGCCTGCGGACCACGGGGGGGCTGATCGAGGGGCGTCGTCTCTACGATTTCTATCAAGAGCACCTCTCCGGCGCGGCGATCGAGAACCTGGGGCTGCCGTATGCGGCGGTGGCGACCACCCTCGGCCGTGGCACCGAGGTTTGGCTGCGTGAGGGGGATCTGGCGGATGCCGTGCGCGCTTCTAGTGCGCTGCCCGGTGTGTTCAGCCCCGTGCGCCGCGGCCGTGACTGGCTGGTGGACGGTGGCCTGGTCAATCCCGTGCCAGTCAGCGTCTGCCGTGCCCTGGGGGCCGATGTCGTCATCGCCGTCAACCTCAACGGTGACCTGATCGGCCGCCATCTGCGTGAGAACGCCCACCATGCCGGCACCGGGGCACACCCCGAGCGCTGGCTGCAGCAGCTACCCGAAGGGGTGCGTAGCCATGCCCAGACCCTGATGGGGCTGTGGGGCGACTGGACGGGCGCTCGCGATGCCGAGCGGGGCGAGAAGCCCGGTGTCTTCGAGGTGCTCGCCGGATCGTTGAATATCATGCAGGATCGGATCACGCGCAGCCGTATGGCGGGTGATCCCCCGGAGCTGGTGCTCTCGCCTCGGCTCGCCCACATCGGGCTGCTGGAGTTCCACCGCGCCGAGGAGGCCATCACGATCGGCGAGGCAGTGGTACAGCGGATGCTGCCCTCGATCCAGGATTTGTTCCGCGGCAATGGTGATGGCTCGGCCTGATAAGCCCGCGGGCGTACTCCGCGTGCGTGTGTGGCCCTGGTCTCGTCCCGCATGGCCGGTGTTGAGGGGGCGGGTGGGTAAGGAGAGGAGAAAACGCATGAGCATCGACTTGCAGCGGATGGCTGCATTCCTGTTGCTGGCCCTCAGTGTGCTGCTGGTGGGCTGTGCAACGTCCTCGCAGACGGTGCGCCTTGAGCCGGAGCTCGATGAGGCGATCGAGGCTCAGGTCGAGCCGGGCTCCGCCGAGATCGCCCTGCGGGTGGTGGATCGCCGGCCACGGGAGATCTTCGGCTACCGCGATGCGGAGACCGGTGTGACCCTGAGCGGTGACCGTGATCTCGCCGAGGCCGCTCGAGAGGCCCTGGTGGCGGTTTTTGAGCAGCAGGGGATTGAGGTCATCGACTGGGATCGTGCACACGAGCCACGCCTGGAGGTGGAGATCCAGGCCTTTGACTACCAGCGCAGCGGCGGTTTCCTGCATCGGCAGGCCACCTTGAGCAGCCGATGGGCAGTATCCGGCACCATCGACAACCACCGCCACGCCTCAAGGGTCGAGGTCAGCAGCGAGGCCCGCTCCCTGTTCGGGCCGAGCGAGGCGCGCGATGCGGCGCTGGTCAATCGTGCCCTGGCCAAGAGCGTGCGCCGTGTCGCCACCCACCGGGAACTGCTTGAGCGGCTGGAGGAGCGCTGAGATGCGCAGGCAAGGAGATCAGCAGCAAGAGCAGCAGTCATCGGCCCGTAACACCCCACAGCAGATTCGCGAGAGGATTGTCTGGCGAGTGACGGTGGTCATGCTACTCGCAATTGTGGGATGGCTGACCTATGTCGCCTCCCAGGCTCAGGAACAGGTTGAGGAGCTGGAGGCCGAGCTTGAGGGACGGGCCGAGGGAACCCCTGAGGCCTTCGGGCTTTCCACCGAGGGGGTGCGCCGCTTCCAAGCCGCCGGGATCGAGGCGGAGCTTGAGCGTCACCTTCTTGAGAGGCTGGCGGATCAGGGGGAATGGCTTGCCGAGCAGATCAGCCGGTTGCGTGCGCCGGTGAGTCTCGACCCCGAGGGCAGCGTGGTCCTCTCGGATCGCTGGATCTTCGCCACGGTTGAGCACGCAGAGGGCGCGGGTACGGCCCTGCTCGGCTACGGGCCCGATGAGGCGGGCGAGCTGAGCTGGGAGGTGCTCGGCTATGCCAGTGAACAGCGTTGAACAAGTAACCGCCGCATTCCGCGACTCAATGCCTGTCAGGGAATGAGTCGTCGTAGGCTTCAAAGCCCAGGAGTGAAGGAAGCGCGATGAGCGATACAGCCACCCTACAGCCTTTCGCCGAGGGCGGCATCGGCCAGCGGCTGCTGGCCGTTCTCGACAACGGCGGGCCAGTGCTGATCCTGCTGGCTCTGCTCTCCGTCTTTACGCTGACCCTGATCCTGCTCAAGCTTTGGCAGTTCGCCGTTGCCCGGCTCTACGACCGGAAGACGCTGGAGGAGGCACTGGCCTCCTGGCACGCCGGGGAGACGGGGCAAGCCCTGCAGCGCTTGGAGGCGAGCCGTTACGTGGGTGCCGAGCCCCTAGCCGCGGCCATGCGCGGCCGCCTGGATGCGCAGCTCGAGGAGGGGCGGCTCCGCGAGGAGGTCACACGCCTGGCTAGTGGCCGGCTTGAGCAGCTGCGCGCCTACCTGCGCGGGCTGGAGGTCATCGGCATGCTAAGCCCGCTACTCGGTCTCCTCGGTACGGTCCTCGGCATGATAGAGGCCTTTCGCCAGCTCGAGGCGGCCGGCAGCCAGGTGGATCCAGCGATGCTCTCCGGTGGCATCTGGGAGGCCCTGCTGACCACTGCCGCCGGGCTGGCCCTGGCGATCCCCGCCGTGGCCGCGCTGACCTGGCTCGAGCGCGTCGTCGAGCGCTTCCGGCACCGCCTCGAGGATGCCGTCACCCAGGTGTTCACGGCTCCGCCGCCGCATCATGCAGCTTGAGCAGGCACGGCGGCGGCGGCGTCTAGTGAGCCTTACCCCGCTGATTGACGTCGTCTTCATCCTGCTGATCTTCTTCATGCTGGCCTCGACGTTCGTCGAGTGGCAGGCGTTCGGGGTGGATGCGCCGGCCGAGGGTGCCGCTGAAGAGGAGCAGGACGAGGAGCCACTGCGGTTGCACGTGACCGCCGACGGCTACCGGATCGGGGACGAGCCGGTGGACGCGGACGATCTGCGTAGCCGGTTCGAGGAGGCCTACGAGGCCGATGCCGATCGCCGCCTGCTAGTCATCCCGGCCACCGGGGCGCCGGTGCGGGCCGTCATCCGGGCCCTCGACAGCGCCGCCTCGGCGGGGCTGGAGGACGTCGCCGTGTTGCGCGAGGAGGAAGAGGGATGAAGCTGCCCGAACCGCCGCGCCGCGAGTCGGAAGAGAACGTGATCCCGATGATCAACATCGTCTTCCTGTTGTTGATCTTCTTCATGGTGGCCGGAACCCTCGAGCCCGACTCGCCGCTGTCCGTCGATCCGGCGGACAGCGAGCAGGGGGCGGAGCGGGTGGATGATCCCCTGCGTGTGCTGATCGACGCCGAGGGGCAGCTGGCCGTGGATCAGGATGTCGTCGATAACCGTGACCGGCTCCAGGAGCGGCTCAAAGCAGCGCTGGAGGAGGTGCCGGAGCGCCCGGTGGAGGTCAAGGCCGACGCTGATGCCGATTCGGCACGGCTGCTCGATGTCATGGACGATCTGCGCGAGGCCGGGGCCGAGCGTATACAGCTGGTCACTCGGCGGGAGCACTGAGATGGAGCCGCGCTGGATCCACTGGCTGGTGGCTGGCACCGTTGCTGTCGGCGCGCATGCCGCGGTCCTAGCTTGGGTGCCTCGGGAGGCCGAGGAGGAGGTCGAGGAACGGCACGCCCCGCAAGGGGTGGAAGTGCAGCTCTCCGCCGCTCCGCCGCAACCGGAAGAAGAGGCGGTGGACGAGCCGGAAGAAGATGAATCCGAGCCGGAGCCCGAACCTGAGCCCGAACCGGAGCCCGAGCCCGAGCCGGAGCCGGAGCCGGAGCCCGAGCCCGAGCCCGAGCCCGAGCCGGAACCCGAACCGGAGCCAGAGCCTGATCCGGAGCC
>JBKGYE010000001.1:0-114758 GCA_046546255.1 Halorhodospira sp. | reverse complement strand
GGCCGTAAGGCGGATCGGCAAGAGTCAGCCCCCGCGCTCCCGGAGGAAGCGGGCCAGTGCCTGGCCGGTCGGAGTATCCAGCTCGGCCACCGCCTCCGGAATACCTGCGCCTACGATGCGGCCGCCGGCCTCGCCGCCCTCGGGGCCGAGGTCGATGACATGGTCGGCCTCGGCGGTCACATCGAGGTTGTGCTCGATGACCACCACCGTGTGCCCGGCGTCGACGAGGCCGTGGAGGGCGTCGGTCAGGCGCTGGACGTCGGCGATGTGCAGCCCCACCGTCGGCTCGTCGAGCAGATAGAGGGTCGGCACCGCCCGCCGGCCGCGCCCTGGCCCGCCGTCCGCGGGCCGCGCCTTGGCCAGCTCGGTGACGAGCTTGAGCCGCTGCGCCTCGCCGCCGGAGAGCGTGGGGCTCGCCTGGCCGAGGCTAAGGTAGCCCAGGCCCACATCACAGAGCAGGCTTAGGGGGTGCTGGATGCGCGGGTGCGCGCCGAAGAGGTCGCGGGCCTCCTCCACGCTCAGCGCCAGGACCTGGTCGATGCTCAGGCCGGCGTAGCGCACCGTGCGGGTCTCCTCGTTGAAGCGGGTGCCGCCGCACGCCTCGCAGGGGACCTGGACGTCGGGCAGGAAGTGCATCTCCACAGTCTTCACGCCCTGGCCGCTGCACGCCTCGCAGCGCCCACCCCGGCTGTTGAAGGAGAAGCGGCCGGCGTCCCAGCCGCGCAGGCGCGCCTCCTCGGTGCCGGCGAAGAGGCGACGAATGGGATCCCAGACGCCGAGATAGGTCGCCGGGCAGGAGCGCGGGGTCCGGCCGATGGGCGCCTGATCGACCTCCCGGACCCGCTGGAGATGCTCGGTACCCTCGACAGCACGACACCCCACCGGCTCCGGTCGTGCAGCACCACGCTTGCGATCGAGGAGGGCGCGGACGTTGGGCTCGATGACCTCCCGTACCAAGCTGGACTTGCCGGAGCCAGAGACGCCGGTGATGCAGACCAGCCGCCCCAGGGGCAGGTGGCCGTCCACCGCCTGGAGGTTGTGCCGGTGGGCACCGCGGACGGTCAGCCAGCCCACCGGCGCATCGCTGCGCCGTGGCCGCGCCGGGTGACGCGGTGGTTCCGCCAGCATCCGCCCGGTGAGAGACGCATCGCTGGCCATCAGCGCCGCCGTATCCCCCTCGGCGACGATGCGGCCGCCGTGGCGGCCGGCCCCCGGCCCGAGGTCGATGAGGTGCTCGCCGGCGCGGATGGTCTCCTCGTCGTGCTCGACCACCACCACGGTGTTGCCGGCCTCGACGAGCTCGCGCAGGGCCTTGAGGAGCATGGCGTTGTCACGCGGGTGGAGGCCGATGGTCGGCTCGTCGAGGACGTAGCACACCCCCTGCAGCCCGGCGCCGAGGCTCGCCGCCAGGCGGATGCGCTGCGCCTCGCCGCCGGAGAGGGTCGGCGCCGCACGGTCGAGGGAAAGGTAGCCAAGTCCGACGCGCTCGAGGAAGGCGAGCCGCGCGCCGATCTCGGCGACCACATCGGCGCCGATGGCGGCCTCACGGCGGCCCAGGCGCAATCCCGCCAGCCAGGCGCGCAGCTCGGTGACGGACCAGGCCGTCACCTCGGTGATCGCCCGGCCGTGGAAGCGCACGGCCCGCGCCTCGCGGTTGAGCCGCCCCCCGCGGCAGGCGGGGCAAACTCGGGCGGCATCCAGCTCCGCGTCGTCGGTATCGGCGGGGTCGCGCACCAGCAGGCCCGTACCGTGGCAGCCGGGGCACCAGCCGTGGCGAGCGTTGAAGCTGAACAGCCGCGGATCCGGTTCGGCGAAGCCGCGGCCGCAGCTGGGGCAGGCACGCCGGGTGGAGAGGACCTGCTCCTCGGCATTGCCGTCGCCCTGGGGGACCACCCGCACGGTGCCGTCACCGTGGGCCAGGGCCCGATCGAGGCAGGCGCGCAGGGCCCCTTCCTGCTCCGGCTGCACGACGACGGCCCCTACCGGCAGGTCGATGTCATGCTCCCGGTAGCGGTCGAGCCGCGGCCAGCGCGCCGTCTCGACCCGCTCACCGTCGACCCGCAGGGTGGCGTAGCCCTTGCCGGCGGCCCAGGCGGCCAGCTCCTTGTAGATCCCCTTGCGCGCCACCACCAGCGGCGCCAGCAGCTCCACCGTCGCGCCGCGGTAGCGGGTGAGCAGCTGTGCGGCGATGCCCTCGGCGCTCTGCGCCTCGATGGCCACCTCGCAGTCGGGGCAGTACGGCACGCCCAGGCGCAGGTAGAGCAGGCGCAGGTAGTGGTAGATCTCGGTGAGCGTCGCCACCGTGGAGCGGTAGCCGCCGCGGCTGGTGCGCTGCTCGATAGCTACAGTCGGCGGGATACCGGTCACCGACCCCACCTCTGGCCGCGAGGCCGGCTGCACCAGCTGCCGGGCGTAGGCGTTGAGCGACGCCAGGTAGCGCCGCTGCCCCTCGGCGAAGAGGATGTCGAAGGCCAGGGTCGACTTCCCGGAGCCCGAGACGCCGGTCACCACGGTAAACCGCCCCCGCGGGATGGCGACGTCGATATCGCGCAGGTTGTGCTCCCGGGCCTGGTGGACCTCGATCGCCGGCTCAGCGGCCCCCTCCGCAGCCACGGCGTACGCGGCCCCCGCCTCCGCAGCAGCCCGGAAGGGTTCGGTTGGAGGGGTCGCAGGGGGGCTCGAGGGGCCTTCAGACGCACCGAGCATCGCAGCCCGAGCGGGGACGCCGAGCGGCGACAGCCGCTCGGCGAGCGCGCGTTGTCCGAGCGGAGCGAGTCTAGCGCGCGGCCCCGCTCGGGCGAGGAGCGCAGGGGACCCGAAGGGTGCGTCTGTCCGCCCCTCGAGCCCCCCTGCGGCCCCTCCAGATGCTGCCTCGCCACCGTCATCCGCCGCGGTAGCCCCGGCGAGCGCTGCCTCGTAGGCCGCCAGGGCCTCGCCGGTCGGCGTCTCGGCAGCGGCCGCCAGCTCCGCCGGGGCGCCGGTGGCCATCAGCCGCCCACCGGCCTCGCCGCCCTCGGGCCCCAGTTCGATAAGCCAGTCGGCGTTAGCGATCAGGTCCAGGTTGTGCTCGATAACCAAGAGGCTGTGCCCAGCCTCGGTCAGACGCCGGAAAGCCTTGAGCAGGACCTGGATATCGCTGAAGTGCAGCCCCGTGGTGGGCTCGTCGAAGATCAGCAGCGCACCGCCCTCGCCTTTGCTCCGCTCGGCCAAGTGGCCAGCGAGCTTGAGCCGCTGGGCCTCTCCGCCGGAGAGGGTGGGCACCGGCTGGCCCAGGCGCAGGTAGCCGAGGCCGACGGTCCGCAGCGGCTCCAGGCGGCGCACCACCTCGCGGTTGTCGGCGAAGAAGCTGGCAGCGTCATCGGCGGTCATCGCCAGGACATCGTGGATAGAGGCCGTACGCCCATCGGCGCCTTCCACCTGGACCTCCAGCACCTCGCTGCGGAAGCGCCGGCCGCCACAGTCAGGACAGGCGAGGTAGACATCAGCGAGGAACTGCATCTCCACATGTTCGAACCCCGAGCCCTTGCACGTCGGGCAACGCCCCTGGCCGGCATTAAAGCTGAAGGTGCCAGCCTTATAGCCCCGTTCTTGGGCTGTGGGCTCAGCGGCGAAACGCTTGCGGATGGGGTCGAGGGCGCCAGTGTAGCTTACCGGGCAGGAGCGGGGACTCTTGCCGATAGGGGATTGGTCTACCAGAATGGCCTCGCGGAGGGCCGCCACGCCGTCGATGCCGTCGTGCTCGCCGGGAGCCTCCACGGCCTGCCCCTGCTGGCGGAGGATGCCGCGGTAGAGGACCTCCTCGGCGAGGGTGGACTTGCCAGAACCCGAGACGCCGGTGAGGCAGGTCAGGCCGTGGAGCGGGAACGCCACGTCGATACCCTGCAGGTTGTGGGCACGGGCGTTGCGAACGACCACCTCCTCGCGCGGCTCTAGTGCAACAGGCTCCGAGGACGACCCGCCTGTGCTGCCGTCCCTCTGACCCACACGGCGGCTGCCCGTCAGATAGGTGGCCGTCACCGAGTCCGAGGCGCAGAGCCCCGCCAGCGAGCCGTTGAAGAGCACCTGGCCGCCCTGCTCACCTGGTCCCGGACCCATGTCGATGATCCGGTCGGCGGCAGCCATCACCTGCGGATCGTGCTCGACGACCAGCAGGGTATTGCCAGCATCGCGCAGACGCTGGAGAATCGCCACTAGGCGACCCACATCCCGTGGGTGGAGGCCGACGGAAGGCTCGTCAAGGACGAATAGGGTGTTCACCAGCGAGGTGCCCAGGGCTGTGGTCAGGTTGATGCGCTGCACCTCGCCACCGGAGAGGGTCCGCGACTGCCGATCCAGGGTCAGGTAGCCCAGGCCGACCTCATTCAGGTACCCCACCCGGCCACGGATCTCGGCAAGGACCGTAGCCACCGCCTCATCCAGCGGCGACGGCAGCTCTAGCGCGTCGAAAAAGGACTGTAGACGCTGCAGCGGCAGCGTCGCCAGGTCGTGGAGGGTCAGCCCCGGCAGGGCCTGCAAGGCCGTATCGCCCATCGTCACGTGCCGCGGATAAAAACGCTGGGCCGGGGCGAGAACGGCGTCGGCCTCGGCCCGGCCGCCCAGGCGAAAATCCAGCGCCGCCGGGACCAGGCGGGCACCACGGCAATCAGGACAGCACCGGTAGGTGCGGTAGCGCGAGAGCTGCACACGCACGTGCATCTTGTAGCTCTTGCGCTCGAGGTAGTTGAAGTAGCCCTGCACGCCGTACCAACGACCGGAGCGCCCCCAGCGATCCTCGCCCTCCCAGACCCACCGCCGATCAGCGGCGTCCAGGGCCTGCCACGGCACATCCACGGCCACGCCGCGTTGCCGGGCAGCACGCAGCAGATCCCGCTGGCACTCCACGGAGGCACCGCCGCGGAACGGCTTGATAGCCCCGTCGGCGAGGCTGAGGCTGGCATCGGGGATGACGAGCTCAGGGTCGATCTCCATGATCCGGCCGAAGCCGCGGCAGGTGCCACACGCCCCCAGCGGCGAGTTGAAGGAGAACAGCTCGGGGGTCGGTTGCGGGTAGTCCCGATCGCAGGCCGCGCAGTGGAAAGCCCTGGAGTAACGTCGCGGCTCGCCGACCGGCTCTCGGTCCGCGCCGAGGGCCCACACCTGGCAGTGGCCACGCCCCTTGTCCAGGGCGACCTCCACCCCTTCCACCAGGCGACCACGATGCCGAGGCTCGAGACGCAGACGGTCTTGGACCACCTCGACCCGGCCGTCGTCCTCGTAGAGGCGGGTGTAACCCTGGCTGGAGAGCATCTGCCGCAGATCGTCACGATCCAGCCCCTCGGGGACGGCCACGGCGAAGGTCACGGCGATCGGCGTCCCCGGCGACCAGGGCGCACTGGCATCTTCAGCGAGCAGCTCGGTAGCTACGGATTCCGGCGTATCCGGGCGCACCGGTCGGCCACATCCGCTGCAGTAGGGCTGAGCAGCTCTGGCGAAGAGCAGCTTCAGATGATCGGAGAGCTCGGTCATGGTGCCCACCGTCGAGCGCGAGGTACGCACCGGATTGACCTGATCGATCGCGATCGCTGGCGGCACGCCGTCGATGCGCTCGACCTGCGGCCGGTCCATGCGCTCGAGGAACTGACGGGCGTAGGCAGAGAAGGTCTCGACGTAGCGCCGCTGTCCTTCAGCGTAGACAGTATCGAAGGCCAAGGAGGATTTGCCGGAGCCGGAGACGCCGGTGACGACGATGAGCTCCCCGGCGGGGAGATCGAGATCGAGCCCCTGCAGGTTATGCTGCCGGGCGCCGCGAATACGGATTGGCTCGCGTGCGGTCATGATTCCTTGAAATCGGGGAGCCTGGGCGGTTTCCTGACCCGGCTCCCACACCGCCGTGTGTACGGATTCGTACACACGGCGACTCATGAAGAGCATGTCAGCAGATTGCTTGGGCAGGCTCACCGCCGGCAGATCCTCCAGAGGCGACGAGCAGGGCGGCATCGGGAAGCCCTCGGCGCGGAGAATCGCGCAGCCCTATTCCCGCCCCGCCCCAGTAGATGCCCTTAACGCTGCTTCGCTTTTGCCTCCTGGCGCCGCCGATGCAGTATCGGCTCGGTATAGCCGGAAGGCTGCTCCCTGCCCTTAAAGATCAAGTCGTTGGCAGCCTGGAAGGCGACGCTGGCGTCGGGGTCGGTGGCCATGGGCCGATAGCTGGGGTCACCGGCGTTCTGGCTATCGACCACCTCGGCCATGCGCTTGAGGGCATCCATCACCTGCTCCTCGGTCACGACCCCATGGTAGAGCCAATTGGCGATGTGCTGGCTGGAGATCCGCAATGTGGCACGATCCTCCATCAGGCCCACGTTATTGATATCGGGCACCTTGGAGCAGCCGATACCCTGCTCCACCCAGCGCACCACGTAGCCGAGGATCCCTTGGCAGTTGTTATCCAGCTCCTGCTGGATCTCCTCCGCGCTCCAGTCGGTGTCCGGTGCCAACGGCACGGTAAGGATCTCTTCCAGGGAGGCACGACGCCCCTGACCGGCGATCTCTGCCTGTACACCGCTCACATCCACCTGATGGTAGTGCACCGCATGCAGCGTCGCCGCCGTCGGCGAGGGAACCCAAGCGCAGTTGGCGCCAGCCTTCGGGTGAGCGGCCTTGGTGTCGAACATATCGCGCATCTTATCCGGCTTTGGCCACATCCCCTTGCCGATCTGGGCGCGGCCCTTGAGCCCGCAAGCGAGGCCGACATCGACGTTCCAGTCCTCGTAGGCGGTCATGAACGAAGCCCCCTTCATGTCCGCCTTGCGCATCATCGGGCCGGCCTCTATGGCGGTATGCATCTCGTCACCGGTGCGGTCGAGAAAACCGGTATTGATGAAGATGACCCGATCCCGGGCCTCGCGGATGCACGCCTTGAGGTTGACGGTGGTCCGACGCTCCTCATCCATGATGCCGATCTTCAGGGTGGCCCGCTCCAGGCCAAGCGCATCCTCGATGCGCTCGAAGAGCTGCACCGTCAGGGCCACTTCCTCTGGACCGTGCATCTTCGGCTTGACGATATAGACGCTGCCGGTCTTGGAATTGCGAACGTTGCTATGGCCCTTGAGATCGTGCAGGGCGCCGAGCACCGTCATCATGCCATCGAGCATACCCTCCGGGATCTCGCTGCCCTCGCCATCAAGCACCGCCGGCGTGGTCATCAGGTGGCCGACGTTGCGCACAAGCATCAGCGAGCGCCCGGGCAGGGTCAGCTCGCCTCCGTCCGGCGTAGTGTAGGTTCGGTCGGGGTTGAGCCGGCGCGTGAACGCCTCGCCGCCCTTGCGCACCGAGGTCTCGAGATTGCCCTGCATTAGCCCGAGCCAATTACGGTAGACGCGGACCTTGTCCTCGGCATCCACCGCGGCCACGGAGTCCTCACAGTCCTGGATCGTGGTGACGGCCGACTCCAGAACCACATCTTTCACCCCTGCCGGGTGATGCTTGCCGATGGGGTCGGCGGGATCGATCTGGATCTCGGCGTGCAGGCCATTGTTGCGCAGCAGGATGGCCTCCGGCTGGGCCGGATCACCACGGAAGCCGACCAGGCGAGTCGGATCCGCCAGCTCGGTTTCACTACCGTCGGAGAGGCTGATCAGCAGCTGCCGCGGCGACTCCTCGGTAATCCGATAGGCCGCAACATCACTATGCACGCTATGGGCAAGTGGCGCTATCTCATCAAGGACCTCGCCGGCTTGCCTCATCACTTCACGGCCGCGCTCCGGATTGTACGACGACCCCTTCGCCAGCTCCCCGCTCTCGGGGATCATATCGGTACCATAGAGGGCGTCGAAGAGGCTGCCCCAGCGGGCGTTAGCCGCATTGAGGGCGAAGCGTGCGTTGTCAACTGGCACCACCAGCTGTGGCCCGGCCACGGTGGCGATCTCCGGGTCTACCTGGCTGGTAGTGACCTCGAAGTCCTCGACCTCGGGCTCCAAGTAGCCGATGCGCTCAAGGAAGGCGCGATGGTCAGCAACCTCGAAGCTGCCGCGCCGCTGGCGGTGCCACTCATCGATCTGATGCTGTAGCGATTCACGCCTCTCCAACAGCTCCCGGTTACGCGGCCCCAGATCACGGACGATGCGGCCGAGCTCGTTCCAGACGGTTTCGGCCTCGACCCCGGTACCGGGGACCAGCTCGTCCGCTACCAGGTCGTACAGCTCGCGCTCGACCTGCAGGCCACCGACTTGAACCCGTTCGCTCATGGACTTCTCCCTATTTTGCTTCGCGATCAGCGCATAACCTGCGATAGTAACCCATCCAAGCCGAGCTGATCATCAGTTCATTCCCGGGAAACGGCTCAACGCGCCAGCTCCGCCTCCAGGGCGTGGAAGAAGGCCCGAGCCAGCGCCGCGTTCGCCGCAGGATCTGGGCCTTCCTTGCGCGCGGCGACGCGAACATCAACCCGCCAGCCCGACTCCGCTTCCCGGATCCGTACCGCAACATCATGGACCAAGCCGAGCCAATAACTACGCGCTGCAGCCTCAACCACCCCCTGCACATCGGTCCGCGCCACTGTCCACCCTTGTTTGAGCGCGGCACGCTCGGCGCCCTTGAGCAGCTCCGTACCGGGCACCTCGTAGTAGCGCGGCTCAAGTTCAGGGGCAAAAGCAGCCTGCTGCTCGGCTGCCTCCTCGCCGGGGTGTTCGACCGGTGCTGAGGCCCGCTCACGGGCACTAGCCAGGGCGTCGAACGCGGGCGGCTGCTCAGGGTCCGTGGTGACGTCATAGAGCGGGGGATTGGTCAGAGCGGAATAGACGGCCGGACCAGGCACCACGACTAGGCCCGCACCGAGGACGATACCCAGCAGGGCACGCCCGCGCCCCCGCTTTCCGCGCAGCCCCAGGGTTGCCAGGACGCCGCCCAATCCGAAGACCAGCCCTGCAACCCCGGCCAGGGTTCCGGCAGCGATCATCCACAGGGCGGGATCGAGCTCGAGTAGCCGTAGCCGATATAACGGCCCTGCAGCCGCAGCGATTGCAGCCCCGCAGGCCGCGAGCAGAGCCGACGCTGTAGCCAGCCTCGATACAGGTGCTTGAAACATGGCCTTCCCCTGCCGCCTTCCGAGCGATTATGCGGGCGGAAGCAGCTGGACAAAAGCTTTCGAGGGGAGCCAAAGGTAGCTAGGTGCGGCCTTTACCGACCGCACCCGATATGAGTAGCCAGTGTGAGGCGTCTTATTGCAGGCGATTGGAGAGGACCGTTTCTACGCGGCTGCGCTTGAGCGGCCGCAGATTTCGGACGATCTCATTGCGGCGCTCTCCATCCATATGATCCAGCACGCGGGCCAGGGTGTTGAATGGCAGCCGGTTGGCCAGACGCGCCGCCGGCCCCAGCGCCATATGCTCTAGGACACTCGCCTGTGCATCCGGGCGCATCTCCAGGAAGGTCGCCAGCCCCTCGCCTTCCGGCATGGCCTCAAGGGCAGCTGGGCGCTCGGCAGGCTCCATCCGCAGGATGCGACGTGCCGCTGCGGCGGGCAGCCGATCGGCATACTCCGCACGAGCGGGAATACTGACACTGTGCTCGTGATGCTCGGTCATCACGCTCATCTCTGCCTCCTTCTTATTCCGGTGCCCGACCCAAGGAGGACACCGGTGGCAGAGGAGCGTTCAGGACCTCCGTCAGCTAGTCGGTGCTCCCAGGGCGGGCGCTGATTCGCGGTACAGCGTCGTTATTAGACGAACTGCCGTATCCGTCCGGCATGACGGTGCCCTCGCGTGGCTGACACGTAGGTTAGAAATTAGGCTGTATACAACTCCCTGTCAAGAAGCAGCTGATGCCATGCTCACCTTGACCCCCTATGGCGCGAGGGATACTATCCGCCGTTTAATGCATCGCATCATCAAAGCGCGCGCAGCGCGCGGTCGAACGTCGCAGAGGTAGCCATGAAGAAAGGCATCCATCCCGAATATCGCGAAGTCGTCTTCCAAGACATCTCGACAGACTTCTCCTTCCTGACCCGGTCGACGGTACCCACCGATGAGACCATCACTTGGGAGGACGGCAATGAGTACCCTCTCGTCAAGATCGAGGTCTCCAGCCGTAGCCACCCCTTCTTCACCGGCAAGCAGCGCGTGGTCCACTCCGGCGGCCAGGTGGATCGCTTCCGCAAGCGCTTCGGTATCACCCGAGGCACTTCGGCCAGTTAAGCGAGCTGCGCGCTGAGTCCGAGCGCGTCCGGGCCGCAGTCCCCACGGCACCAGCGGAGGGGCGTCATGACGTCGAAAACCGTCACCGTAACCGATAACACCACCGGCAGAAGCATCGAGATGCCCGTCCGCGAAGGGACGCACGGCCCGCCGGTGGTTGAGATCCAGAATCTCTATAGGGAGTTCGGATACTTCACCTATGACGCCGGGTTCACCTCGACCGCCAGCTGCCGCAGCGATGTCACCTATATCGACGGCGAGAACGGGATCCTCCTCTATCGCGGCTACCCCATCGAGCAGCTCGCGGAGCACAGTACTTTCCTAGAGGTCTCGTACTTGTTGCTCCACGGTGAGCTACCTACGCGCGAGGAGCTGGACACCTTCAACCGGGCGGTCACCGAGCACGCCATGATCAACGAGTCGTTGAAGGACTTCTTCGACGGCTTCCACTACAACGCCCACCCCATGGCCATGCTCACCGGCGTGGTGGCGTCCCTATCAGCCTTCTACCACGACGCTATCAACATCGGCGACCCCCGCAACCGGATGCTCACCTGCCACCGCGTGCTGGCCAAGATGCCGACCATCGCCGCCGCGGCCTACAAGCACATGGCCGGTGAGCCGTTCGTCTACCCGCTCAACCGGCTCTACTACACCGAGAACCTGCTCAATATGCTGTTCTCGCGCCCGACGGAGCCGTACGAGATCAACCCGATCCACGCCCAGGCGCTGGACCAGCTGCTGATCCTCCACGCCGACCACGAGCAGAACGCATCGACCTCTACGGTCCGCCTGGCCAGCTCCACCGGCACCAACCCGTTCGCCTCCATCGCATGCGGCTGCGCCGCCCTATGGGGCCCCGCCCACGGTGGCGCCAACGAGGCGGTCCTGAACATGCTCCATGAGATCGGCGATATCAAACAAGTGCCGAAATACATCGACAAGGCCAAGGACAAGGACGACCCGTTCCGGCTGATGGGCTTCGGCCACCGTGTCTACAAGAACTTCGACCCGCGGGCGCGGATCATCCGCAAGACCTGCCACGAGGTGCTCAACGATCTGGGCATAGAGAACGATCCGCAACTCGAGATAGCCATGGAGCTGGAGGAGCGGGCTCTTAAGGACGAGTACTTCATCGAGCGCAAGCTCTACCCGAACGTGGATTTCTACTCGGGGATCATCTACCGCGCCCTGGGCATCCCCACCGATTTCTTCACGGTGATGTTCGCCCTCGGACGGACGCCAGGCTGGCTGGCCCAGTGGAACGAGATGGTCTCCGACCCTGAGCAGCGCATTGGCCGCCCGCGGCAGCTCTACACGGGGGCACCGAAGCGTGACTATGTCCCCATCGAACAGCGCAACCCGAGCAGCTAGATGGAGGGGCCGCTCGCCTAGCGGCCCCCTCTGCCTCCGACCAGGCAGAGCCCTCCAACCCCCTAGTCCTCGCCCTCCCCCACGGCCTCCTCAACCAACGCTCTCACCTCGGCAACCCCAGCGCGCTCCATGGCGCCGCCGTGGACCTCGCTACGCGGTGGCTCGCGCAACCCTGACTCGCCGAAGACCGTCAGCTCGACCTCGGTATCCCCAGCGAGGAAGCGAAACACCGGCAGGACCGACCAGCCATCCCGGCCGAAGCGCAGCCGGCGCTCATCACTCTCGAAAGGGATACGCCGATCCATGAGATAGAGCAGCACCGTCTCCGGGGTGTCTGCAAAGAGGTGGAGCTGCACACTTGAGCCCGCATCGGCCGTCCCCGATAGGACCGATCCTACCAACCGCGGACGGAACTCGGCGAAGAAGGTCATCGCCTCCAAGGCCCGGCGGCGCAGGCGCAACAGCTCGGCTTCATGCTCGGCGCCGCCGAAAACCGCTTGATGCTCCAGCAGCGCTTCATGGATCTCCTGGTTAGCGGGCAGATTGCGTGTATCGCTGGCGCCCAGCCGCTCGGCTGCCTTGCGCTTCGCTGCGTAGTAGTCCCGAACACCGTCCTCAGCCATCAGCCGTGCCGCTTCACGGATCAGGCTCAGCCGCATGCGCTGATCCCGCTGGGTTGCGCCTCGACGTCCCATAGCGTACCTCCCTGCGACGGTCTCGCTAGCCGCCGCATCAGCCAGGCCTCAAAAAAGCTCGCGCTCCGCCTCTTGGCGCGTCCGGCGCTCCTGCTCTGCACTTTCCCGCCGTGGCACATGGCCCTCGCGGAAGGTCTCGAAGATGGCATCGGGGTTGTCCGAGCCGGTAGCGAGCCCCGTTTCCGGATCGATGCGCACCGTCACCAGCCCATCGGGCCGAGGCCGCTTACGCTCCTCGACCCCCGCCAACGCCTCCTCCATGAACCGCGCCCAGACCGGCAACGCTGCAGAGGCCCCGGTCTCAGCGCGCCCTAGGGTCTGCTGCTCATCGAAGCCGACCCAGGCGGCGGCTGCCAGCTCAGGGTTATAACCGACAAACCAGGCATCGCGTAGGTCGTTGGTCGTACCCGTCTTGCCTGCCAAGTCACCGCGCCCTACGATCCGCCCAGCGCGACGCCCCGTACCGCGCCGGACCACATCCGAGAGCATATCGCTTATCAACCAAGCGTTCTCTGCCGGCAGGACCTGATCCGCTCCCGGGGGTAGATCGAACAGGCCATAGCGATCCTCAGGCACCGAGTCCAAGGGCAGATCCTGCTCGCACAGCTGGCAAGCCTCGGGAAAAGCCGGCCGGAAGACCACTTCCCCTTCATCGTCGACGATGCGCTCGATGACATTCGGGACAACTCGGTAGCCCCCATTGGCAAAGATCGAGAACGCTGCTGCCATCTGCATCGGGGTGGCGCTGTTGCTGCCGAGCGCTAGAGAAAGGTTGTCGGGCAGCTGCTCGGGGTCGAAACCGAAGCGCCCAGCGTGGTCGATGGCTGCACTGACCCCGATGTCGCGCAACACCCGGATAGAGACCAGATTGCGAGAGAAGGCCAAGGCCTCGCGCAGGCGGGTTGGTCCGTAGAACTCCCCGGAATAGTTGCCCGGACGCCAATAGCTCTCTAGGGCATCATCCTGGAAGACGACGGGCGCGTCGTTGACCAGGGTCGCAGCGGTGTAGTCGTTCTCTAGGGCCGCCGAGTAGATAAAGGGCTTGAAGGCCGAGCCCACCTGCCGGCGCGCCTGAACGGCTCGGTTAAAGGCACTGCGCCGGTAGTCGAAGCCGCCGCTGAGTGCACGCACCCGTCCATCCTCCGGGTCCAGCGCGATAAGCGCTCCTTCTACCTGCGGCAGGGCAGCGAGCGCGCCCCGTCCCTCACCCTGCGGGACAACACGGACAATATCCCCGACCTGCGCCACGTCCTCTGGCGCCTCCGGCTCCGCCCCGCGACGGTTGGGCCCCCGGAACGGCCTGGCCCACTCCATGGTCTCGAACGGCACCTCTAGGACACGCCCGCCTCGGGGCCAGACCCAAAGTGCGTCCGTCTCCACCGCGAGCACCACAGCAGCCTGGAGCCCACCTAAGGGCGGATGTGCCTTCAGCGCCGTCTCCATCGCCTCCGGATCACCAACCCTGCCGGTCTTCATGCGCCCTTCTGGACCCCGGTAGCCGTGGCGTCGGCTGTAAGCGCGCAGCCCGGTACGCAAAGCAGCGTTAGCGGCCTGCTGACGCTCCTTCTCCAGGGTGGTGTAAACGGTATATCCTCCTGTATAGGCCTCCTCAGGGCCGTAACGGTCAAGCATCGTGCGGCGAACCATCTCACTGACATAGGGCGCATTAACCTTCCGCCTGGGCGCATGTAGCTCCGCCGTCAGGGGAGCTGCCATCGCCGCCTGATAGCGCTCCCGACTAATGAAATCCTCCTTGAGCATACGCCCGAGCACGTAAGCACGCCGCTCGCGAGCACGCTCAGGATTGCGTAATGGATTGAACGCCGAGGGCGCCTTGGGCAACCCCCCCAGCATCGCCATCTCGGGGAGTGCCAGCTCGCTGAGCTCCTTGCCGTAGTAGACCTGTGCCGCCGCAGCGATACCGAAGGCCCGATTGCCGAGATAGATCTTGTTCAGATAGAGTTCAAGGATCTCTTCCTTGCTCAGAGTCCGCTCGATCTGCAGGGCGAGCAGGATCTCATTGACCTTACGCAGGATGGTCTGCTCCCGCGAGAGGAAGAAGTTGCGTGCCACCTGCATGGTGATCGTCGAGCCACCAGGACCGAACTCCCCCTCTCGCAGCACATAGCCCACCGCCCGCGCCAGCCCCTGATAGTCCACACCCGGGTGCTCATAGAACCGATCATCCTCGGCGGCGATGAACGCCAGGCGCACATCGGCAGGGATCTCCTCGATCGTCACCGGATCCCGGCGTTGCTCGCCGTACTCTGCGATGAGCTCACCCTCGGTGCTGAGCACCCGCATCGGCTGCTGGTACGTCACATCGCGCAAAGAGTCGGCATCCGGCAGCTGCGGGGCGAGCACCAGGAAGGCATAGGCGAGCGCAGCGCCGACCGCCAGGGCCCCGGCGCCGAACAAGGCAGCACCGCCATACAGGAAGATACGCAAGATTCGCTTCATGGAAGACACGGCAAGGGGCCTCGAGCGACAAACGGCAGTATAACGACCAGCCCTTGCACAGGCGAGTGCCCTGTCCAATAGTAGGGACCCAAGCGGACAGCTGCCAGGGTAGGGTAGCTGTATAGCGCCGTGTCTCAGGGAGTAGACGAGCATGCCTGTACCGAGCCTCACCACAGTCGGTGTGGGTAGCTGTCGGCGTTGTGCATGTCTGCCTACGCCGCCCACGATCTACCGCCTACACCACCGAGCCCATCACCCCTGCAACACCGCAGGCACGCCAGCAAGCCCTGATTACCGCCTGCCGCCGCCTCGGCGTACAGCGCGCCCGAGCCGCTGCAGCGCTCCCCGAGAACCGGGTGATCCGCCGGGAACTGCACGTGCCCCGAGGCCTGCGCCGTCGCGAGCGCACCGCTGTACTCCGGCTGCGCATCCGCGACCGCCTCCCGCCCCCTACGACGACCTGGCGCTACCGGCTGCAGCGCCAAAGCCACAGCCATTGGCGCCTGACCGCAGCCCGGCAGACCGATCTCAGGGCGGCTCGCCAGCTGCTGCGCGGCGCCGGCCTCCGCCCCGTGGCAATACTCCCCACCGCTGACGCGCTCCCCCGCCTGCCAGCGAGCCCCACCTCACGCTCGGCGGGGCTTCCCCGCCCCCCAAGCGAGCGCCTCACCGCCGCGCTCGCTGAGGCCGCCCGCCGCCCAGGCCCCACCAACCTGCTGGGTGCCAACAACCCATCCGCCAAGGACCATGCCCCCTCAGCTCGCCTCCTCGCCGGTACTACAGCGGCTACCGCCCTCGCCGGGATAGTCGCCCACCCGCACCTCGACGCCCCCGGCCTTGACGCTCACGGAGACGCCGAGACCAACCTAGCACCTCCAGCGTCAGCGACCATGCACCAGCCGACCGAGCCCCCCTCCTCACACCAGGACGGCCTCCCGCCTGAGGCCTCCGATCAGCAAGGCACACCGGACGAGGAGATGGCGACCCCAGAAGAGCAGGCAGGCTTGCCAAGCTCGCTACAGGCCTCCGATGCGCGCCGACGCCAAATGACCACCTGGCTCGATGCCCTCGCCCACCCGACGGCCGAACCAGATGCGGCTCACGGCGGTGGAGATCACTGAGCCACTCACCATCTCGGCCCAAGCCAGCGAGCGTGCCGCCATCGAGGCATACCTGGAGGGACTGCGTGAAGAGGGGCTCCAGCCCCGTCTTGAGCACTTGGAAAACACGGACAAGGAGGGCTGCGCTTACGCTTGCATGTGCCGCTGGCGTCGCCAGAGGAGCATACCGACAAGCAGCCAACCCCGCCGCCAGAGGCCCCGGTACGTGAGCAGTTGCAGAAGCTGGCCGAAAGCGCCGAGGGCCACGAGCTATCCGTAACCAGGCTGGAGCAGCACCCACCGAACGAGCAAGACATCACACTGGTGGCGCTGCGCCTAGAAGGCCCCTATCCGGCGCTACGCCAGTGGCTCTCGGTACCGGCACAGGCGGAGACCCGCATCGGCGTGCGCCGGCTACAGCTCCAAGCCGATGAGGAGCGTCAGGTCGAGGCCAACCTGACCCTGGAACTCCACCCAGCGACAGGCACAGGGCAAGGCTAATGGCAGCCCATCACCGTTTCCGCTACCGAGAGCAAGACCTGGCGCTGCTGCTCACTCTCACCTGCTCGGGAGCAGGCAGCCAGCCACCGGACCCCTTCCACGGCCCGGAACCCACAGAGGCAGGTGAGCCGGAGGAGACCGAGGCCACAGTCCGGGCCCTCCCTCTGGTCCATGCCGAGGCCGAGTCCCTCGCCGAGCTCCCTGAGGAAGGCATCGAGGCCCTCTCCGAGGCAGGGCATGCAAGCGTCGACGAGCGCACCAACACCCTGGTGCTCCACGACATCCCCGAGCGCCTGGCTACCATCGAGGCACTCGTCGAGCACAGTTGGATCAGCCCACCCGCCAGGTGATGATTGAGGCCCGAATCGTCCTCGCCTCCGGCGACTATGCCCGCCAGCTAGGCAGCCGCCTAGGCCTATCCACGGTCCGAAGCGACGCCCGCATGGCCTTTGACAGCCTCCCTGGCGGGGCGGGAAGCGGCACCGATGGCCTACTTGCGGAGCTACCGGAGATCGGGGATGACAAACAGCTGAACATCGCGATTGGCGAGGTCGGCGAGCACCTGCTCCAGCTCGAACTCTCCGCCATGGGGGCCGAAGGACGCGGCCGGATCGTCTCCAGCCCCCGGGTGCCAACCAGTAAGCGCCAGGAGGCCCACATCGAGCAGGGCGTACAGGTGCCTTATCAAGAAACCGCTGAATCCGGCGGGACAGCGGTCGCCTTCCAGGATGCGGCCCTCTCCCTGACCGCCACCCCCCAGGTCGGCGAGGACGAGACCGTCACCCTGGATCTGCGTGTTACCAAGGACGCAGTCGGCCAGATCTTCGAAGGCGTCCCGAGCATTGACACGCAATCCGTCTCCACCCGGCTACGGGTCGATGCCGGCGAGACCCTAGTCCTTGGCGGCGTCCGTGAGCAGGAGCGCCATGAGCAGCATCGCGGGGTCCCCTGGCTCGCCGACCTGCCTCTCATCGGCTGGCTGTTCCGAGAGCGCCAGCAATGCAGCAGACACCAGGAGCTGCTCGTCTTCGTCACCCCGCGGCTGGTCTCCCAGGCCTCGCCCACGGACGTTGACGCACCCGACGCTCGCCCCAAAATGGAGCTTCCCCCCTCAGCAACCGAGGTGAACCAGTAAGCATGTCCGCCGCCACCCTGCGACCGTGCGCCGTAACCGAAGCTGCCAGCCGAGGCCGCCAGTATCCCGAGCCCCACCCCGGGCACCGCAGCGAATTCCAGCGGGATCGCGACCGCATCATCCACTCCGGCGCTTTTCGCCGGCTGGAGTATAAGACCCAGGTCTTCGTGAATCATGAGGGCGATCTCTACCGCACTCGCCTAACCCACACCCTGGAAGTCGGCCAGATCGCCCGCACCTGTGCCCAGGCCTTGGGATTGAACGTCGACCTGGTGGAGGCCATTGCGCTCGCCCACGACCTAGGCCATACGCCTTTCGGGCACGCCGGCCAGGACGCCCTGGCAGAGCGTATGGCGGGGCTCGGCGGCTTCGAGCACAACATCCAGTCCCTGCGCGTTGTGGACAATCTGGAAACCCGGTATGCGGCCTTCGACGGCCTCAACCTGAGCTTCGAGACCCGGGAGGGGCTTCTCAAGCGCTGCCCCATGAAACGGGCAACGCAGCTCGGCCCCGTGGCCGAGCGCTTCCTCCACGGCGGCCAGCCAACCCTAGAGGCACAGCTGGTCAATGTCTGCGACGGCATCGCTTACAACAGCCACGATGTCGACGACGGCCTGCGCTCAGGGCTGATCACCGTGGACGCGTGCCGGGGCACCGAGTTGCTGGCTCCCCTTTTCGCCGAGGTGGAGCAGGCCTACCCACAGCTCGATGAGCGGCGCACCACCCACGAGGTGGTCCGGCGAATGATCAACATCCAGGTCGAGGACCTGATCCAGGAGTCCGCCCGCCGCATCGAGGCTGCAGCGCCGGCGGATGTCCCATCCATCCGGAGCCAGCCTGCGCCCCTGATCGGCTTCAGCGACAGCATGGCCCAGCGCCATGAGGACCTGAAGGCCTTCCTCTTCAACCAGCTCTACCGCCACTTCCGTGTGGTCCGCATGGTGCGCAAGAGCCAAACGGTGGTCCAGGAATTGTTCGATGCCTTCTTCGAGACCCCACAGCTGATGCCCGAGCAGCCCCAGTCCGCTGCTGCCCAGGGGGAGGCGCGGCACGGTACTGCGGGACAGGCACGCGCCGTCGCCGACTACATCGCCGGGATGACCGATCGCTTCGCGATCGAGGAGTACCGGCGGCTCTTCCGGCCCGAGGAGCTGAGCTAGAAGGCGCGGCCCTACGCTCCCACCAAGCCTACATACCTTTCCCTAGGCAAGCCCTGGCCGGCCACTACCACCTTCCCATTCGGTGCTTTGGCGCAACGGAGTGGGCCTCACTGCTTGCTCGGCGGGCTAGGGAAACTCGCGCAGGGTGCGAGTCAGCGCCTCGGGATCGAAGGCACTGGTGACCACAGCGTCTCCGATCCCCCGCAGCAATACCAGCCGCAGCTGCCCGCCACGGTTCTTCTTATCAACGCTCATCAGCTCACGGAAGCGGGACTCCGGGATAGACGGCGGCTGTGTGGGTAAGCCGACACGCTTCAGCAGGGCCTCGGTGCGGTGTAATCCTTCGGGGGAGAACCAGCCGAGGTGGACGGACATACGGGCGGCCATGCACATACCCGCCGCCACCGCCTCACCATGGAGCCAGGCGCTGTAGTCGGTGAAGGTCTCAATGGCGTGGCCAAAGGTGTGCCCCATATTCAGCAGCGCCCGCATCCCCGCCTCGCGCTCGTCGGCGGCGACGACTTCCGCCTTATTGCGGCAGGAAGCGGCCACAGCCTCGGCAAGGGCCTGTGGATCACCTCGGCGCAGAGGGTCGGCGTGGGCCTCGAGCCAATCGAAGAAGCCAGGATCGCGGATCAGGCCATACTTGACCACCTCCGCTAGGCCGGCGCTGAGCTCGCGCTCCGGCAGGGTAGCTAACGTCCCGGTATCGGCCACCACCGCACGCGGTTGATGGAAAGCACCGATCATGTTCTTGCCGCGGGGGTGGTTGACACCCGTCTTGCCACCAACTGAGGAATCTACCTGCGCCAACAGGGTCGTCGGCACCTGGATATAGCCGACCCCTCGCTGATAGGTGGCGGCGCAGAAGCCGGCAAGATCACCGATCACCCCCCCACCGAGGGCAATCACCGTCGCCGAGCGATCGAAGTGACCCTCAATGAGCGCATCATAGACCCGCTCGCAGGTCGCCAGGGTCTTGTAGCGCTCGCCGTCGGGCAGGATCAGCGATGCAGCCTCCGCACCGATGGCCAGGTGGTCCGCATAAAGCGGCGCCACGGTCTCGTTGCTGACCAGCAGCGCTCGCTCTCCGGCCACGTGCTCGTTGAGCAGACCCTGCTGTCCCAACAGCCCCTCGCCGATATAGATGGGGTAGCTACGCTCCCCGAGCTCCACCCACAGTGTCCGCATGATCGCTCCCGCTTACCTGGCCATGTACCCCGGCCGATTACTGATCCTCACCCTGCAGGGCTGCTACGATGCGCCGAGCCACGGTGCGCGCCCGTCCACCGGCACTCTCCACCACCACATCGGCCACCTCCCGATAGAGAGGGTCACGCTCGGTCATCAGCGCCTGCAGCCGGCCCTGCGGATCGCCGTCCTGGAGCAGCGGCCGATGGGGATCGTGGCGAGTCCGCTGCAGCTGCACCGCAACCGGCGTATGCAGGTAGACCACCACGCCGCGGGCACCGAGGAGGTCGCGATTGGCTGCTGTGGTAACCGCACCGCCACCGGTGGCGAGCACGACACCATCGCGTGCACTGAGCTCCTCGATCACGCCCGCTTCGCGCGCACGAAAGCCCACCTCGCCTTCGAGGTCGAAGATCCAGGGGATGCTCACGCCGGTGCGGCGCTCGATCTCGTGATCGCTATCAATGAACGAGAGCCCCAGCAGCGCGGCGAGCTCACGGCCGACCGTGCTCTTCCCAGCCCCCATGGGGCCGACAAGAAAGATCCGAGTCGGGATTCGCCATTGTGCCATGCTCGCACTTTACCACCACCTGGAAACGCCTCGGTATGGCAGAGTAGGCGGCCATGGAGCCGCAACATCTACGACGCCAGGGGAGACACATCCTCTACGACGCCGAGCGCCTGCCGGAGCCGGACGACGAGCTGTTCGACCCTGCTGCCCTAGCACGCGCGGGGCGACTCACCGGTCGCCCGGATGGCGGACGCGGCAGCGCCTGCTTCCTGGAGGTGGCGGGCATCCCGGCCGTGCTCCGCCCCTACCGCCGTGGCGGACTCCTCGGCCCGCTGCTCAAGGATCGCTACCTCCGAGGTCAGCTGCAGGTCACCCGCCCCTGGCAGGAGTGGTGGCTCCTGGCCCGGCTGCACGAAGAGGGGCTCCCCGTCCCTGCGCCGCTGGCCGCTCGGGTACGCCCAACCGGACTATGCTACCGCGGCGAGATTCTCATCGAGCGCCTCGCTGCCGTCTCCCTGCCGGAAGCCCTGCTCCGTGCCCCCCTGCCAACGACGCACTGGCTGGCTATCGGCGCCGCTATCGGCCAGCTCCACCGGCGTGGCGTCGACCACGCTGACCTCAACGCACACAACATCCTGCTCACAGGGGATGGCGGCGTCTATCTGATCGACCTCGACCGCGCACGCCTACGCACGAAGCAGGCTGCGTGGTGCGAGCGCAACCTCGCGCGGCTACGCCGCAGCCTGCGCAAGCTCGCCGCGGCCAACCCTGCCCTCGCTGTACCGCAGACCGAGGCGCTCACGGCCCTGCAGCAAGGCTGGCAACAAGCTATTCATAACGCCCCGAGGAGGAGCACAGAATCCGATGCCCCGTGACCCGCATCCAGCCCCGCCACGCAGCCTGTGCTTACTACGTCTGTCCGCCATCGGTGACTGCAGCCATGTCGTACCGATCGTCCGCACCTTGCAGACCCACTGGCCGGAGACAGCGCTAACCTGGATCGTGGGCAAGACAGAGCACCACCTGGTCGGTGACCTGCCCGGGGTTGAGTTCATTGTGGTTGATAAAGGGGATGGCCTCTTCGGCGCTATGGCCAAGTTGCGCCAGGCACTCGGTGGGCGCCGCTTCGAGGTGCTCCTGCACCTACAGGCCTCCTGGCGGGCGAACCTCCTCGCAAGCGTCATCCGCGCTGACACCCGCATCGGCTTCGACCGCCCACGGGCGCGCAATGGGCAGCGGCTCTTCACCAACCGCACCATCGCCGGACCGCACCGGATCCATGTCCTCGACGGCTTCTTCCAGTTCCTCCAGGCGGCCGGGCTAACAGCACGCACCCTGCGCTGGGATCTCCCCATCCCTCCTGAGGCCGAGGCCGAAGCAGTACAGCGCCTCCCCCCTCACCCCTTCCTGGCCATCAGCCCATGCAGCTCGGCCCGGGCCCGGAACTTCCGCAACTGGTACCCCGAGCGCTACGCCGGCGTCGCCGACCATGCCTACCGGTACCACGGGTTGGCGCTGGTGCTCACCGGTGGACCGACACAGCTCGAGCGTGCCTATGCCGAGGCCATCACCGCCGCCACCTCTGCCCCCGTCACGGACCTGGTCGGCGCCACCTCGCTGAAGGGGCTGCTGGCCGCACTACGCCGGGCACAGGCCTTCATAGGCCCCGATTCCGGTCCCCTCCACCTGGCCAATGCCGTTGGCACTCCGGTGGTCGGCCTCTACGCGACCTCCAATCCTCAACGCACCGGCCCCTATTGCCACCTAGCGCACGTCGCCAACCGCTACCCGGAGGCCCTCAAGGCTGAGCTAGGCCAACCGGTAGAGGCCATACGCTGGGGACAGCGGGTACGCAACCCCGAGGCCATGGAGCGGATCAGCGTAGCGGATGTGACCACTCGTCTCGATGCCGCGCTCGCTGGCGATGGCCGCCCACATCCATCAACAGCCGACCACGCACGAACCTAGTCAGCGACATCAGGGCCGAATGCGACCAGCGAGCAGCCTCAGCCGCCCAGCCCACCGGTGATCGCCGAGAGCCTCTAGGGCTCCTCTGCAGGGACGTTCGGCCCTGGGCTAATCGCCACGGATACGGGCGATCAGCTCCGTGGTCGATGCCCCAGCGACCAACGGCAACACCTCCACCGTGCCACCCGCAGCGATCACGGCATCGTGGCCAGCGATTTGCTCGGGGCAGTAGTCCCCTCCCTTGACCAGCAGATCCGGCTGCACCGCCGCGATCATCCGCGTCGGGGTGTCCTCGCTGAACGGCACCACCCAATCCACGGCGTCTAGGGCCGAGAGCACGGCCATACGCTGGCCCAGCGGTGTAATCGGCCGCTGCGGCCCCTTGAGCCGGGTGACTGAGGCATCGTCGTTGACTGCCACGATGAGTCGGTCCCCCCGCTCCCGGGCGCGCTGGAGATAATCCACATGGCCAGCGTGCAGCAAGTCGAAGCAGCCGTTGGTCATCACCACCCGCTCGCCGGCATTCCGGGCCCGCTCCACAGCAGCGAGCAACCCAGGCTCATCCACCGCACCACGCGCAGCCACCGGCTCTCCGCCCATCGCCACCTCCAACTCAGGCGGCGTGACAGTGGCCGTGCCGAGCTTGCCCACAACCACCCCGGCAGCCAGATTTGCCAGGGCAGCGCTATCGGCTAGGCCGCCCCCTGCGGCGAGGGCAGCAGCCAGGGTGGCGATAACGGTATCCCCAGCACCGGTGACATCGAAGACCTCACGCGCGCGGGTAGGGAGATGGACTGGCGGGCCGTGCCCGGGAGCCAGGGTCATGCCAGCCTCACCACGGGTAACCAGCAGTGCCTCGACCTCAAGGGTGAGCGCCAGCTCAGCGGCACGCCGTGCGAGGGTCTCCGCGTCCGGGCAGGCGCCGACTACGGCCTCGAACTCGGCAAGATTGGGCGTCAGCAGCGTAGCTCCGCGGTAGCGGGTATAATCCTTTCCCTTGGGATCGATCAACACCGGCACCCCGGCATGGCGGGCCGCGTCGATCAACCGGGCAGGCTCCGGAAGGGCCCCCTTGGCGTAGTCAGAGAGGACCAGGCAATCGGCATACGCCAGCTCCGGCATCACCAGCTCCGCCATGGCTCCGGCGTCGAAACCGGGGAAGCCGCGCTCGAAATCGAGCCGGATCAGCTGCTGATGGCGGCTGATAACCCGCAGCTTGGTGATGGTCTCTGCCCCTGCTGTGCGATGGAAGGTATGGGCCACCCCGGCGTCGGAGAGCAGCTCACCAAGACGATCGGCGGCGGCATCCTCACCGGTGGGACCGAGCACATGGGCTCGCCCTCCGAGCGCGGCGATATTCAAGGCCACATTGGCGGCCCCGCCCGGGCGCTCCTCGGCCCCATGGACCTGGACCACCGGTACCGGCGCTTCCGGTGAGATGCGATAGGTCCCGCCGTGCCAATATCGGTCGAGCATGAGATCACCGGCGATGAGGACACGGGCTTCGCTGAAGCAGGGCAGCGGGGATTTCATCGGCGAACTCGCCTTCACTCACGGGCGGTGCCCGAATTATAGCGATTGCAGCCACGGCGAAGAAGGCGAGCACTGGCCTCAGCGTGCTATCGCCTTATCATGGGATAGGATGGATCAAAAGAGGTATTCGGGATGTTCCAGACACCGGAGCCAACAGCGGAGCTGACCCTCTCGACCCCGGCGTTGCTCTTTCCGGCGATCTCGTTGCTGCTGCTTGCCTATACCAACCGCTTCATGGGGCTCGCTTCCCTGATCCGCGACCTGGAGCCGAAGTACCGCTCCACCCACGACACCTACCTACGCACCCAGATCGAAAACCTGAGCCGTCGGGTATTGCTCATCCGCAACATGCAGGTCGCCGGGGTGGCCAGCCTCTTCTTCTGCGTACTGTGCATGCTCGTGCTCTTTATCGGCGCGCCCATCGCCGGCAAGGTCCTGTTCACGATCAGCCTCCTGCTGATGCTCACCTCGCTTGCGCTCTCCATGCGCGAGCTACAGATCTCGGTGGGCGCCCTCCACGTACAACTCCAAGACCTGGCAGAGCGCAATGACCCCGGTTGACTCCTCCCCCGCCGCTGTTCATCACCGGTGGGCTTCCGCGGGCAGTCAGGCCCGCTCAAGCTGGTGCACAGAGACGGTCAGGGTGGTGTGCTGGCCAGCGACGTCGAGCAGGATCATGACCCGCTCCTCACTACGGGCGGCCCGGAAGATGCCTTCATACTCCTGGAACGGACCGTCGAGCACGCGCACCCGCTCACCGGGCTGCAGCGGCTCTGGGCTGAGATCGCAGCAGCCTTCCCGGCTCTGCTGACGCAGGGCGTCGACCAGGTCGTCCGGGACACGGGCCGGCCACGTGCCAAAGCGCACCAGCCCCGTGACCCCTAGAGTGGAGCGGATTGGGCTCCAGTCCTCGACACCAGCGGCGAGGCGGATGAACAGGTAGCGGGGGAACATGGGCTCGATGACCGTCTGGTAGCGTCGCTGGCGCCGCCGCCGTGTCCGGGCGAAGGGGAGGAAGCAGCGGAATCCCTGCCGATCCAAGTTCCACCACGCCTTCTCCTCCTGGCGCGGTTTACTGTAGACTAGGTACCAGGCGTCTGATGGCCCAAGCTCCTCGAAGATTTCAGTACTCACGGCAGTGGTCTCCCTTCACGGTAGCCAACATCCCGGTTTTCAGGCTATTGGGTGGCGGCTACTTCCACTCCCGACGTCCGCCGATATGGGTGGCGAGGCGATCGTCCTCACGGAGAACATAGGTCGCGCCGCAATACGGGCAGGTCGCACGCCCCTGCTCATGGACCGGTAAATAGACCCGGGGATGGGAGTTCCATAGGTACATCCCGGGCATAGGACACGCCAAGGGCAGGTCCCGGGCGGTAACCTCGTAGCGGCCTGCCGCGTTGGGCTCGATCAGGTCATCGCGGTCGTGGGTCTGGGGATCAGGCACGGCTTGCCCCCGCTAGGTGGTTGGGCCTGTAGATTGTATCCGCTATCGACGCCGCGTAGGCTATCAGCCATAGTCCACTCGGGTCTGAGTCGTGAGTCAAGAGAGAACTCCACCGAATCGGATTCAGCTGCTGCGCACCCAGCTTTGGGCCTGGACAGGCGAGACGTCCTACCGGGAAGCGATGAGGCTCGGCGCTCCGCGCTCGCGTGAGCCGGTGCCGGTGATCGATCTGGTCCATGATCCTCGCTCTGTGGCGTTGGCGACCCTGCTGGGACTGCTTGAGCAGGATCGCTTCGAGGCACCAGTGCTACTCATCGAGCGCGGCCTGGATAGCAAGGGTACCCCTTTCTTGCACCATGAGAATGCCACCGCAGCGCTGGGCGCTGCCTGCGTGGCGTTCCCGGCACCTTCCCCGGAGATGAACGCCGGCACAGCGGCTCCGGCTCTGGCCGATGACCTGCTCGGCGTTTGGCTGATCGCTGCCGTAGCGGATTTTCCCGAGGCGCACGAGAGCTACCTGCGGGACGTGGCCCGCGGTATGGGGCCAACCATGGTACCACAGGGCTGGGCCGGTACCCTGCTACATGCAGCCCCGCCGATCAGTGGCAGTCGCGATGGGCTGGTGGCGGATCTGATCCAGCAGGCCGTGATCGAGCGCGCCCCTGGTGCTGGCCTGCGGACCCTGGGCCACGCACTGGAGGCGCTCGATCAGGCAGCTGGCACAGAGCGGCCCGAGTATTGGCGGCACGCTTTAGCCTTCGTAGTGGGCGCAGAACTCTACCATAGCCCCCTGGGCCGCTTACGCGCCGAGTATCAGGCCCACCAGGGAAGCCCGGCGAGCCGCTACCGGTGTGCCGTAGCCTTCATCGAGCAGGAGGCGATACCGGTCTACAACAACTCCGTGCGCGACTGACGGCCTGCGGCGCCCAACCTCCTTGACGTCCTCACCGCCCTGAAGGGCGGTGATTCCCAGCCCGGTCCCGGCCGCTTAGGCCAGGGCCGGCTGAAGGGTTCCTGCTTCACTGCCAACAGCCATCCCGGAGGATGGACTTACATCGGCTCCACAGGCGTTTAGCCTCTCCCTCCGCCCGAGGGCGAGGATCTCGGTTTGACCCGATCTCTTGAGCGTAACAATGCCCTTGATTCGCGTCGAGGGGCTGGCTCACCCCGCCCTCAACGGCGGGGCTTGCGCCAGCCGTGTGGTCAGGGCCCGCTGTCCTCCCAGGGGATCTGCCCTCGCAAGCGTCCCCATGCTATCCCCAAGTACTCATGGAAAGCCCGCTCACTCATGCGCAAGGCATCCGCCGTCGGGCGCAGGGCGTGGCCCGGATGGGGGTCGCCGCCCGACTCACGCTGGCGCACGCGATGCCGGGTGGGCGCGGGGATCGGATCCAGCCCCTGGCCGCGAAAGAGCCCCATCGCCCGCGGCAGGTGTGAGGCCTCGCTGACCAGGATCACCCGCCCGCTTGCTGGCTTATCCTCCAGGAGTTCAGCGACCGCTTCAGCCTCCTCGGCGGTATTGCGCGGCGTGGTAAGGCGCTCGACAGTCCCCGCTTCGAGGCCAGTAGCCTGCAGGAGCTGATAGAGCACCTCGGAGTTCGGCGTCGGCCCCTGCACGCTGCCACCGGTGAGCACCAGCGTGCTGTCGGGGAAGTGACGCTGAAGGCGCACACCCTCGAGCACCCGCGTCACACCGTCGGTGTTCGCCTGGCTGGTCACGGGCAGGCGGTCATCGAGACGATGGCCGTGGCCGAGGACGGCAATATGCGTCACCTCCGCCTGCTCGGCGAGTTCATCCGGGTCGAGCAACGGCGGATAACGCTGCTCCAGAGGTGCCAATAGCCGGCTGGCGAATGGCTCCCAGCTGAGCAGATAGAGCATCGCCACCATGCCCACAAGCAGGCTTTGCCCTGTACGCCGAAAAGGGGTCAAGAACAGCAGCACACTTCCTACGACCCCGACCAGGACCAGCAGGCTTAGGGGCATGAGCACCGCCCCGGCAACTTTGCTGAGCACGAACACCGTCTCATCCTCCTTGTTTGCAGCCACGCTCGCCGCTATGGCAACCGTACCGCTCTCCCCGAGACCTCCCGCCTCAGACCATCTCTACCGGATCCACATCCAGGGACCAGCGCACCTTGCGCACCCCGGACAGGGTCTCTAGGCCACCGCTCCAGCGCAGCAGAAAGCGCTGCAGCTCACGCCGACGCTCGGCGCGGATCATGAGCTGGGCTCGATGCCGCCCCTCACGCCGCTCCATGGGCGCCGGCACGGGCCCGAGCAGCTCGACCTCAGTAGGCCATCGATCCAGGCAAGCGCGGCCGTGCGCCACGGCAGCCTCTAAGAAGCGGTAGGGCGCATCGGCATCCACCGACTCGGCTCGCAGCAACGCCAAGGCCGCAAACGGCGGCAGACCAGCAGCCTCCCGCTCAGCCAAGTGGGCCTCGACAAAAGCCGGATAGCCACTTTCGAGCAGCGTGCGCAGTAGCGGATGCTCAGGATGACGGGTCTGCAGCAGCACCTCGCCGGGCTCATCACCGCGTCCGGCTCGGCCAGCGACTTGAACCACCAGCTGCGCCAAGCGCTCGGTCGCTCGGAAGTCGGCACCGAAGAGTCCCTGGTCCACATCGATCACCGCCACCAGAGTCACCGCGGGCAAGTGGTGCCCCTTGGCCAGCATCTGTGTGCCGATGAGCAGCTGCGCCTCGCCCCGGTGGGCCGCCGCCAACCGTGCCTCCAAGGCGCCCCTTCGGCGCGTGGTATCACGGTCAATACGGAGCTGGGTCACCTCGGGGAAACGCTCGGCGAGCGCCTCTTCCAAGCGCTCGGTCCCTGGGCCCAGCGCACGCAGATCGCCCCCGCCGCACTCTGGGCAGTGCTCCGGTGGCGCAGCCACGTAACCGCAGTGGTGGCAGCGCAGGCGAGCCTCACGGCGATGCAGGATCAGGCGGGCGTCACAGCGATGGCACTCGGCGACCCAGCCACAAGCGTGGCAAGTCAGTACAGGGGCGTAGCCGCGGCGATTCAGGAATAGCAGCGCCTGAGCGCCGGTTGCCAGATGGCGCCGCAGCGTCTCTTCCAGGGGGGCCGATAGCCCGCCACGGAGACGGCGGCTGCGGATATCCACCAGATGCACGCTCGGTGGTTGAGCAGCACCGGCGCGCTCAGGCAGGCGCAGATGGGTATAGCGCCCAGCACGGGCATTGTGCAGCGATTCCAGCGATGGCGTGGCAGAACCGAGGATGACGGGGATCTCTAGGCTGTGGGCACGCAGCACCGCCAGATCGCGGCCCGAGTAGCGGAAACCCTCTTGCTGTGCCAAGGAAGGGTCGTGCTCCTCATCCACGACGATCAGCCCTGGCCGCGGTAGCGGTGCAAAGATCGCTGAACGGGTGCCGAGGATGACGGCCGCATCGCCATCGCGGGCAGCCAGCCAGGCCTCGGTGCGCTCGCCCTCGGCCAGTCCCGAATGCAGCACGACGATCGGCCCAGGCAGGCGCGCGCGCAGACGCTCGAGGAACTGCGGCGCCAGCCCGATCTCGGGGACCAGGATGAGCACCTGCCGACCGGCGGCGAGCACCTGCTCGGCAGCCTGGAGGTACACCTCGGTCTTGCCGCTGCCCGTCACGCCATCGAGCAGGAAGGCCTCATAGCCCTCGGCGGCAACGATACGCGCCACCGCTTGCCGCTGCTCGGCCCCGAGCCTCGGCGCGACCGCGCCGCGGAGGCTCCCCCCCTCGGATGAGGCAGCTAGAGGGCGATATTCGCGGTGGAGCAGGCCGCGCTGCTCTAGGGTACGTCCAGCTCGTTGCCAGGCCGGCTGCTCTGCGGCCAGCTCGGCACACGGGGCCGCCCCGCCGGCTGTGAGCAGGCGCTCGCGCAGCTCTGCCTGGCGCGGAGCACGACGTACCAGTGCATCATCCGCTAGCAGGGAGGGATCAAGCCGCCACCACGCCACCGCCCGGCGTGCCGGCTGCCCACGCCTCAGCGCGCCCGGCAGTGCCGCCGCCAGGGCCGTACCCAACGGATAGCGGTAATAGCGCGCCGCCCAGCGCAGCGTGCCTAGCAACTCCCCGGAGAGCAACGGCTCATCGTCGACCCAGGCACTGGCGCTGCGCAGCCGGCTGGCCGGGACCTCCGAGCCACAGCGCACAGCGAGCACAATCCCCACCGTCCGACTACGACCGAGCGGGACCTGGACGCGGCACCCTACCGGCTCTGGCGGCAGTGCACCGCTGGGAGGGCGATAGTCCAGAACCTCCTGGAGTGGACGCGGCACGGCCACCTGCAGCACAGGGGGGGTGCTTCCACCACCCTGCCGGGGGTGACCGGCGCCCGTAGCAGCGCTAGAGTCTTTGCCCATGGAGCTAGAATCCGTTATCACTGATCTGCAGGTGCGCGTAGAGCCGATTCTTCACGCACACCCGCAGGGGATTACCGAGCTGGCCTTGATGGGGCACCTTGCTGAGGAAGGGCACGCCCTTTTTACCTCGGCGCATCGCGGTGAGCCTGCCCAGCTCTTCCGCGCACACTTCCTGCTCTTCCACGCCCTCTACCGACTGCGCCCGGCCTTGGCAGAGGCCGGCCTTGCGCTGGAGATCCACTGCCTGAGCATCCGGCTGCGGCCGATGCCGTCTAGTGGGGTCACGGCTGGCAGCCTCACCACCCCCGATCCGGTAGCGGCATTCTACCTCGACCCGGCCAACCTAGAAGGCATGGACAACGAGGCTGTGGCAAGGCTGATCGCCGACGGCCTACGCCGTTCTATGGGCAGCAGCGATGAACGTGAGGCGGCGCTGCAGGAGCTCGGGCTCGGCCCGGAGGCGAGCCGCACAGAGATCCGGCGACGCTACCGCCGCCTGGCCATGCGGCACCATCCGGATCGCGGCGGTGATACCGCGAAGCTACAACGGATCAACGCGGCCTACCGCTCCCTGATGGCAGCCTAGGCCTCTCCATCGGCTGCCGGACTGGCGACGGCAAAGCGCACCCAGGGCTCACCATCACGTTCGAACTCCTCGACCTGGCGCGCGTCGAGCGACGAGGTGTCGGCTCCGGTATCCATCCGGGCCTCGAAGAGCAATCCCGGCGGATCAAGTTGCACCTGCTCCACTGCGCCGAAGGCCAGCATCCCATCCGCGCTCACCTGCTGGCCCTCGCACAACCGGCTATCGGATGGTGACGAGGCCTCAGGGCATTCCTCGGAACGCTCCTGGCTGCTGCAGGCGGCTAGCCCATGCAGCGGCACTTGCCAACGGCGCTCGAGCTGCGCCTCCATGGCACCGGCAATACGGGCGAGTTGGGCCTCATGCGCGAGCTCAGCAGTGCGCTCCTGGGCCTTGGCCAATACCTCGATCTGCCGCTCGATCGTACCGAGGCGGGTCTCGAGGTGCTCAGTGCTGGCCTTCTCGAACAGCAAGTAATCCTGGGCAGCGCAGCCGCTCAGCAAGGACAGCCCGCACGCCGCCAGCGAGGCGGCACGTAGGCAGCCGCTCAGGGCCATGCCCGCCGGATCTCTGCCTCAACAGCTTCGCAGGCCAGCCCCGCGCAGGCCTGGGAGAGGATACAGGCGATGGCTGAGATCGCTTCCGGATCGCAGGAAGGACACTTACGGCGCACCACCACCCCGGCATTCCAGGCGGCATCGCGCCAGCGCTCCCCTTCGTAAGCGGCGGGGAGCTCGGTCGGGAGGTCGTGGAGGAAGAGCCGCTGCTCGATCGCCTCGGCCCGCAGCTCCGCGGCGATCAGCTGCTTACGCAGCTCTCGCGTCTCATCCACCAGATCGTGTGGCGGGTGGAGCTTGAGGTGGCGCCGCAGGGCACGGAGCGGGTCGATGACCTCACGATCCCACTCCTGACCCCGTCGGATCGCCCCCTCCGCCGAAGAGACACCGAGCCGGCCATGTCCCTCTAGCCCACTCCATACAGCAGCGAGGAGCAAGCTGATAGACAGTCCGTAGCGCGCCTGTAGCTTGAGGCAGGCGGCCTCGACGCCCGGCCGGGCATAGACATCCTCGGCAAAACGCCAAAGCCGCTCGGACTCATCCGTCAAACTCGCTGCCTCCCCGGCCGGACAGGCCGACGTTACATGCTCTTCACGGTCTGGACCATCTCAGCGACCACCTTCTGGGCATCGCCGAAGACCATACGGGTATTGTCGCGGAAGAAGAGCTTGTTCTCCACACCGGAGAAGCCGGCACCACGGCCTCGCTTGACCACGAGCACCTGGTCGGCATAGTCGACGTTGAGGATCGGCATACCGTAGATGGGGCTGCCCTTGTCCTCGCGTGCAGCAGGGTTGACCACATCGTTGGCCCCGATGATCAGCACGGTATCGGTATCCTCGAACTCCTCGTTGATCTCTTCCATATCGTAGATCAGATCGTACGGCACGCCGGCCTCGGCGAGCAGCACGTTCATGTGCCCCGGCATGCGGCCGGCCACCGGATGGATGGCGAACTTCACATCCACATCGAGCTTCTGCAGCAGCTCCACCATCTCCCAGAGCTTGTGCTGCGCCTGCGCCACGGCGAGGCCGTAACCGGGGACGATGATCACCCGATCCGAGTAGCCCATCATGTAGGCACCATCTTCAGGGCCGACCTCCTTCATCTCACCCTCGGCCTCGCTACTGCTCGCCGCCGGAGCAGCCCCGAAGCCGCTGAACAGGATGTTCACCAGTGAGCGGTTCATGGCCTTGGCCATGAGAAGGGTCAGCAGCATACCCGCCGCACCGACCACAGTACCGGCGATGATCAGCGCCGGGTTGCCGAGCAGGAAGCCCTTGAAGCCGACCGCCAGGCCGGTGAGCGCGTTGAATAGTGAGATGACCACCGGCATATCGGCGCCGCCGATGGGCACCGTGACAAACACGCCGAGCGCGAGCGCCACGGCAAAGAAGAGCAGGATCGGCAGGCCGGAGCCGGTGTTGAACACCCAGATGGCCAGCACCAGCGCCGCTACGGCGAGGCCGATGTTCCACAGTTGGTGGCTCTCGGCCAAGGTCGAGCGCTTGAGGCGCTCATCGAGCTTGGCCCAGGCCACCATGGAGCCAGAAAAGGCCACCGAGCCGATAGCTGCACCGATCAGGCCCAGCGTGGCGGCCTCACCGCCCAACGAGGCCGCCACAGAGCCGGCCTCCGAGCTGGCACCCTGGAGCAGGGCCACGGCCGCAATGGCAGCCGCTGCACCGCCGCCTAGGCCGTTATACACGGCCACCATCTGCGGCATCTCGGTCATTTGCACCTTGAGCGCTGTATACCAGGCGAAGGCGCCACCGAGTGCAAGGGCGATGAGCATCAGGGTGAGGTTGCTCATCCCTACCTTGGGGTGGGCGAAGGTCGCCACCGTAGCCAGCACCATGCCGACCCCGGCCCACATCACCCCCTTGCGCGCCGTCACCGGCGAGCTCATGGCTTTCAGCCCTAGGATAAACAGGACGGAGGCGACGAAATAACTGAGTTGCACGATCAAACCCATTTCAGCCGTCCTCCCTCTTGCTGCTCTTGAACATATCCAGCATACGCTCGGTGACGACGTAGCCGCCGACCGCATTGGCAGCGCCAAGCAGGACGGCGATAAAGCCGATCGCCTGCTCCAGGGGCGTCTCGGCCACCCCCAACGTCACCATGGCACCAACCACGACGATGCCGTGGACGAAGTTGGAACCGGACATCAGCGGCGTGTGGAGGATGACCGGCACGCGGGTGATGACCTCATAGCCGGCCACCGCCGCGAGCATGAAGACGTAGAGCGCGATGATACCGCTGACCTCGATCATGACTTGCCTCCTTCCAGGCGCTCCCGGGTCGGGCCGTGCCGTACCTGGCCCTCGTGAGTCAGGCAGGTGTCGGCAATCACCTGGTCGTCCCAACTCAGGCTCAGCGCCCCTTCCTGGATCATCAGCGAGAGCAGGTTATACAGGTTCTTGCTGTACATCTCGCTGGTGTGGACGGCCACGCTGGCGGGTAGGTTCTTCGGCCCCACCACTAGGACACCTTTGTGCGTGACATCCTTGCCGGCCTTGGTAACCTCGCAATTCCCGCCGGTCTCGGCCGCCATGTCGACGATCACCGCACCACGGCCCATGCGCTCGACGGTGGCCTTATCGATGATCTTTGGCGCTGGACGCCCCGGGATGGCGGCCGTGGTCACCACCACGTGGGCATTAGCAATATGATTGGCGAGCACCTCGGCCTGCTGCTTCTGCTCCTCCTCGGTCAACTCACGGGCATAGCCGCCCTCGCCCACAGCGGAGACCCCGGTGTCGATAAACTTAGCGCCGAGGGACTCAACCTGCTCCCGGGTCTCGGGGCGTACGTCGTACCCCTCCACCTGGGCCCCCAGGCGCCGGCAGGTGGCAATAGCCTGCAACCCAGCGACACCAGCGCCGACGACTACCGCCTTGGCCGGACGGATGGTGCCGGCGGCGGTCGTAAGCATCGGGAAGAAGCGCGGTGAGCGCTCAGCAGCGATCAACGCGGCCTTGTAGCCCGCAGCGGCCGCCTGGGAGGAGAGGGCATCGATAGACTGGGCACGGGTGATCCGCGGTACCAGCTCCATAGCGAAGGCGGTGACCTTGCGCTGGCGCAGGGCCTGGATCCGCTCATCACCCTCGTGCGGGGTCATGAAGCTGATGGCCACCGCCCCTTCCTGGAGTTGACCTATCTCCTGGACACCCAGCGGCTGGACACTGAGCAGGACGTCAGCCTGCTTCAGCAGCTCCTCGCGTGACTTGATGATCGTGACGCCGCCGGCTTCGTAATCGGCATCATCGAACCCGGCATCTTCACCTGCTCCCTTCTCGAGCAAGAGCTCGACACCGAGTTTGCCGAACTGCTTCAGGACCCCAGGGACGAGCGCGACGCGCCGCTCGCCGGGCTGGGTCTCCTTAGGCACGGCAACCTTGATGGCCATGGTATGTTCCCCCGTTTGCGGCAATATTGTTAGCCGTTCACATGTTCTTGGCAACTTGCCGGTCCCCCGATGGGGACCGGTATCCCGACGCGCCCCGAGGCGCGCACCCGCAGCCGAACGGGCAGATGCTAGCGAATCGACCCCGGGGTGTGAAGCCATGCCGCGCTGCGGCAAAAGCGCAAGTACCCTCCGCTTACTGTTGTCAAGACCCGTGCCAAACCGCTATAAGTAGGAAACCCTGGCCTGACAGGGGGTGGGCAGTGTTCGAGCATCGCATACTACGCACCGACATCTCCGGTATGCCGCTGGAGTGGATCGGCTACGAGGAGGCCGTCCGTTACTACCATCTCGGACAGGTGGCCTACGCTTGTGGCAGCACGCTCTATCGCATCCGCGGGGGCTACAACTCGGCCACCGGACGACGATCGATCATCGACCTGAACTCGATCATCGCCACGGAAGGTACCCGCCAGGCCTCCATGAAGGGGCGTACCGGCTATACCCCCCCTTTGAACAACCCCACGCTGTTCCGGCGCGACGCCCACATCTGCCTCTATTGCGGCAACCGGTTCCGCACCGCCGAACTCTCTCGGGATCACGTGACCCCGGTCAGCATGGGAGGGGCGGATGTTTGGAACAACGTCGTCACCGCTTGCAAGCGCTGCAACAATCACAAGCGCGACCGCACCCCGGAGCGGGCCGGCATGGAGCTGCTCGCGGTGCCGTTCACCCCCACCCATGCGGAATACGTCTACCTGCAAGGGCGACGGATCCTGGCCGATCAGATGGAGTTCCTTAAATCCCACTTCCCGCGACGTAGCCCCCTACGCGGCCGTAACCCCTAAGATACGCAAGCATGCGGAGTCTGTCATGGCGCTGCAAAGCACGATCGAGGCGGCCATCAGCGAGGCCACTGAGACCCCCTTCGGCCCCACGCGCCAGGGAAAGCTGGGAGGTGGTTGCATCAACGACGCCTTCATCCTCAGCGACGGGAGCCGGCACTTCTTTGTCAAGATCAATGACGCTGCGCGCGCCGCGATGTTCGAGGCCGAGGCAGAGGCCTTGCGCGAGCTTGCCGCTGCCGAGGCCCTACGCGTGCCGCGCCCAATCGTCCATGGCGAACACGACGGATATGCCTATCTCGTCCTGGAACAGATGGACCTCTCAGGGCGCGGCCACGACAGGGCCTACCGAAAGCTCGGCGAGGGGATCGCGGCCCTGCATGCGGTCACGGCCCCGTCCTACGGCTGGCACCGAGACAACTTTATCGGCGCCACCCCCCAGTCGAACCGCTGGCACGACGGCTGGGTCGCCTTCTTCCGCGACTATCGGCTGCGCCCTCAGCTACGCTTGGCCAGCGAGCGCGGCGCGGGCAAGCGGCTGATCGACGCCGGCGAACGGCTGGCTGAAGGACTCGAGACCCTCTTCCTGGACTACACGCCACCACCTTCCTTGCTCCACGGCGATCTTTGGGGCGGCAACGCCGGCTTCAGCAGCGACGGCGCCCCTGTGCTCTTCGACCCGGCCACCTACTACGGTGACCGGGAGACGGACCTTGCCATGACAGAACTCTTCGGCGGCTTCCCGGCAGCCTTCTACGAGGCCTATGACGCCACCTGGCCCCGCGACCCAGGGTATGCCACCCGCCGGGACCTCTATCAGCTCTACCACATGCTGAACCACTTCAACCTGTTCGGAGGGATGTACCTCCACCAGTCTCAGCGGCTCACGGAACGGCTCCTGGCCGCGATCGGACGCTGAGGGCACGGCCACAGAGGCAAGCGACCGAAGGGCGCGCCCGACCACGGTCCCGTGCCGCTCATCCCGCCTGCCGAGAGCGTACCAGCGGGCGCGGCAGACCGCGGCCGCTCCAGGCCAGCACGGTGCGCATCGCCCAGTCCCGTTCCGCCGCATAGCTGGTCAGCCCTGCCAGCCGCCGGACCTGACGACGGCTGATCTTCACCTCTTCGCCCGATTTGAAACCCGGGTTTTTATGGATTTGCCGCAGCGTCGCCAGGGACATGGTCGCCGCCCAAGCGCAAAACCGGCGGACGCCTGGCTGGCTCGGCGGGATACGTAGGATGTAGGCCCGGGCAGCCTCCATATGCTCGACCCCGATGGCGACCATTCGCCCAATACCGCGACGAAAGCCCGGGTCCTCACTCCAGTCGGCGTCGGGTCCGAGGCTGCAGCCGGACTCGGTGAAGAGCTCCCGTGGCAACCAGCAGACCCCACGAGCGCGATCGGCCCAGACATCCTTGATGACGTTCGTTGCCTGCAGCCCCAGACCGAAACGGCGCCCCAGGTCCATCAGCTCATCGCGATCCGCGTCATCACCGAAACCGGCCACCTCCAAAAGGAATAGGTCCGTGAGCATCTCACCGACGACACCGGCCACGTAGTAGCAGTACGCCTCGAACTGATCCCGATCTTTGAGCCCCACCGGTGAGCGCACGCGCTGGAAGCGCGCCATGCCCTCCCCCATCACCGAGACGCAACGAGTCACCGGTCCACGATGGGTCTCCGGAAGGCCGGCGGTGACGTTGATCACCCGCGGCAGGGAGACCACCAGGTCACGCTCGGCCGGCGGCGTATCCCAGTCCAGCGCTGCGCCGATCTGCTCGGCAAGGCACTCGGCCTCACGGCTGCCTTGGAGGGCCTCCTTGAGACCGAGCATCAGACCGTGCTTGACCGTCGCCTCAGCAGTGGAGTGGTCCTCAATGGTGTCGGCAACGCGGCACAACAGGTAGGCGTTGGTGACGGTATCGCGCAGCGCCTCGGGCAGCTGCGGGATGGTCAGCGCAAAGGTGCGGGAAACACCGGGCAGCGCCGCCTCCTGATAGGCACGGTCCACCGCCCAGCGATACGCCCGGTGGCGGTCACTCGTGGCTGAAGTAGAAAGCATCGTAGAAGAGTCGCTCCGGATTCAGTCCATGCTCGAGGAAGGCGGCCTGGGCCGCTTTGGTCATCGGGGGCGGACCGCTCATATAGACGTCGAAGCCGGAAAGATCGGGGTGATCCTGTAGCACGGCCTCGTGCACCCAGCCTACCCGCCCTGCCCAGCGGTCCTCGGCATGCGGCTCGGAGAGCACTGGGACGTAGGTGAGCGCCTCATGCGCTGCCGCCCACGCCTGAGCCTGCTCGTGGAGGTAGAGCCCCGCCCGGTCGCGGCTACCCCAGTAGAGATGGAAGCTGCGCCGATCACCACGTGCCAAGGCGTGCTCAAGGATGCCCTTGAGTGGCCCGAACCCCGTGCTGCCACCGACCAGCAGGGCGGGCCGAGTACTGTCCTCGCGTAGGTAGAGCTGCCCCCGGGGGCCCTCGATGCGCAGCAGTTCCCCTTCCCGCATCTGCGTAAAGACATAGTCGGTGAAACGCCCGCCGGGGATATGGCGGATATGCAGCTCCAGCGCCTCTTCCTGAAGCGGCGAGCAGGCTAAGGAAAAGGAGCGGCGCTCGCCGTCCTCGAGGAGGATATCGATATACTGGCCGGGGCGAAACGAGAGGCGCTTGCCCGCCGGCAGGCGCAGGAAGAGCCGGCAAACCTGTGGCGCCAGGTGCTCGATACGGGCTACCCGCGCCGGCAGAACCTGCGAGGTATCCGCCTCGCTGAGGGGCTCGAGATCGATGGCCAGATCACTGCATGGCCGGGCCTGGCAGAGCAGGGCCATGCCGGCCGCACGTTCTGCCTCGCCCAGCGCCTTGGGCTGACCCGGAGGATAGGCGACCTCTCCCGCACGCACGGGCGCCTTGCAAGTCCCGCAGACGCCGTTGCGGCAGCCGTAAGGCAGTGATACGCCCTGACGCAGGGCAGCGTCGAGCACCGCCTCCTCGGACCCGACGTGGATCTCGGTTCCATCACTGAAGCGGACACTATAGGTCATCGCTCTCGCTTCCTCTCTGGCCACGCACAACGCCGGCCACGCTAGTCCAGCCCCAGCTGCGACCAGTAGGCGTCCACCTGCCGCCGGGTCGCCGCATCCATGGTAACTGGGGTGCCCCAGCTGCGCTCGCTCTCCCCGCTCCACTTGTTCGTGGCATCGAGGCCCATTTTTGACCCTAGCCCGGAGACCGGGGAGGCAAAATCGAGATAATCGATGGGGCTATGGTCGATGAAGGTGGCATCGCGACGGGGATCACTGCGGGTGGTCAGCGCCCAGATCACCGACCGCCAGTCCCGAGCATCCACATCCTCGTCGGTCACGATGATGAACTTGGTATACATGAACTGCCGCAAGAAGGACCATACCCCAAGCATCACCCGCTTAGCATGGCCAGGGTACTGCTTGCGGATCGTCACCACCGCCAGACGGTAGGAGCATCCCTCCGGCGGCAGGTAGAAATCCTCGATCTCCGGAAACTGCTTACGCAGGATCGGCACGAAAACCTCATTGAGGGCCTCGCCGAGCACAGCCGGCTCGTCCGGCGGCCGGCCCGTGTAAGTGGAGTGGTAGATCGGATCCGACCGGTGGGTGATGCGGTCGATGGTGAATACGGGGAAGGTCTCAGTCTCATTGTAGTAGCCCGTATGATCGGCGAAGGGGCCCTCCTCGGCCCTATCACCGGGGTGGATATGCCCCTCAAGCACCACCTCAGCAGAGGCCGGCACCTGCAGGGACGACCCCAGGCAAGGGATCAGCTCCGTCCGAGCCCCTCGCAGCAACCCGGCGAAGGCGTACTCACTCATGGCATCTGGTACCGGCGTAACGGCACCGAGGATGGTCGCCGGATCCGCTCCCAGGGCTACCGCCACTGGGAATGGCTCCCCAGGGTGCTCGCGCTGGTGCTCAGCGAAGTCCAGCGCCCCGCCCCGATGCGCCAGCCAACGCATAATGACCCGGTTCCGACCGATGACCTGCTGGCGATAGATACCGAGATTCTGCCGCTCCTTGCCGGGACCGCGGGTAATCACCAGCGCCCAGGTAATCAGGGGACCGGCATCACCGGGCCAGCAGGTCTGGATAGGCCAGCGCGAGAGATCCACCTCCTCTCCCTCAAGCACACGCTCCTGGCACGGTGCCTGGCGCACTGTTCGCGGCGACATATCCAGCACCCGACGGAAGACCGGCAGTTGACTCCAGGCATCACGCATACCCCGGGGCGGCTCCGGCTGGCGCAGGAAGGCGAGCAGCTCACCGATCTCGCGCAAGGCTGAGACCGAGTCAGCCCCCATCCCTAGCGCCACCCGCCGGGGGGTACCGAACAGGTTGCCGAGCACCGGGGTGGCATACCCTCGCGGGCGCTCGAACAGCAGGGCCGGCCCGCCACGATGCAGCGTGCGGTCACAGACCTCCGTCATCTCTAGGTACGGATCTACCGGGTGGGCGATCCGCTTGAGCTCGCCCTGGACCTCAAGGGCACCGATGAACGCCCTAAGGTCGCGATACTTCATCGCGCGAACTCCGCCATCGCCGGGGCGTGATCCGAGGGGCGCTCCCAGCGCCGTGGCGCCACGTCAATCGTCGAGGCGCAGCAGGCGCGGGCCAGGGCGTGGCTTGCCAGAACCAGGTCGATCCGCAGACCGCGATTGCGCTTGAAACTGTTGACACGGTAATCCCACCAGGAGAAGAGCCCTTCAGGCTGCTCAAACAGCCGGAAAGTGTCCACTAGCCCCAGTGCCAGCACCTCCTGCAGGGCAGCCCGCTCGCGCTCGCTGAACAGGACCTTGCCCGCCCATGCTGCGGGATCGTGGACATCTGCTGCCTGCGGCGCGATGTTGAAATCGCCGGTGACCACCACATGCTCGTGGGTAGCCAGCTCCTCGGCAAGCCAGCGCTGGAGCGCCTCGAGCCAGCGCAGCTTGTACGCATACTTCTCCGAGCCGACTTCCTGGCCATTGGGCACATAGAGGTTGATCACACGAACCCCCTCAACCGTACAGGCAATAACCCGACGCTGGGTGTCGGCGAAGCCAGGGAGCTCGGTACACACCTCTTGCGGCGTGCCGCGCGCCAGCACGGCGACGCCGTTGTAGGTCCGCTGCCCTGTGAAACAGGCCTTGTAGCCCACTTCCTGGAGCGCCTTGACGGGAAACTGGTCGTCCGGGACTTTGGTCTCCTGCAGGGCGAGCACCGTGGGCGCCGTCTGCTGCACCCACGCCTTGACCTGAGGCAGGCGAACCTTCAGCGAGTTCACGTTCCACGAGGCGATTTTCACGGCATTCTCCTTGATGGCCGGCACCCTCAGCTTAACGACTTGACGCCGCAGTCACGACCCCGCTGCCCTTGCCGCCGGCTCCCGGCATCGCGACACTGAGCAGCACACCTAAAGAGACGACGAGGCCTTACCCATGGAGTACCGCACTCTCGGCAATACCGACCTGCGGATCAGCGCCATTTGCCTAGGGACCATGACCTGGGGGGAGCAAAACAGTGAGGCGCAGGCCCATGCCCAGCTTGACCTCGCTGTCGAGCGCGGCGTGAATTTCATCGACACCGCCGAGATGTACCCCGTGCCGCCGCGGGCAGAGACCGCCGGATTGACTGAGCAGTACCTGGGCAACTGGCTGGCCCGGCGTGGCTCCCGTGATGACCTGGTCCTGGCCACCAAGATCGCCGGCCCAGGCCTGGCATCCATCGAGGACGGCCAACGTGCGTATACGCCAGAGCAGCTACGCGAGGCAGTAGAAGGCTCACTACGCCGGCTGCGCACCGAGTATATCGATCTCTACCAGCTACACTGGCCAGAACGCTCCGCCAATTACTTCGGCCAGCTCGATTACCCTTACCCCCAGGACGAGGGTGACGAGCGCGACCGCATCCGCCGTACCTTGGAAGGGCTCGCCGAGCTGGTAGAAGCCGGTAAGATTCGCCATATTGGTCTATCCAATGAGACCCCTTGGGGGACCATGCGCTTCCTCGCCGAGGCCGAGCGCTTGGGGCTGCCGCGGGTCGTCTCCGTCCAGAACCCCTACAGCCTGCTCAACCGCTCCTACGAGGTGGGCCTTGCCGAGGTCAGCCACCGCGAAGGATGCGGCTTGCTCGCCTACTCGCCCCTGGGCTTCGGCGTGCTCAGCGGCAAGTACCTGGACGACGCCCACCCCCCCGGCGCGAGGCTGACCCTGTACGAGCGCTTCCAGCGCTACACCGGTGAACGCGGCGCAGCCGCTACCCGGCAGTACGTGGCACTAGCCCATGCCCATGGCCTCGATCCGGCACATATGGCCATCGCCTTCGCCACCGGCCGCCCCTTCTGCACCAGCACCATCATCGGTGCCACCACCGAGGCACAGCTGACCAGCAACCTCGACGCCGGTGAGCTATGCCTTCCCGAGCCGGTGCTTGAGGGCATCGAGGCCATCCACCAGGCGAACCCCAATCCCTGCCCGTAGCCACCACCTTGCCCATGCGCTGCCGCGTACCGCATCCCTGGCGAGTCAGCGCCCAGCAAGGGGCGCAGATCCAGCAGCAGCTGCGCGGTCAGGTCCGGCTGGTGGAGGACACCGGACCGATCAGCAGCGTTGCAGGGGTCGATGTCGGCTTTCGCGACCGCGGCGCTACCGCCTGCGCCGCCATCGCCCGCTACAGCTACCCCGGGCTGGCGCTGCTCGAGGCCCGCCAAGCCTGCCGCCCGGTGGAGATGCCATACCGCCCTGGGCTGCTCTCCTTTCGCGAGCTACCAGCCGTACTCGACGCCCTCGCCAGGCTCGAAGAGCCGGCTGACTTGCTCCTTTGCGACGGCCAGGGTGTGGCCCATCCGCGCCGGCTGGGGATTGCCGCCCACTTAGGGGTGCTACTCGACTGGCCCAGCGTGGGCGTGGCCAAATCTCGCCTGATCGGCGAGCACGCCCCGCTTGACGAGACGCGCGGCGCACGGGTCCCCCTCCTCGACGGTGAGGAGCGCATCGGAACCGTCCTGCGCACCCGGACCCGGGTACGACCGGTGTACGTCTCCCCAGGGCACCGCCTAGACTACGACGCAGCTACCGAATGGGCCCTGGCCTGCTGCACCCGATACCGATTGCCGGAACCCATCCGCACCGCGGATCGCCTGGCCTCACGGCGCGTCTGACCTGGCAACCACAGGAGCGCACATGAACCTCGAGAAGGTTGTCTTCGGCTTCTTCATCCTCCTCGCTCTGACCCTGAACTTCGGGTTCGTCTACGGCGAGATCACGAACCCGGCCCACCACGATGCGTGGGAGCTGTTCGTAACCATCGTGGTCAACCTCATCGCCACCGTCCTCAAGTTCGGTGAGCGCACCCAGATCGGCGCGATACTGCTCGCCTCGAGCCTGGTCGCCGATCTGCAGCTTGCCGCCGCCGCCATCCTCTGGGGGGTAGCCATCTACGGCACGGGCGTCGGGCTGACGGAGATGACCATGGCCAGCGTTGTCTCTCTAGCAAGCGGCGCGCTGATCGCCAACGTGGTCTCGGTCACGCTGCTGATCATCGAGACCGTGCGCATCCACCGCTAAGCGGGGACAGTGCCATGGGCAACGCCGCCTTCTACATGGTGCTGCGCCGTATGCGCGGCCCGCTGCTGGTGCTGATCGGCAGCTACACGCTCGGCATGCTGATCCTCATTGCCATCCCGGGGGAGCACCCGGACGGCGAGCCGTGGCGGATGAACTTCCTCGACGCCCTGTACTTCCTAACCTACACCGCTCCCACGATCGGCTACGGCGAGTACCCGCATGAGTTCAGCCTGGCGCAGCGCTTCGGCTACATGCTAGCCATCTACCCACCGGTTATTGCCTGGTTCTACGCCATTGTGACCATCGTCGGGCTGATCCAAGACCCCGTTTTCCGACGTACCGTCGAGGCCGGGCGCTTCCGCCGCCGGGTCCAGCGCTTGGCGGCCCCGTTCTGGATCGTCTGTGGCTACGGGGACACCGGCTCTCTGCTGGTCCGCTCACTCACCGAACGGGGCTGGGAGGCCTCCGTCCTGGATACCTCGCAGGAGCGCATCGCGGAGCTGGAGACGCGTGACCTGCGGTTGTTCGTCCCCGGCTGGCAGGCCGATGCCAACAGCACCGACAACCTACGCGCCGCTGGCCTGGACAACCCACTGTGCGCCGGCGTGCTAGCCGTCACCAACGACGATCACACCAACCTGCAGGTGGCGATCACCGTCAAGCTCCTGCACCCGGATCTGCGCGTGATCTGCCGAGCCGAGAACCGCGCTACAGCCGATAACATGGCCTCCTTCGGCACCGATCATGTAGTGGACCCCTTCGCCTCTTTCGCCGACCGGCTGGCGTTAGCGATCACCAAGCCGGAGATGCACCGCATCTATGAGTGGCTCTCGGGGATGCCCAACACCCCACTGTTCGAGCCTCCTCGCCCCCCCACCGGACGCTGGCTCATCTGCGGTTACGGACGCTTCGGCAAGGCTGTCTGCCGTCGCCTGGACAGGATCAACATCCCGTACACGGTCATCGAACGCACGCCAGAGCATACCGGTGCGCCGGAAGGCACCATCCACGGCAAAGGGACCGAGGCGATCACCCTGCGCGAGGCAGGCATCGAGGGCGCAGACGGCGTCCTCGCCGGAACCGACGACGACGCCGATAACCTGTCCATTGTCATGACCGCCCGCGATATCAAACCGGAACTCTACCTCGCCGCCCGCGAGAACCAGATGGCTCACCGACCCCTGTTCAAGGCGGCGCAGCTGCATATGCCCGTGGAGCCGAGCTACCTCATCGCCACGCGCATGCTCAGCCTTATCACAGCACCGCTACTCCCCGAGTTCCTGCGGATCGCCAGGGGGTTTGACCGCAGCTGGCACGCCGCTGTAGCCCGCCGTATCCGCGAGGTCAGCGGCGGGCGTGTGCCGGAGATCTGGACCCTGAGCGTTGACGCCCAAGTCAGCCCAGCAGTCACCGAGCTCAAGGCCGAGGGGATCGAGGTCACCATTGGGCACCTCCTCAAGGACCCGCACGAGGAGCATCAGGGCCTGAGCGCAGCCGCCCTGTTGCTCGTCCGCCCCGAGGCTGTAGTCCCCCTTCCGGATCTACAGGTCCCCCTGGAGCTCGGGGATCGGCTACTGTGCTGCGGACGCCCGCAAGCACGCTCACAACTCGAATGGACCCTCTCCCACCGCAACACGCTGCTCTACCTGGCCACCGGTGAGCAGCGTCCCGACGGAACCATCTGGCGCTGGCTGGCGCAACGCTCATGAGCCATCTCACTGAAAGGGCGACCGACCACGGCACGCATGATGACCTCACCGGGGTGCGGGTCTATCTCCACCCCCGCGTCATCGGCATGGTTTTCCTGGGCTTCTCGGCGGGACTGCCGCTCCTGCTCGTAGGTGGGACCTTTACCGCTTGGCTCCAAGACCGGGGCGTCGAGCTGGCTACCATCGGCTTCCTCAGCTGGGTCGGCATCGCCCACAGCGTCAAGGTGCTCTGGGCCCCCTTCGTGGACCGCCTGACCCTGCCGCTACTAGGGCGATGGATCGGCCGGAGGCGCTCCTGGATGCTGCTCGCTCAAGCCACGGTGGGCAGCGCGTTGCTCGGCATGGCGCTCACCGATCCCGGCGACCATTTGCCCCTCGTCGCCGTCTTCGCCGTAACCGCTGCCTTCGGCTCCGCCACCCAAGATGTAGCCATCGATGCCTACCGGGTGGAGGCCGTCGAGCGCCACCGGCAGGCAGCCATGGCCGCCACCTACGTCTTCGGCTACCGCATCGCCCTGCTCACCGCCGGCGCAGGCGCCCTTCACCTGGCCACCTGGGGCGACTGGGGTGTGGCCTACGCCAGCATGGCCCTGCTCATGGGGGTCGGCGTGATCACCACCCTGATCGTCCGCGAGCCCGAGGTGACCATCACCCGCGCCACCACCCACTTGGAGCAGCGGGTGATCCACTACCTGGCGTACACCACCCACCATGGCCTGCGCCGGCGCCTTACTGCCTGGGTGATCGGTGCCGTCGTCTGCCCCTTCGCCGACTTCTTCCGACGCTTTGGCCTCCCGCTAGCGCTCCTGATCCTGCTGTTCATCGCCACCTTCCGGATCAGCGACATCATCATGGGTGTCATGGCCAACCCCTTCTATCTGGACCTAGGCTTTACCAAGGAGCAAATCGCCAATGTCGCTGCCGCCTTCGGCCTAGCCATGACACTGTTCGGGGCCGCGCTCGGTGGCGTGCTGGTCAGCCGAGTGGGCATCGCGCCGATGCTCATCGCCACCGCCATCCTGGCTCCGCTGACCAACCTCACCTTCTCTTGGCTGGCCACCCTGGGGCCAGAGCTTGCCGGGCTCGTTGCAGCCATCGTGGCAGACAACATCACCGGCGGGATGGCCATCTCCGTATTTCTCGCTTATCTGGCCAGTCTGACCAATACCGCCTACACGGCCACCCAGTACGCCCTGTTCAGCTCCCTGATGACGCTGCCTGGCCAACTGCTCGGGGGATTGACCGGCGTCGTCGCCGAGGCGGTTGGCTGGGGTGCCTTCTTCATCCTCGCCGCCGCTGCGGGCGTACCGGCCATCCTGCTGGCGCTGCTGCTGCTGCGGCTGGCCCACCCGGACCAATCTCACCATCGCCGAGCAGATGACATGGAGACGTCATCGCAAGGGCGCTAACATAGGCGCTTTCAGAGCATGCACAATCGCTACGTTGAACATTGAAGGGTAACCAAGGGAGAGAGGCGATCACCATGGCGCAAGAGCGTAAGCACTGCCGTCTGCTCATCCTCGGCTCCGGGCCGGCCGGGTATACCGCAGCCATCTACGCCGCCCGGGCCAACCTTAAGCCAGTGCTGGTCACCGGCATGGAGATGGGTGGACAGCTGACCACCACCACCGAGGTGGACAACTGGCCAGGCGACCCCGACGGCGTCCAAGGGCCGGAGCTCATGGACCGCATGCGCAAGCATGCGGAGCGTTTCGAGACGGAGATCATCTTCGACCATATCCACAGCGCTGACGTGCAGGCGAACCCCATCACATTGGAGGGGGATCAGCACCGCTACCACTGCGATGCACTGATCATCGCCACCGGCGCCAGCGCCCGCTACCTGGGCCTAGCATCCGAGAAGCAATTCATGGGCAAGGGCGTCTCTGCCTGTGCCACCTGCGACGGCTTTTTCTACCGCAACCAGCCAGTCGCGGTGGTCGGCGGCGGCAATAGCGCCGTGCAGGAAGCGCTCTACCTGTCGAACATCTGCTCCCACGTCACGCTGATCCACCGCCGTGACACCCTGCGTGCCGAGAAGATCCTCCAGCACCAGCTCATGGAGCGCGTGGAACAAGGGCATATGAGCGTACGCTGGAACCAGACCCTCGACGAGATCCTCGGCGACGACAGCGGCGTCACGGGGCTTCGCCTGCGCGATACGCAGACCGATGAGACCGACGAGCTCGAGGTCTCAGGGGTCTTCATCGCCATCGGGCACACCCCGAACACGGGGATCTTCGAGGGACAGCTCGATATGGACGGCGGCTACATCTGCGTGCGCAGTGGCCTCGACGGCAATGCCACGGCCACCAGCGTCCCAGGCGTATTCGCTGCGGGCGATGTCTGCGATCACGTCTACCGCCAGGCAGTGACCTCGGCGGGCACCGGCTGCATGGCGGCCCTCGACGTCGAGCGCTACCTAGAGGGGCTAGGGCGCTCTTGATACCACCCCGGGGCCTGCTTGATCCACCCCGGGGCCTGGACGAGAATGGTCCCGTTTAACGGGCGCCGGGACCGCGGCCAGAGCCGGACCGGGCCATGCGCCGCCGACAAGGACACGCAGCGGGAGGAGCCATGAGCCGACACATCCAATACCCTGAGGGCGGCCAGAAGATTACCGTCGGATCCGACGGCCGACTGCGGGTTCCGGACAACCCGATCATCGGGTGCGTCGAGGGCGACGGCATCGGCCCGGATATCAACCGTGCTTGCATGCGCATCTGGGATGCCGCCGTGGAGCAGGCCTACAGCGGTCAACGCCGCATCCACTGGGCGGAGTTGTTCATGGGCGAGAAGGCCGCCGCCCTGTACGAGGGGGATTACTTCCCAGAGGCGACCAAGACGGCCTTGCAGGATCTGCTCATCTCCATCAAGGGCCCCTTGACGACCCCGGTCGGCGGCGGCTTCCGCTCGCTCAATGTCTCCCTGCGCCAAGAGCTCGACCTCTACGCCTGTGTCCGCCCCGTGCGCCACTATGCCGGCGTCCCCTCCCCGCTAAAGCGGCCGGAGGATATCGATGTGGTGATCTTCCGGGAGAACACCGAGGACGTCTACGCCGGTATCGAGTATCAGTCCGGTAGCCCCGAGAACGAGAAACTCGCCCGCTTCCTGCGCGAAGAGATGAAGGAGAGCTTCTTCAAGGACGCCGGCCTCGGCGTCAAGCCGATCAGCCCCTCGGGCAGCAAGCGCCTCGTACGCAAGGCCATCGAGTACGCCATCGAGCACGGCCGCGAGAGCGTCACCCTGGTCCACAAGGGCAACATCATGAAGTTTACCGAGGGGGCGTTCCGCACCTGGGGCTACGAGGTCGCCCGTGAGGAGTTCCCTGAACAGACGATCACCGAGGAGGAGCTCTACGCCACCTACGGTGGTAAGCGCCCAGAGGGCAAGATCGTCATCAAGGACCGCATCGCCGACATCATGTTCCAGCTGATGCTGCTGAGGCCCAACGAGTTCGATGTCATCGCCACCATGAACCTCAACGGCGACTACCTCTCGGACGCCATCGCCGCAGAGGTCGGCGGCGTAGGCATCGCCCCTGGCGCCAACATGTCGGACCACGTGGCGGTCTTCGAGGCCACCCACGGCACGGCGCCCAAGTACGCCAACCAAGACAAGGTCAACCCAGGCTCGCTGCTGTTCTCGGGCGTTATGCTGCTCGAGCACATCGGCTGGAACGAGGCAGCGGACCTGATCCGTGCCGCCTACGAGAAGGTCGTCGGCGCCGGCATCGTCACCTATGATTTCGCCCGCTCCCTCGAGGGCGCCACCGAGGTCAAGACCAGCCAGTTCGCCGACGCCATCATCGACCAGATGCACGGCACCATCGATATCGACCGCATTCAGCGTGAGCGCGAGGCAGCCATCGAGGCAGAGCGCCAGGCGCGCGAGCAGCGCCGTGTGGTGGCCCCCCTCGAGGAGATGGTCGCCTCGGGCCGGGTGCCGCACACGGTGGCCGACCTGATGAACCCCAACCTGGTCACCATGTCCGGTGATACCAGCGTCGAGGACGCTATGCACCTGATGCGCGAGCGGCGCATCTCCTCGGTGGTGGTCCAGCCTGCGCCGGACGAGGCTGAGGGGATGGGGATCATGACCCAGCGCGATGTGATCAGCCGCGTGATCTCCGCGACCCGGCAACCGAGCCAGGTCCGCATCTCCGAGGTGGCCACCCGGCCGCTGATCACGGTACCGGAGGATACCTCGCTGCTTGACTGCGCCGAGCGCATGGGGGCCGAGAACATCCGGCGCATGGTGGTCATTGACACCCAGGGGCGCCCGATCGGGATCATCTCCGATACGGACATCTTCGCCAGCGTCGAGCAGTTCGGGCTACCGGAGTAAGCGGGGCCAGCCACCCCCTCGCATCGGCATAGGGCCTACGAGCATGGAAGAGGCACAGGAGAACACCAGTGGTGCTGCCCTGCGCGAGGACATCCGCGAGCTCGGCGAGCTTCTCGGCGAGACCCTCCGTGAGCAGGGGGGGAAAGCGCTCTACGAGACCGTAGAGCGGGTTCGTGCCCTTTCCAAGGCCGCCCGTGCTGGAGACGACCAAGCCTCTCAGGAGCTTGAGCGCACCCTTTCCGCGCTTCCCCCGGAGCAAGTCATTCCCGTGGGGCGGGCCTTCTCACAGTTCCTGAACCTCGCCAACATCGCCGAGCAGCATCACCGTGTTCGGCGCAGCCGCGAATGGGCCCGCACCTCCGAGGCCGAACCGGTCTTCGGCTCGCTTGCTGAGGCCATCCCACGGCTAGCAAAGGAGATGGAGCCGGAGCAGCTCCACGAGGTTGTCTGCAGCCTGGACATCAACCTGGTGTTCACCGCGCACCCGACGGAGGTGCAGCGGCGCACCATGCTGCAGAAATACAACCGCATCGCCGGGCTGCTGGATAACCGTGACCGCTTCGGGCAGACCCCGGGCGAAAAGGAAGAGACCCGCCTGGCACTCAAGCGGGAGATCACTGCTGCCTGGCACAGCGACGAGATTCGTCGCCGACGCCCCACACCCCAGGATGAGGCGCGCTGGGGGCTGGCCATCGTCGAGCAGACCCTGTGGGATGCTGTACCACGCTACATGCGCAACCTTGACCGCAGCCTGCGCGGACACACCGGACGCCCCCTGCCACTGGATACGGCCCCCATCTCCTTCGGCTCGTGGATGGGCGGCGACCGCGACGGCAACCCCAACGTCACCCATCGGGTCACCCGGGATGTGGCCATCCTCTCACGCTGGATGGCCGCCTACCTCTACGAGCGCGACATTCAGCGCCTCATCTCCACCCTGTCACTGCAGGTCTGCGACGAGGAGCTGCGCCAGGAGGTCGGCGGCGAGGCCTGGGAGCCCTACCGAGTTGTGCTCAAGCGCTTGCGCGCACGGCTGCGCCAGACCATGCGCTGGGCCGAAGCCAAGCTCCAGGGAGGACGCCCCCCCGAGGGCGATATCCTCACGGACGTGGAGGCACTACGCCAGCCGCTACTACGCTGCTACTACTCCCTGCAGCGGGTCGGCGCCGGGGTCGTGGCGGAGGGGGAGCTCCTCGATACCATCCGCCGGGTGAGCTGTTTCGGGCTCACCCTCATGCCCATGGACATCCGTCAGCATGCGGACCGGCACGCCCAGGCGCTGGATGCCATCACCCGTGCTGTGGGACTAGGCAGCTACGCCGACTGGAGCGAGGAGACCCGGCAGCAGTGGCTGCTCGAGGAGCTCTCCCACCGGCGCCCTCTCATCCCCTTGGACTTCCACCCGGAACGGGAGGTCGAGGAAGTCCTCGACACCATCCGCACCCTGGAGGAAGTCGGCCCGGATGCCCTGGGGTCCTATATCGTCTCCCACACCTCCCGCCCCTCGGACATCCTTGCCGTCGAGCTGCTGCAGAAAGAGTGCGGCCTGAGTCACCCGATCCCGGTCGTCCCGCTGTTCGAAAGCCGGGACACCCTGGTGGCGGCCGAGCAGACCATGGAGCGACTCTTCCGCAGCTCCTGGTACCGCGAGCGTATCGGCGGCCGACAGGAGATCATGATCGGCTACTCCGACTCCACCAAGGACGCCGGTCACCTGACCGCCAACTGGACCCTCTACCAGACCCAGGAGCAGCTGGTCTCCTTGGCACGCCGCGAACGGGTAGCGCTCACCCTCTTTCACGGCCGCGGCGGCAGCATCGGCCGCGGCGGTGGCCCTACCCATGCAGCTATCCTGGCACAGCCTCCGGGCTCGGTAGACGGCACCCTGCGCGTCACCGAGCAAGGCGAGGTCATGCAGGCGAAGTTCGGCCTGCCGGGGATCGCCCTGCGCAACCTGGAACTCTACACGACCTCCGTGCTGGAGGCGACGGTCCATCCACCGGAACCGCCGCCCCAACGCTGGCGGGAGATCATGGATCGGCTCAGCGACCGGGCCATGGCCAGCTACCGCAGTGTAGTCAAGGAACGACCGGAGTTCATGGAGTACTTCCGGAGCGTCACCCCCATCGATGAGATCTCACGGCTGACCATCGGCAGCCGACCGGCAAAACGCACCCCGGATCAGATGAGTGTGGATAGCCTACGGGCTATCCCCTGGGTCTTCGCCTGGACCCAGACCCGCCTCATGCTGCCCGCCTGGCTCGGAGTAGGAGATGCCCTCGAAGAGGCCATCGAGGAGGAGGAGCTTGCCGACGAGCTGCGCGAGATGTTCGAGCGCTGGCCCTTCTTCGAGGCCTTCCTCGACATGGTCGAGATGGTCCTTGCCAAGGCCGAGCCCGGCGTCAACCGGCTCTATGAGCGCGCGCTGGTGCCTGCAGGCCTCCAGGCCATGGGCGACGAGCTGCGTGAGCGCTTCACCCGCACCCGGAACACAGTGCTCACCGTCACCGGCCATAGGGAGCCGTTAGCCGATTACCCGGTTGTCCAACGGGCGGTGGCAGTCCGCAACCCCTACGTCGATCCGCTCAACCTGCTGCAGGTCGAGCTGCTGCGCCGCTCGCGCATGAACGAGGACGACTCGCTGCGCCGCGCCCTGCAAGTGGTTATCAACGGTATCGCCGCGGGCATGAGGAACACGGGATGAGCCGTATGTACGACTACCAGGAGGCCTTTATCCGCTTCGCGCTCGACCGCGGCGCCTTGCGTTTCGGGCGTTTTGAGCTCAAATCTGGTCGCGAGAGTCCCTACTTCTTCAACACCGGCCTGTTCAGCAGCGGCGCCGCCCTGAGCCAGCTCGGTCGCTGCTATGTCGAGTCCTTAAGCCGCGCACAGATCGACTTCGAGCTGGTCTTCGGCCCTGCCTACAAGGGCATCCCCCTGGCCACAGCACTGGCTATGGCCTTATCCGAGACGCGTGGTCGCGACGTGCCCTACGCCTTCGACCGCAAGGAGGCCAAGGATCACGGCGAAGGGGGACGCCTGGTCGGCGCTTCGGTAGCTGGCCAGCGCGCAGTGATTACCGACGATGTCATCTCCTCCGGCGTCTCTATCCGTGAGGCGGCCGAGCTCATCACCGCCGAGGGCGGTACCGTCGCCGCCGTGGCTATCGCCCTCGACCGCAAGGAGCGCGGTCGTGGCGAGACCTCCGCGGTCCATGAGGTGGAGCGCCTCCTCGATGCCCCCGTAGTACCCATCATCACCCTCGACCACTTGGAGGCCTACCTGGCCGATCACGGTGGCAAGGGCGACACCCTAGAAGCGATCAGGCGGTATCGCTCACGCTACGGAGCGTCATAGTGGCGCCCCTGCTCGCCGATCCAGCCACGGGGGATAGGCTCAGGGCAGATAGCTAGATCCTCTTCACCCAAGGAAGGCCATGGCCGTGCGGCCCCACCTGATCCCCCGTTAGATCACCGCGTAGCTGCCCTCCTGATCTGCGGCGCTGCCGCCCTTACCGGCTGCACCGCCCCTGGCACCCACGCCATGGGGGGGGCGCCGGCTTGCAACCCCGGCGCGAAAGACGGAGACTCCCGCACCTGACGATTCGATCACCCTCCAGGCGCAGCAACCGGGGACGCCATGCCGTTACCGCAGCTCGCGATCACCATCTACTGCACGATCCTGGCCTTCTCGGCCATCCATGCCCCGCAGCCGCTATTGCCGACCCTGCAGGCGGCCTTCTCGGTAAGCGAGCCGAAGGCCTCCCTGCTGCTCACCGCCACCCTGCTACCGCTGGCGATCGCCCCCATCGCCTACGGCTTTGTCCTCCAGCGCGTTTCGTCGCGGCAGATGCTGGTAGTGGCATCGGGGCTGCTGGGCCTCACCCAGCTGGCGGTGGCCATCGCACCCACCTTCGAAATCCTGCTGGGGCTGCGCCTGGTACAGGGCCTCCTGATCCCGGCCATCCTCACCGCCCTGATGACCTACCTGGCCGCCGGCGCCACGCCGGGGCGGACCACGCGGGTCATGGCCGGCTATGTGGCGGCCACGGTGATGGGCGGCTTCCTAGGCCGGGTCATCGCCGGCGCCATGACCACCGCCGTGAGCTGGGAAGCGGCCTTCCTGCTCTTCGGAACCGCCCAGCTGCTGTGCACCGCCCTGCTACTGCACCTGGACGCCGACCCGCAGGCCGGGTTCGGCCGCCTGGACGGCCGCGCGGTCGGCCAGATCCTGCGCCAGCCGCGGGCCCTACGGATTTACGGCGCCATCTTCTGCGCCTTTTTCGTCTTCCTCTCGCTGCTCACCTTCCTGCCCTTCCGCCTGGTGGAGCTGGAGGCCGGACTGAGTGATCTGGGCATCTCGCTGATGTACACCGGCTATCTGATGGGTGTGGCCACGGCGCTCAGCGCCCTGCGCGTGGCCGCTCGCATCGGCGGCGTAGTCAACACCATGCTGCTGGGCATTGCCATCTTCGCCGCCTCGCTGGCGATGTTCCTCGGTCCCTGGCCAGCGCTCATCTTCCTGGGCATGTTTCCCTTCTGCGCTGGCATGTTCCTGCTCCACGCACTGGCGCCGGGGTTCCTCAACCAGGAGGTGGACGGCGATACCGGCGTGATCAACGGGCTCTACATCGCCTTCTATTACGCCGGCGGGATGGTGGGGTCTTGGCTGCCGGGCTACCTCTACCACAGCCTCGGCTGGATCGCGTACGTCACCATGCTGGCAATGCTGCTCAGCCTCGCTGGCTATTGGATCAGCGGACTGCGCAGGGCGGAGTCTCGCAGCCCTACCGCCTAGCCACTGCCGCACTACTTATTGCCCTCGGCTCTGGAAGCTGCGCAGGACCTCCTGGCCGACATCGTCCGGGGAGATCAGGCCCTCGACCTCACCGACGCGCAGCTGGCCTCGTGACTTGGCAACCAGCGCGACTTCGGCCTCTTCGTGCGCCAGACACTGCATGACGTCGTTGAGCAAATCCCCAGGGCCCACGATGATATAGCGCAACGCAGGGATCGCAGCGTTCTGGTCATCCGCTCCCCCCGGACCGGTCAGTAGCTGATGAGAGGTCACCCCCACCATCCGGTTACCTTGATGGAGCAAGATGAACCGTGGCGGTGAGGCCATGGCATCGATCATGCGCAGGGCGCTGATCCGATCGAGACTAGCCGGCAGATAGGCGATCGCCGTATCCATGACCTCGTCCGCATGGCGGACCAAGAACATGTTGGTATGCCGCTCCTTGGGGATGTAATGCCCCCGCGCGGCCAGCTTGATAGTGTACATACTCTCGGCAGAGAAGGCCCGGCGGATCCCGATAGCCAGGGCTGTCGCCAGGATCATGGGGACAATGACATTGTAATCCCGTGTTAGCTCAAAGATGGTGACGATAGCGGTCATGGCCGCTCCCGTGGCACCGCCGATCATGGCCGCCATACCGACGATGGCGAACTCCGGTACCGTGAAACCAGCCTCCGGCCAGAGGCAATCAAGCCCCGCAGCCAACGCGCCCCCGAGAGCAGCCCCGAGTAGCAGCGAGGGTGAAAAGATCCCACCAGCCGCCCCAGAGCTCAGGCTGAGAACGGTCGCCACTAGCTTGGCCACGAACAGCACGGCGAGCATGGTCAGGGCGGCAATCTCGCCCGTGAGGATCGCTTGGATGGTGGCGTGTCCCGTCCCCTCAATCAGGTAGTACCCGTAAGTTTGAGCGAGGAGATACATCATCGCCCCCACAAGTGCCATCCCCAAGGCGTGCTGCAGGTAACCCCCTCCCGAGAGCTGGGCAAAGAGGCGGTCGAAGAGGGCGAGCACACGGACAAAGGCGTAGGCGCCCAGGCCACAAAGCACCCCGACCCCTACGAAGCCGGCTAAGCGGGCAACATCGAGAGGCTCTGTCTCCGGCAGCGCCGAGAAGGCGACTAGGAAAAGCGGCTCTGCCCCGTAGAAGAGCCGGCCCACGTAGGTTGCCGTCCCTGTAGCCAGCACCACCGGCAAGAAGGTCCGCGCCGAGACTTCCGGCATCATGAGCTCAATGGCGAACATCACCCCACCAAGCGGGGTGTTAAAAGTCGCCGCGATACCTGCGCCTGCACCGCATGCAAGCAGTGTGATCCGCTGCCAGGCGAGCAAGCCCAGGGCTTGCGCCACGCTCGACCCGAAAGCCGAACCGATCTGGATGATAGGTCCCTCTTGTCCCACCGAAGCACCGCTACCTATCGATAGCGCCGAGGCCAGGGACTTGACCACCGCCACCTTCGGCCGGATCCGCCCTTCCCGGTAGTAGATGGCATCCATGACCTCAGGGACCCCGCCGCCCCGAGCCTCAGGGGCAAAATTGCGGATTAGGAAAACCACCCCCAAGCCGCCGAGCACAGGAACGAGGATGATACCGGCCCCCCAAGGCCCCGGGGCTATCAGCTGACCCGCCGGCTCCTCTAAGGAGAGGCTCCCCAGGAAAAAAGCGTTGTCGATCAGGACGATCAAATGGCGAAAGAGGATCGCCACCACACCCGTGAGCGCGCCCACAAGCACCGCGATCAGGGAAAGCGAGAGGATCCCGATACCGCTTCCGGGGTCTCGTATCGCTTTGGGTAGGCTCCGCGCGGTGAAAAACCGTCTCCACCTGGACGTACTGGCCGGGGCCGAGCTCGCCACCACCAAGGCTACCGATCACGCTGGATCAATGTCCCCACCCCTTTATCGGTGAACAGCTCCAGCAGCACCGCATGGGGCACACGGCCATCGATGATGTGGGCATTGCGCACCCCGCCGATGACAGCATCCAGAGCACACCGGATCTTCGGCAGCATGCCGCCGGCGATGGTACCGTCGGCGATAAGCTCATCCACCCGCTGCGGACTCAGGCCGGTGAGCAGATGGCCGGCGCTGTCGAGCACCCCCGGGGTGTTGGTGAGCAGCAGGAGCTTCTCGGCATCGAGCACCTCAGCGACCTTGCCGGCCACAAGGTCGGCATTGATGTTATAGGAGGTGCCGCGCTCATCCACGCCGATGGGGGCAACCACCGGGATGAACTCGCCGGAGTCAAGCATCTCCACCACTGCCGGGTCGATGTAATCGACCTCACCGACATGGCCGATATCGATGATCTCTGGGACCTGGTTCTCGGGGCCGGCCTGCTCAACCTCCAGCTTGCGGGCGCGGATCAAGCCGCCGTCCTTGCCGGTCAACCCTACGGCACGACCGCCCTGGGCGCTGATCAGGTTGACGATCTCCTTGTTCACCAAGCCGCCGAGGACCATCTCCACCACGTCCATGGTCTCGGCGTCGGTAACCCGCATGCCCTGGACGAACTCTGTCTCCTTGCCAATCCGCTCAAGCAGATGGCCGATTTGTGGACCGCCTCCGTGGACCACCACCACCCGGAACCCGACCAGGCGCATCAGCACGATATCCCGTGCGAAGGCGACCTTCAGCGCCTCATCGACCATGGCGTTGCCGCCGAACTTGACCACAATGGTCTGCCCACGGAAACGACGGATGTACGGCAGGGCCTCAACGAGCACACGGGCGGTAAGCTCCGGATCGATATGCTCTTCTGACATAGCCTTCTCTTCTCGTATCCAGTGCTGGGGATGGGGGCACCTTCGGTGAGGACGGGCAACGGCCCCAGGCAGCCCCCAGAGACCGCTACAGATGGCCGGGACAAGCACCTCCGGAAGCCCATCCGTCCCGTCCCGAGGGGGCTGCTGCTAGCCGGGTATCTCTAGGCCCGGGCGCACAGCGGCCAGCAGCGCCTCGAAGGCGCTGCGGATCCTCGCCAGGCCAGCCTCGTCGTCGGCTTCAAAGCGCACGACCAACACCGGCGTCGTGTTAGAGGCACGAATCAGGCCCCAGCCATCGGGCCACTCGACACGGATGCCATCGATGGTATGGATCACCGCCTCGGTGAAGCGCCGTTTCCCCTCAGCCATCAGCTCCGCCATGAGGGCCTCCTGCTCTCCCTCCTGGACCTGCACCTTAAGCTCCGGGGTCGAGACCCCCTCGGGCAGCTCGGCAAAGACCGCCGCGCTGGAGCGATGATCGGCGGCGAGGATCTCCACCAGGCGGGCAGCGGTATAGAGGCCATCGTCGAAGCCATACCAGCGCTCGGCGAAGAAGGTATGGCCACTCATCTCCCCGGCCAGGGGAGCACCGGTCTCACGCAGCGTGGCCTTGATCAGCGAGTGCCCTGTGAGCGACATCCGGGGCTCACCGCCGGCAGCCTCGATCACCCGCTTGAGATGCATACTGCACTTGACGTCAAAGACAATGGGCTCGCCGGGACGACGGCTGAGGACGTCGCGGGCGTAAAGCATCAGCTGCCGGTCGGGCCAGATGATCTTGCCGTTAGCATCAACCACGCCGAGACGATCGCCGTCCCCATCAAAGGCTAGTCCCACATCGGCACCCGAGGCACGTACGCGCTCGATAAGGGAGGCAAGATTGTGCGGATCGGCCGGATCGGGGTGGTGATGGGGGAAGTCGCCGTCAACCTCGCAATAGAGCGTCTCTACGTGGCAGCCGAGGGCCTCGAACAAGCGCGGCGCTACCGCGCCGGCGACCCCATTACCGGCATCCAGCACCACCCGCAAGGGACGGGCGGGACGGACCTCGGCGGTGACACGCTCGATATAACGCTCGAGCATATCGGCCCGCGTCTCAACGGTGCCCTCTCCCTGGCTCAGGCGACCGTCCCGGATGCGCTCATAGAGCCCCGTGATCGCCTCCCCGGAGAGGGTATCCCCGGCGATCATGACCTTCATGCCATTATAGTCGGAGGGGTTATGGCTACCGGTGACCGCCACCCCGGAGCCTGTCTCCAGCTCATGGGTAGCGAAGTACATCACCGGGGTCGGCACCCGGCCGATATCGATGGCCTCACAGCCGGCCTCCTTCATGCCGGTGCTCACTGCAGCAGCCAGCTCAGCACTGGAGTGGCGCCCGTCACGGCCCACCACCAGGCGCTGGACGCCGCGCTCTCGCGCCTCACTGCCCACCGCACGGCCAATCCAGTAGGCGATCTCGGCATCCAAGGTCGTACCGACCACACCGCGGATATCATAGGCGCGGAAGATGGATGCGGGTACTTGCGCTGCGCTCACGGGCTCTCCTCCTCTGCTCGGGCTCAAGACGCTGCCCCTCGGCAAGCCGCCCACGGGCACGCCGGCAACAGTATGCCTGAAGCGCTGCGGCTACACGGTGCCGCTGTGGCCAAACCCCCCGCTACCGCGATCGGTAACCGTCGAGAAAGCCTCCACATAAGCCAGCGAGACCTGCACCACAGGCTGGAAGAGCAGCTGCGCGATACGCTCGCCGGGGTCGATGGTGTACGCCTCAGCACCGTCGTGGGCAAGAATGACACCGATCTCGCCATGGTAATCCGAATCAATAACCCCAACCCCCTGGGCGACTCGGATCCCGTGCTTGAGCGACAACCCGGAACGGGAGGCGACGATGCCTACCAACCCGGGGTCATGGATATTCACCGCCAGACCGGTCCCGAAGAGCCGCCGCTCACCCGGGGCAAGGCGCTGCGGCTCGCTCAGGCAGGCGCGCAGGTCCATCGCGGCAGCACCCTCGGTGGCGTAGGTCGGTAACGGGATCTCACGGCCGAGGCGCTGATCTACGATACGGGCTTCAATCTTACGGGACATGCTAGCTCCTGAAATCAATCCTGAAAGCCGGCGCGCTCGGCCACCACCGCCAGCAACTCGCGCGCCAGCTCGCGCTTGGGCTGCTGCGCCAGCGATACGCCGCCGCCAGGCCAGAGGACCTCTAGGGCGTTGTCCGCTGTCTCGAACCCCCGCCCGGGCCCGACACGATTGGCGGCGATCAAGTCAAGACCCTTATCCGTGAGCTTGCCCCGGGCATGCGCTATCACATCCTCGGTCTCAGCGGCGAAACCGACCACGAACGGCCGAGGTGAGCACCCCGCCACGGCACGCAGGATATCGGGAGCAGGCTCCAAGGCCAGGTGGCTCAGCGTACTGACGCCTTTCTTCAGCTTCTCGGTCGCTTCCTGCCGAGGGCGGTAATCGCTCACCGCCGCGGCAGCGATGAAGCAGTCAGCCTCATCCACACGGCTGAGTACGGCATCGTACATCTCCGCCGCCCGCTCGACATCCACGCGCTCCACCCCGGGCGGTGTTGCCAGGCTTGTGGGACCGCTGACCAGCACCACCCGGGCACCGGCCTCGTGCGCTGCCGCGGCCAAGGCGAAGCCCATGCGTCCGGAGCTGCGGTTGGTCAAGTAGCGCACTGGGTCGATGGGTTCACGGGTCGGCCCAGCGGTAATCAGCACAGTACGCCCAGCCCACGGCCCCTGATCCACCCTCTTCGTGTTACCCAGCACGGCGGCCGCAATCACCTCCGGCTCGCTCATCCGCCCAGCCCCGTACTCGCCGCAGGCCTGCTCTCCCTTCTCAGGGCCAATGCAGGCCACCCCGCGCTGCTGCAGGAGCGCCATGTTCTCCTGAGTGGCCGCCGCCTCCCACATGGTATGGTTCATCGCCGGTGCCACGGTAATCGGGGCACGCGTCGCCAGGCACAGGGCGGCTGGCAGATCGTCGGCCCGCCCTTGGGCGAGCCGAGCGAGGAAGTCTGCCGTCGCCGGGGCTACCATCACACGATCCGCCCAGCGGGCGAGCTCGATATGCCCCATTGCCGCCTCAGCGGCTGGATCGAGCAGATCGGTATGCACCCGATACCCAGAAAGGGCCTGGAAGGTCAGCGGAGCCACAAACCGCTGCGCGCCGACGGTCATCGCCACCTGCACCTCGGCGCCGCCGCGGCGTAGCTCGCGAACCAGATCGGCGGCTTTATAGGCAGCGATACCGCCACTGACAATCAGCAAGATGCGGGGGGAATGGCTCAAGCTTGGCATATGCATATTGTCGCAGATCCTGAAAAGCCGCGTGCAGCGGTCCTTCGCCAACAGCGGGCGGGGTTGAATCACGCTGTACATCCTATAGGGTCATCATAGGGAGAGAAGGGGAATGACCCGAGGAGGCGCCATGAGTCAAGAGCATACGCAGACTGGCGAGAACGCGCATCGGGAGGACTTGGCGCAAGAGCACAGCGGGGCTAGCGCCGCCCAGGCAGACGAGGCTGAGCAGCGGCGCGGGCTCACGTTACGGGAGATGTTCGGCTCCGCAAAGGAGACGGACTTCAACAGCTACGAGGAGCTGGACGCCCATATCCGACGCACGGAGAACAGCACCCGTATCCGCATGTACGGCGTCCCGGCAGGAGCGCTGCTGCTGGTGCTGGCTGTTAAACTTGCCGGTTTGCAGCAGCTAGCTGTCGCTATCACCTTCCCGCTGCTATTCGTCGCCGGGCTCTTCATGATGACCGCGAATATCAACCGCTACCAGCTCCAGCGACTCAAACGGATGCGCGACAACTGGGCAGCGTAATAAGCCACTAACAGCAACGGCGCAACGACCCGAGACAAAGCAACGACACCGCCAGGGAGGGCAGTGTCATGTCGATCCGATCCTGGCCGCAGGAGGAGCGGCCACGGGAGTAGTTGATCGCGCAAGGGGCCGAAGCCCTGTCCGACGCCGAGCTGCTCGCGGTCTTCCTGCGTACCGGCCGGCGTGAGCAATCGGCCGTGGCGCTCGCCCGGGAATTGATCGCCACCTTCGACGGGCTGCGCGGGCTCCTAGACGCCGACCGCAAGCAATTCACCACCCATCCCGGGCTGGGGGACGCCAAGTACGCCCAGTTCCAGGCTGTACTGGAGATGGGACGGCACCACCTCGGGGAGCAGCTTCGCCGCGGCCCCGCGTTGACGAGCCCGGCACAAACCCGTCGCTACTTAGCTGCACAGCTGCGCGACCGCCCCCAGGAGGTCTTCGCGGGGATCTTCCTAGACAACCGCCACCGGGTAATCGGTTTCGAGGAGCTTTTCCGCGGCACCATCGACGGCGCCAGCGTCTACCCGCGGGAAGTGGTACGGCGGGCGCTGGCCAAAATGCTGCCGCAGCGATCGTGGCGCACAACCATCCCTCAGGGGTCACCGAGCCAAGCCCAGCCGATGAATCGCTCACCCAGCGCCTGCGCGAGGCCTTGGGCTTGGTGGATACCCGATTGCTGGATCACTTCGTGATCGGCGACGGTGAGCCGGTCTCTCTCGCCGAGCGAGGGGTGCTGTGAGCTAACGGCTCGAGCCGCTACGGCCTCTTCCCTGAGCCCACAGCGGCTGTTACAAGCGGAACCCGCTGGAAGGAGCGCACGCCGCTCTGGCCAGGCCTGGCCAACGCCTGGGCGGGGGCGAGAGGACCACCCGCACCCTCATGCGCTGACCGCCTTTCGGAGCTTGCCGATGGCATTCTTCTCGAGCTGGCGGATGCGCTCGGCCGAAACCCCGTACCGGTCGGCCAGCTCCTGCAGCGTCTGACGCTCTTCCTCCAGCCAGCGGCCGCGCAAGATCTCCTGGCTGCGCTGATCGAGCTGGCTGAGCGCGGTGTGCAGCGCCTCGTCGCGGTGCGACCCCCAATCCTCGCTCTCCACCACGCTCGCCGGATCGAAGCGCCGATCCTCCAGATAGGCCACCGGGGCCCGCGCTTGCTCATCTTCATCGTCATCGATCAACGGATCGAAGCCTAGGTCCTGTCCCGAGAGGCGGGATTCCATCTCCAGGACAGTCTCTGGCTGAACGCCGAGGTCGCTAGCCACGGTCTCGACCTCCTCACGGCTCATCCAGCCCAGACGCTTCTTGGCCCCACGCAGGTTGAAGAAGAGCTTACGTTGTGCCTTGGTCGTTGCGACCTTCACGATGCGCCAGTTCCGCAGGATGTACTCGTGGATCTCGGCACGGATCCAGTGCACCGCAAAGGAGACCAAGCGCACGCCGACGCTGGGATCGAAGCGCTTAACGGCCTTCATCAGGCCGATATTACCTTCCTGGATCAGATCGCCGAGTGGCAGCCCATAGCCCCGATAGCCGCGGGCGATATGGACCACGAAGCGCAAATGCGACAGTACCAGCTGCCGCGCGGCGTCCAGATCGTTCTCGTAATGGCAGCGCCACGCCAGCACGTATTCTTCATCGGCATTGAGCACCGGGATTTGATTTACAGCCTGGATGTAAGCCTCTTCGCTGCTGGTCGGCAGCGGAAGATGGGCATTCCCGACTTTCATCAGCTCCGTGCTCATAGGCGTTTTGACCTCCAACCTGATCCTGACCCCTCTCGACACGCGTCCTGTTTCCTGAATGTCGGTTTAGGGACATTGCCGGCCACTTTCAAGGGCAGCGGACGGCAACGCCCTAAGGAGCAGTGTAAAACATTCGCGCCAGGTATGGCGATTCACCGCAGCTCGATGGCGGCCAGATGACGGGCTACGGCTGTCCAAGCGCCGAGCGTGCCGAGTACCGCTCCCATCAATAATAGCCCCAGGCCGCCAGCTGACCCCAAGCCAGCGAGCGTGAACGAGCTCTGATAGGACGATGCCAGCTGCGCCACAGGGCCGGCCAGGCTCCAGCGGATGAGCTCGGTCAGCACCCAGGCGAGGACACCGCCGAGCAGGCCATACCCCAGCCCCTCGTACAGGAAGGGACGGCGCACAAAACCGTTACTGCCGCCGATGAGCTTAACGATCTCGATCTCATGACGGCGGCTCTCGAGGGTCAAGCGGATGGTATTCCCGATGACCAAGACCACCGCTAGCGCCAGCAGCACTGCGATCGCCCACAAGGCACGCTCGGCGAGGGTCATGAGGGCGTGCAGCCGCTCCACCCACTGCTGATCGAGCTGCATCCTGGCCACAGGAAGCCCCTCGGCCAAGGAGGCGGCCAGCTCCGAGATCGCCTCGGGCTCCAGGCCGCGATCCAGGGTGACAACCAACACGGGGGGCAGCGGGTTCTCGTCGAGCAGCTCCAAAGCAGCGTCGAGCTCGGAGTGAGCACGGAACTCCGACAGCGCCTCGTCTGGCGTAATGCCGGTGACATCCTGCACCCCGGGACGCCCCCTCAGCTCATCGGCATAACGCTGCAGTTCAGCTGCCTCGGTGCCACGCTCCAGGAATAGCGATGCCTGCGGTGCCCCCTCTTGCCAGCTGCCTGCTACCTGCTCAGCGTTCGCCACAGCGAGCAGGAGCAAGGCCGGCAGCGCCAAGGCGATCGCCACGACAGCGGCGGTGAGCAAGCTGTGCACGGGAGCACGCAGAGCCCGCTGCCAGGCTGTCACCGCTGCCTGGCCATGACGCAGCAGGTAGAGCAGTGGCGCCGCCGGCGGGCCGCTGGTACGAGGCTGGTCGCGGCGCCGGCGGGCACGGGGGAACAAGCGCTTCTGCTGCTGCGCCTCGTCGCGGGGCCGACGCCGCCGCAGGGTTGCCCCGCGCTCCGGACGACGAGCCATCAGGCAAGCTCCCGGGCCGGACGATCACCCACCAGCTCTCCCTGGCGCAGGGTCAGCACCCGATAACCGAGCTCCTCGACCAGGCCCAGATCGTGAGTCGCAATAAGCACCGTAGTGCCAATCCGGCTGAAAGCCGTGAAAAGATGCATGATCTCTGCGGAGAGGCCCGGATCCAGGTTCCCCGTAGGCTCGTCGGCGAGGAGCACCGGCGGGCGATTGACCACCGCCCGGGCAATCCCCACGCGCTGCTGCTCACCGCCCGAGAGGGTGACCGGGGCGGCCTGCTCTTTGTGCAGCAGGCTCACCTTGTCAAGGGCCGCTCGCACCCGGCGCGCCGCCTCGCGCCTGGGGATCCCGGCGATCTCCAGCGGCAGTGCCACGTTGCCGAAGACCGTTCGCTCTGGAAGCAGGCGGTGATCCTGGAAGGTCATGCCCACCCGCTGGCGCAGGAGGGGAATCTTGCGTCGGGGCAAACGGCCGACATCCACCCCGGCAACCTCCAATCGTCCTCCGCTCGGGCACTCCAGCCGCGGAATCAGCCGTAGCAGCGTGCTCTTGCCAGCCCCGGAGTGGCCGGTCACAAAGACCAGCTCCCCCGCGCCGATCTCCAGGCTGACGCCGCGCACCCCATCCTGCCCGGCCTGTGGGTAGCGCTTGCTTACCCGATCGAAGCGGATCATTCCTCGGTCAGCGCCTCCGCAAAAGCCGCCGCCTGGAAGGTCCGCAGATCCTCTACCCGCTCACCGACGCCGATGTAGCGCACCGGGATGCCGAGCCGCTCGGCCAAGGCCATGAGAACACCGCCGCGCGCTGTCCCGTCAAGCTTGGTGACGGCAAGCCCCGTCACCCGCACCGCCGCTCCGAACTGCTCGGCCTGGGCCAAGGCGTTCTGGCCATTACCGCCGTCGAGGACGAGTAGGGTCTCATGCGGCGCATCCGGATCCTGGCGACCGAGCACACGGCGGATCTTGCGCAGCTCATCCATGAGGTTCGACTGGGTGTGCAACCGACCGGCGGTATCGGCGATGAGGATATCGGTACCGCGGGCAAGCGCTGCCTGGTGAGCATCGTAGACCACCGAGGCTGGATCAGAGCCGGTGGGCTGGGCGATCACCGGGCATCCCACCCGCTCACCCCACTGCTGGAGCTGCTCGACCGCAGCGGCCCGGAAGGTATCCCCCGCGGCGATCATCACCGAGCGCCCCTCACTCTGGAAATGGGCGGCAAGCTTGCCGATGGTCGTGGTCTTGCCGGCACCATTCACCCCCACGGTCAGGATGACGAAGGGGCGCTTATCGGCGCCGATGACCAGCGTCTGTTCCACGGGCTCGAGGATCCGGGTGATCTCCTCGCGCACGACCTGCAGCACCGACTCGCCGGCGGGGATTTGCCCCTTGCCCAGGCGCTCGACCAGGGCATCGAGTACTTTCTGCGTCGCCTCCATGCCTACGTCGGCCTGAAGCAGGCGCATCTCTAGCTCCTCGAGCAGCTCGTCGTCGAGCTCTCGACGGCCGACGAAGAGGGTCGTCAACCCCTCGGTAAGGCCGGTGCGCGTCCGGCGCAGCCCTTTGCGCAGGCGCCCCATCAGGCCGGGACGCTTCTCGCTGTTTTCGCTATCGCTCATGGACCTTCGGCAGTGCCTTCGTTGTCGGGAGTAGTAAGGGCTCGCCCTAACGGCGGCCCGCAGCCTTGCAATGTGGGATATCCTACCATTGGTAAGAAACGCGGCGATGACCCGCCCGGATGGAGCCATGAACCTTTACCGAGCCGCTTTTTCCCTGCTGCTACTTCCCCTGGCAAGCCCGGCACTTGCCTCTACCATCCACGAGCATACGCTCGACAACGGGCTGACCGTCCTCGTCGAGGAGGACCAGCGGGCGGGCGTGGCAGTCTCCATGCTTTGGTACCGCGTCGGCGCCGGCCATGAGCACCGGCCTATCACCGGCATATCCCATGCCCTCGAGCACATGATGTTCAAGGGGACCGAGCAGCGCGAGAGCGGAGAGTTCTCTCGGCTGATCGCTCGTGAGGGAGGCGAACACAACGCCTTTACCGCCCGCGACTACACCGGGTATTACCAGATGCTGGCCGCCGACCGGCTGGAGCTGGCCTTCGAGCTCGAGGCCGAGCGCATGCATCAACTCCAGCTTGAGCAGGACGCCTTCGAGCGGGAGATGCAGGTCATCCGTGAAGAGCGACGGCAGCGGGTCGAGGACGCCCCGGAAGCCCGGGCCTTCGAGCGGTTCACAGCCACAGCGCACATGGCCAGCCCCTACCGGGACCCGATCATCGGCTGGACACACGACTTACAAAGCCTACGCCTCGCCGACCTAGCCTCCTGGTACGAACGCTGGTACGCACCGGGCAATGCCACTCTGGTGGTGGTTGGCGCCGTAGACCCGGAGGAGATCTTCACGATGGCTGAGCGCCATTTCGGCGCTGTACCCGCCCGGGAGACGGAGCCAGCCCCTGAGGGGCGCGAGATCGATGCTGCGCCCGGAGCCCGGCAGCTAACCCTGCACTTCGAGGATGCCCAGGTGCCGCTGCTCTACATGGCCTATAACGTGCCCTCACTCGCCACTGCCAAGCGCCCCGAGGACGCCTACGCCCTGCTCATGGCTGCAGAGCTCCTCGACGGCGGCGGCTCCGCCCGCCTCCCCGAGCACCTGATCCGTGGCGAGGGGCTGGCAACCAGCGCGTCGGCTCAATACACCTCCGTATCCCGGCTCGACACCCTCTTCTCCCTGGTCGCCCGCCCGGCTGAGGACACCTCCCTGGACACCCTGGAAGAGGCCCTGCAGGCACAGCTCCAGCGTCTGCGCGAGGAGCCCGTGGCGGAAGACGAGTTGCAGCGCGCAGTCACCCGGCTGATAGCCAGCGAGGTCTACGAGCGGGATGACCCCATGGCGCGCGCCCGTCAGCTCGGCCGCCTCGAGAGCACCGGTATCGGCTGGGAGGAGCGGGAACGCTTCGAGCAACGGCTCCAGGCCGTGACCCCGGAGGCGATCCAGCAGGCGGCGCAGCGGTACCTGCAGCCGGATCGGGTGACCATCGGCCGCCTGCTGCCGGGAGAGGAGGGATGATGCCCCAGCGACTGCGCCATCTTGTCATGACCACGGCCCTCAGTGTGGCGGCCCTGAGCACCGCCCCCGCGATCGCCGCGGACGAGGAGACCACCGTCGCTCCGGAGGTCCAACGCTGGGAGGCCCGTGAGGGCGCTCCCGTCTACTTCGTACAGACCTCCGAGGTACCCATGGTCGACATCGCCGTGGTCTTCGATGCCGGCAGCGCTCGCGACGGCGACACCCCGGGGCTGGCACGGCTGACCGCGCGCAGCCTGGATCAAGGGGTGAACGAGCTGGATGCCAGCGAGCTAGCTCGTCGGCTGGAGGATACAGGCGCTCAGCTATCGGCCTCCGTCGACCGCAATCAAAGCCGCGTCCACCTGCGCAGCCTGACGGCCGAGGAGCCGCTGAGCCAGGCCACGGCCCTACTCCGTCGCGTCTTGGCCAGCCCGACCTTCAGCGACGAAGCCGTGGCCCGCGAGCTTCGCCGCATGCGCCAAGCCCTGCGCACCGAGCGTCAGTCGGCTGCTCGCACCGCTGAGCGCGCCCTCTACCAGGCCATGTACGGCGATCACCCGTACGCTACTGCCCCGGCAGGCACCGAGGAGAGCCTAGCGAGCCTCTCCCCGGAACAGGTCGCACGCTTCCATGCAACGCACTACGTTGCTGCCAATGCCGGGATCGCTATCGTCGGTGACCTCGCGCGGGAAAAAGCCGAGACGCTGGCCAATCGGCTCCTCGACGCCCTGCCTGCCGGTGAGCCAGCCCCGCCCCTCCCGCAGCCCTCCACCGAGGTCGCGGAAGAAGAGGTACGGATCGACTTCCCGGGCACCCAAACGGTCATCATGATGGGGCAACCGGCCATCGCCCGTGGCGAAGAGGCGCTGGAATATCCCCTGCGCGTGGCGAACCAGGTCCTCGGCGGCGGGCTGGTATCGCGGCTCTTTCAAGCCATGCGCGAGGAGCGGGGACTCTCCTATAGCACCGCCAGCCGCTTGCAGGTCGCTCCGGTGCGCGGCCCTTGGCTCGTCCGCACCAGCGTGGAGACCCAGCGCAGCGAAGAGGCGCTGGCGGTGCTACGTGAGGAAGTCAACCGCCTTAACCGCGAGGGACTGAGTGCAGAGGAGATTCACGAGGCCGTCCGCCACCTGACCGGCTCCTTCCCGCTGGCACTGGCGAGCAATGCTGGCTTGATCCGGCAACTGAGCGTGATGGCCGCTCATCGCCTGCCGGCGGACCATCTGGCACACTACGTCCCGCGCATGGAGGCCGTCGACCCGACAGCGGTGCGCGAGGCCCTCGACACCCGCCTCCACCCAGAGCAGATGGCCACGGTCATCGTCGGCCCACAAGCCGAGGAGAAGGAGGAGTGAAGCGCCGACGAGCTGGGCAGCTACGGATCATCGGTGGGCAATGGCGAGGCCGGAAGCTACCGGTCCCTGAGGGCAGCGTACGCCCGAGCAGCGACCGGGTGCGCGAGACCCTGTTCAACTGGCTAACACCCAGCCTGCCCGGTGCCCGCTGCCTCGACCTGTTCGCCGGCACCGGCGCCCTAGGCCTCGAGGCACTTTCCCGCGGCGCCAACGAGGCCGTGCTGGTCGAGCACGACCGCCATATCGCTGAGACCCTGCGCCGGAACCTGCACAACCTCCACGCCACAGGCGGCCAGGTCGCGGCGGTCGATGCCCTCACCTACTTGCGCGGCCTTGCGAGCCCTTTCGAGATCGTCTTCCTCGACCCGCCCTACTGGGGCGACCTGCTGGCACCATGCTGCCAGACACTGGCCGAGCGGGGATGGTTGGCCGCCAGCGCCTACGTCTATATTGAGGCCCACGCTGGCACAGGCCTACCCGCCCTACCCGCAGGCTGGGCGCTCAGCCGGGAGGGCCGAGCCGGGCAGTGTCACTACAGCCTGCTTCGTGCCCACACAGCGACAGAAACTCAGGACTGAGGAGCCACCGATGGGCGTAACCGCCATCTACCCGGGGACCTTTGACCCCATCACCCACGGGCACACCGATCTGATCCAGCGTGGCGCGCGTCTGTTCGAGCAGCTGATCGTCGGGGTCGCTGCCAACCCCAGCCCCAGCAAGTCTCCGACCTTCTCCGTGGAGGAACGCCTAGCCCTGACACGGACCGCGCTAAAGGAGATCGACAACGTGCGGGTTGAGGCCTTCTCCACCCTGCTCGTGGACTTCGTCGGCCAGCATGGGGCACAAGTCATTGTCCGTGGTCTGCGCGCTGTCTCCGATTTCGAGTACGAGTTCCAGCTCGCCAGTATGAACCGTCAACTACGCAGTGACGTCGAGACCGTCTTCCTGACGCCGGCAGAGCAGTACGCCTTCATCTCCTCCAGCCTCGTCCGCGAGGTGGCCGCTCTCGGCGGCGACGTCTCCCGCTTCGTCCATCCCGCCGTGGCGGAGGCGCTACGCCAGCGCGTCTACCGCGGCCCCTGACACCGCCTGCCTCCCGCTCCCGCTCAGCGCTGACAGCGCGGGCAGAACCACGTCCCGCGCTGCGCTACCTGCAGCTGGCGCAGCGTACCCTTGCAAGCCGGGCACCGCGAGCCGCCGTAGACCGACAGCGCCACAGCGAAATAGCCCGGCCGCCCGGTCCCGTCCGTGAAATCCCGCAGGGTGGTCCCCCCTGCAGCCAGGGCTTCCTCAAGCACCTCGCGCACCGCCGTCGCCAAGCACCGGTAGCGCGCCCGGGAGACCCGTCCGGCGGCACGATCAGGACGAATCCCGGCCCGAAACAGCGCCTCATTCGCGTAGATATTCCCCACACCAACCACCACCGAGGCATCCATCAGGAACGCCTTCACTGCCGCACGCCGACCGTCCGCACGCCGGTAGAGGTAGTCCCCATCGAAGGCTGGACCCAGGGGCTCCGGTCCCAGGCGCCGGAGCAGCCGGTGGGTCTGGGGGTCACCAGCCCCCAGGAGCAGGCACCCGAATCGGCGCGGATCCTTCAGCCGCACGGCGTAGCCGTCATCCAGCACCAAGTCCACATGCTCATGCCGCCCCGCTGGCTCGGCCCTGCCCACCCGCCGCAGGCTGCCCGACATCCCCAGGTGCAGCAGCAACCAGGCACCACTGGCTAGGCAAAGCAAGAGGTACTTCCCTCGGCGCTCCAAGGCAACGATAAGCTCTCCGGCAACCGCGGCCTCCAGCCCGGCAGGCACGGGGTAGCGCAAGCGGCGCTGGCGCACGATCACCTGGCTCAGCTGACGCCCTGCGACCCAGGGCGCGAGGCCGCGGCGAGTAGTCTCGACTTCCGGTAGCTCAGGCACGACACGGCTCCGCTCGATGACTGGCGATCTGCCAGGTGATGGTTCATCGTAGGGGCGCGGTGGTCGCCCTCCCTCGACAGGCGCAGGCACCTCCCCGAAGGGGCTCCCACGCTCAACCGCCCGCGACAGGACGAGCACCGCACCCTGCACGAGAGTGCTCCAAGGAGCAGCGGGATAGTTTCGCATGCATGCACCACAACCTGCAGACCAAGTGACGTCCTGGCTCGGGGTTGATACGGGCGGCACCTTCACCGACTTTGTCCTCTTACAGCAGGGTCGGCTCACCATCCACAAGGTCCTGTCAACCCCGGAGCAGCCCGAGCGGGCTATTATCCAAGGGGCCCGTGAGCTCGGCATCGAGGAGCAACCCCTGCGCCTTGTCCACGGCTCCACCGTCGCCACCAATGCCGTGCTTGAGGGCAAAGGCGTCGAGGTCACCCTGATCACCAACCGCGGCCTGGGTGACCTCCTCGCCCTAGGCCGGCAAGGGCGCGACCAGCTCTACGACCTGGCCCCGCAGCCCATCGCTCCACCCGTGCCGAGCGAGCGCTGCCTGGAAACCGGCGGCCGCCTCGGCGCCGATGGCAGCGTGGTCGAGCCCTTGACCGAGGCGGACCTAGAGGAAATCCGCAAGGCGCTAGCAGCGCAAAAGCCGGCAGCCGTGGCGATCAACCTCCTTTTCTCCTTCCTCGACCCACGCTTTGAGCTGCAGCTCGCCGAGCTCGCGCCGGAGGGCACCTTCGTCAGCCGTTCCTCTGCGATCCTGCCGGAGTACCGCGAGTACGAACGCGGCATCACCACCTGGCTCAACGCCTATGTCGGGCCGCGTATGGAAGGTTACCTGCAGCGCCTGCAGGCAGGCTTACCACAGGCGCAGATCGCGGTCATGCAGAGCTCCGGCGAGCGCATCGACGCAGCGCGGGCCGGTGAGCAGGCGGTGCACCTGCTCCTCTCCGGCCCCGCCGGCGGTCTGATCGGTGGCCGCCATATCGGGGAGCTCACGGATGAGCCCCGGCTGTTGAGCTTCGACATGGGCGGGACCTCCACCGATGTGGCCGTCATCGACGGTGATCCTCAACTCACCAGCGAGGGCCGTATCGGCCCCTACCCCGTCGGCGTACCCATGGTGGATATGCACACCATCGGCGCCGGCGGTGGCTCCATTGCCCAGGTAGATACCGGGGGAGCCCTGCAGGTAGGACCGGCCTCTGCCGGCGCCAACCCGGGACCGGCCTGCTATGGCCGCGGCGGCACGGCAGCCACGGTCACCGATGCACACTGCGTCCTTGGGCGGCTACCGCCGGGGCAATTCCTCGGCGGCGGCATGGAGCTAGACACCACAGCTGCCCACGCTGCCTTGAGCCGGCTAGGGAAAGCGCTCGGCACCTCCGCCGAGGAGGCAGCCGCGGGGGTCCTCCAGCTGGCCAACGAACACATGGCCCGGGCACTTCGCGTCATCAGCGTCGAGCGGGGGTTCGACCCGCGCGACTTCGCCCTGCTCTCCTTCGGTGGTGCCGGCGGTCTGCATGTCTGCGCCCTGGCCGAGGAACTCGGCATGACACGGACGCTGATCCCGATCCACTCCGGGGTGCTCTCGGCGCTAGGGATGCTTGCAGCCCCGCGGGGACGGCAGCTGTCCCAGACCGTAGCCCGTCCCTGGGCGGCGCTCGATACCGCCGAGATCGAGCGCGACTTGGCGAGGCTAGCCACGGACGGGCGAGCGGCGCTGCAGGCTGAAGGGTTAGCAGCGGAGCAGATCGAGGAAGTACCCCGGGTCGAGCTGCGCTACCAGGGGCAGGCGTTCACCCTGACCGTGGACTGGCACGAGGACGACCCGAACGCCGTAGCGGAGGCCTTCCATCGCGCCCACGAGGCACGCTACGGCCATCGCCTGGACGAGCCCCTGGAACTGGTCAACCTGCGCCTAGCGGTGCGTGGACCGCGACCACCCCTTGAGCTACCCGATTTAGCCAGCACCGACCGCACCCCACAAGGGGCTACCGCCATCTACGGCGAGGACGTGCCAGTGCCCATCTGGCAGCGTGCCCATCTGCCGCTGGAAAGCGCCGAGCACGGGCCGATGCTGGTGGTGGATGCCGTCTCCACCACCTGGGTCGCAGCTGGGTGGCAGGCTCAGCGGGACCGACGCGGGAACCTGCTGCTTGAGCGGAACGGCGCCGACGCCTGAGCCTCGGCGTCAGCCGCCGCACGGGCGAGCCAACGCCATTGTGTCTCGGCCCAGCGCAGGGCCTCCAGATAGAGCCGGTTGACCAGCGAGGCCGAGACCCCGGTAGCGGCGAGCCGATCCCATTCGCCCTGCTCCTGGGCAAGTACGGCCGCGAGGATGCGCCCATACGGACCGGTGTGCTCCAGCAGTGCGCAGCGGGACTCCTCGCTGAGGGGCAGCTCGTCACAGATTGCGGACAGGGGGGCATCCAGCACGGCATCGAGCCCTGAGAAAAGCCCCAGGGTAAAGGCCGTCCCTGGGTCGGAACCGCCCTGCTTGTGCTGCACAAGCTGCTCACTCACCCGCGCTCGCACCAGCAGCGTCACGATCCGCTCCGGCGGCTGATCACCGTAGGAGGTCATGGCCAGGAGCACGGCCCAATCGGCCAACTGCCGCCGCCCAAGGTAGAGGATGGCGCTCCGGATGCTATCGATGTCTCGGGTGGGGAACAGTGGAGAGGCCAAATAGCGCAGCAGCTTATAGGCCAGGGAAAGGTCCTGCCCGATGATCTGCTCAAGCTCGCGCACGTCGAGCTCGGGACGCTGCAGAGCGGCGATCAAGCGCAGCAGCGGCATACGATTGCTAGCGACGGAGCGCCGCGAGAGTGTGGCCGGCCGCGAAAGGAAGAACCCCTGAAAGTACTCGAAGCCGGCAGCACGGCACTGATCCATGACCTCCTGGGTCTCAACCTTCTCAGCAAGCAGCGCAGGGACACAGCTGCGCTGCAGGGCACGAGCATGGCGGACGATCTGCTGCGCCGACATCCCCATAACATCCACCTTGACCATGTGGATATAAGGCAAAAGCCGGTGGCGCCTATGACCATCCAACACGTAGTCATCGAGGGCGATGCGATACCCCTCGCGGGAGAGACGGCTCAGCGCGGCGATCAGCTCATCATCGGGCTCGATATCCTCGAGCACCTCGAGCACCACCGATTCCTTGGGAAAGGGCACATGGTGATCGACGAAGAAACGACGGGTCAGATTGAGATAGGCAGGATGCCCCCCGGTAACCGTCTGGAGCCCGATCTCCATGAAGGTATTCAGGATGACGGTGGAAGTGGCAGCATCACCATCCACGAACTCCGCCCGCTCGCTGTGGCCACGCCGGTAAAGCAACTCGTAGCCGCAAACCTGCAGCTCGCGATTGAAGATCGGCTGCCTAGCGAGGAAGATCTCCGTCATGGGTCAGCTCATCTGACGGGCCGTGGAAGGCCTGGCACCTTGCAACAGTATGCACCATTGCACAACAGGCTAGGACCAGAGAAAACGGACAGGCCTCAGACAGCAAAAAACCCGACCCAGAAGCCCTTACTCACACAAAGGGACTTCCAGGCCGGGCCTAACGGCCCCGCAGGGATGCCTTACTTGAGCTTGGTCTCCCGGTAGGTGACGTGCTTGCGTACCACCGGGTCGTATTTTTTCATCTCAAGCTTGTGCGGGGTGTTCCGCTTGTTCTTATCGGTGGTATAGAAATGACCGGTGCCGGCGCTCGACACCAGCTTGATCTTCTCGCGTGCGCTCTTTCCGGCCATTAGACCCTCTCCCCACGGGCCCGCATATCGGCGAGCACCGCGTCAATACCACGTTTGTCAATGATCCGCATGCCCTTGGTGGAGACACGCAGTCGGACCCAACGGTTCTCGCTCTCCACCCAATAGCGGTGGTCGTGCAGGTTGGGCAGGAAACGCCGGCGCGTCTTGTTATTGGCATGGGAAACGTTATTCCCCGTACCCGGACGCTTGCCGGTGACTTGGCAGACCTTGGACATAGCTACGCTCCTCAATCCCAGCTCGCCGGCAGCCGCCGGAAAGGGCAGGTTTATACCAGCCTAAGCGCGCGAACGCAAGGCGTGCTTGCCGCACCCGCACTGACCCCCTACGATTGCCCCTTCCCATCAAGACAGGGATGGGGGGGAGGAGACCATAATGATGGCAAGCGTGAATGAAAGCGCGCACGAGAACATGCTCCGCCGCCAGATCCGCCCATGGAATGTGCTCGATCCACGGGTGCTAGAGGTACTGGAGGAGATCCCGCGGGCATGCTTTGTCCCCGAACGCTACCGCAACCTAGCCTATGCGGACCTGCAGCTGCCGCTCGACCACGGCGAGGTCATGATGGAGCCCCGGGTGGAGGCGCGCATGCTCCAGGAGCTGGACCCGCAACCCGGTGAGCAGGCCCTGGAGATCGGCACTGGCAGCGGCTACGTCGCCGCCTGCCTGGCGCACCTATGCGACCGGGTTACCACCATTGAACTCAACGCCGAGCTGCTCCAGCAGGCCCGGAACCGGCTCGCAGGGCTGGCTGGTAGCGAGCGCATCAGCATCGAGCAAGGAGACGCAGCCGACGGCTGGGAGGACGGGCAGCACTACGATGTCATTGCAGTCACCGGAGCCCTGCCCGAGCTCCACTACGGCTTCCATCATGCCCTGACCATTGGTGGCCGGCTCTTCGTCATCGTCGGCACGGACCCGATCATGGAGGCCCTGCGCATCACCCGCACGGGAGACAACGCCTGGCAGACCAGCAGTCTCTTCGATGCCGCCATCCCGCCGCTGCGCGGCACCCGGACCCGAGCCACCTTCAAGCTGTGAGCGAGCGGCGGATGGCGCCCAAGGCCGCAGGCGGTGGTGCCCGAAGCACTCCTCAGGATGATCGCTTGCTGCGGGCGCGCTTTCTGCACCCACGCTTCTGGGGGGTATGGCTACTGCTCGGGCTGCTGCGGGGCCTAGTAGCCCTGCCGCAGCCTGTGCGCATGGGCGCGGGTGCCGGGCTAGGCCAGCTTATGTGGCACCTCGCCGGGCAGCGCCGGGCTATCGTGCTGCGCAACCTAGCCCTGTGCTTCCCTGAGGCCAGCGGTGCCCGCCGCCAGGCTATCGCTCGGGAGAACTTCCGCCTGATGGGCATCGCTCTCGTAGAGACCGCTATGGGCTGGTGGCTCCCTCGGGAGCGGATCGCCCAGCTCTTCGAGATCCAGGGACGCCAGCACCTGGAAGCAGCCCGCAGCGATGAGCACGGGGTGCTCCTGCTCTCCTGCCATATGCTCGGCCTGGAGCTCAGCGGTGCCATGATCCGACAACTCATCCCGTTCAAGGCCCTCTACCGTGAAGACCGCAATCCGTTGATCGCTACCCTCGTGCGTCGCAATCGCCGACGGCACATCGAAGATGTCATCGCTAATCACGACATGCGCGGCATGATCCGTGCCCTCAAGCAGGGCGATACCATCTGGTACGCTCCGGACGAGAACATCCCCCCACGCCGTGGCGGCATCTTTGTGCCCTTCTTCAACCTCCAGGCCGCCACCACGCCGGCGACGGCACGCTTAGCCGAGCGCACAGGCTGTGTCGTCCTGCCCTACTATCCGCAGCGCCTACCCGGCGGGCGCTACCGGCTGATCTTCGAGCCCCCGTTACGGGCCTTCCCTAGCGGGGACCTCCATGCAGATACTGCGCGCATCAACCAGCTCATCGAGCACTGGATCCGTCAGCAACCGGAGCAATACCTCTGGGTCCGCAAGCGCTTCCGCAACCGTCCGAAAGGCGAGCCCCCGCGTTACTGATGCTACGAATCGTCTACTCCGCCCTACTCTACGCCCTTGCGCCATTCCTCTGGGCCTGGCTGAGGCGTAGCGCGCACCGCCGTGGCGGTGCGCGTTTCCGACAGGAGCGCCGCGGGCACTACGCTGCAGCCACGGCACAGGCGCCACTCTGGCTCCACTGCGCCTCGGTCGGCGAGGTCCGCACCGCTGCGCCGCTGATCCAAGCCATCGCCCTGCAGCGACCGGAGCTGCCACTGCTCATCACCACCGCCACGGCCACCGGCGCTGAGACCGCGACCCGTGTCCTGCCGCCCCACGCGCGCCACGCTTACCTACCGGTGGACTGGCCGGGGGCGGTGCGCCGCTTCCTTGAGACCTTTCATCCCTGCGGCGCGGTCATCCTGGAGACCGAGATCTGGCCCAACCTCTACGCTGCCACCGCCCGCCGCGGCATCCCGCTGGTGCTCGCTAACGCCCGCCTCTCCGAGCGCACCATGGAGGCACCAGCCCTGATCCGGCGCCTGCAAGCGACCGCCCTGGCCCACGCCAACGAGGTGCTCGCCCGCAGCCGCGAGGATGCCAGGCGGTTCCGAGATTTCGGTGTCCCCGCACAGCGGGTGCGGGTGCTCGGCAGCCTGAAGCTGGCCCCGCCGATTCAAGCCATACCGGAGCCATTCGACCTCGGCCGGCCCACAATCGTCGCCGCCTCCACCCACGATGACGAGGAAGTGCGCATCGCCAGGGCCTGGGGCGAAGCCCGCCACGAGCGGGATGTACCATCCCTGCTGGTGATCGTGCCCCGGCACCCGGAACGGGGACCTGCCATCCGGCAGAGCCTGCAGCAGCTCGGCTTTCGCACGGCACTACGCTCCGCCAGCGAGGACTGGCGCTGGGCCGAGATCTACATCGCCGACACCCTCGGCGAGCTTGAGGGCTTCATGGCCGGGGCTCAGCTGGTGATCATCGGCGGTTCACTGATCCGCCGTGGGGGGCAGAACCTGATCGAGCCGGCCCGGCTGGGAAGACCGATCCTTTTCGGCCCGCATATGAGCAATTTTGCCGAGGAGTCCGAACGGCTCCTAGCCGCAGGTGGTGCGCAGCGATTCTTCGATGAAAGCGACCTGCGCCACGCCATTGGCGAACTCGCCCGCGATCCAGCCGAGCGCCGGGAGATGGGCGAAGCGGCGGCGGGCATGGTGCAAGCAGCTCAGGATACCGCCGAGCTCTACGCCCGTGCCGTGCTCGGCCACCTCAACGGACACGAGTGACGACCCTCGGCGGCGACCCTATAGCCCTGTTGTATATATATCCCCGCCCTGAAGAGCGGGTTTTTACGCGCCATGTGATAGATGGAGGGCCTGCATCGGCGGACAGCGCTTGGGGCGCAGACCCCCCCGTAACCGCGGGTAGCACGGCAGGCCGGCCTCGAAGGGCGGAAAGTCTTCTCCCTCGATGAGGGGGCGCAGATACGTGCGGCAGCGGGCGGTAATACCGTAGCCATCGGGGGAGATGTACGTCGGGGGCAGCCCCTGCTCGATACTAGCCACCTCCTCAAGCGGGGCGTAGTCGATGGACCAGCGATAGGGCCGATCGCTATCGCGCTGGATGACTGGCATGAAGCTATGCCGGCCGGCGACCACCCCCTCGACAGCGGCCCGCCCGACAGCGTAGGCCTGCGCCACATCGATCCGGGAGGCCAAGTGCCGGGCAGAGCGCTGGATATAGTCAACCACTGACCAATGAAGCTTGTAGCCGGTCTCCTGGCGGATGATCTCAGCAAGCCGAGGGGCAACCCCGCCGAGCTGGGTGTAAGCATAGATATCATGACCTTGCGCCACCGAGAACAGGGAACCGTCAGGGTTCTTCAGCCCCTCAGCGGCGACCACCACACAGTAACCGTGGGTACTGACAGCCATCTGCAGCTGATGGAGGAAATCCGCCTGCTCGAATGGCATCTCGGGAAAGAGGATGAGCATGGGTGGCCGCCCGTCGTACTCCTGGGCCAACGCCGCGGCTGCCGCCAGCCAGCCAGCATGGCGCCCCATAACCTCCATGATGAACACCCGCGTGGAGGTGGTGTGAGCCGACTCCACATCCAAGCTGGCCTCGCGCACCACGGTCGCGATGAACTTGGCCGCCGAGCCGAACCCGGGGCAGGTATCCGTTACCCCCAGATCATTATCGATGGTCTTGGGCACCCCCACCGAAGTAATGGGGTAGCCCAGCTCGCGGCCGATCAGGGCCACCTTCTGCGCGGTATCCATGGAGCCGCCACCGCCGTTGTAAAAGAAATAGCCGATATCATGGGCATGGAAGACCTCCACCAAGCGCTCGTACTGCGCCCGATGCTCCCCCAGGCCACCGAGGTCGTATCGGCAAGAGCCGAAAGCCCCTCCGGGCGTGTGACGTAGCGCCGCCAGGGTCAACGGATCTTCCTCGTCCAGATCGATCAGCTCTTCCGCCAGCACGCCGAGGATGCCGTCGCGGGCCGCAAGGCAGGTACCGAAGTGAGCCGGATGCCCGCGGACGGCCTCAATCACGCCCCAGGCGCTAGCGTTGATCACGGCAGTGACGCCACCAGACTGAGCATATAGTGCATTCTTAGGCATGCGATCAGTGTTGTGAGTTGACGACCTTGGACTGGCACACCAATGTACCGGAGTCGAAGCGCTCCAGAACAGCACGCCAGGGGAGAGGATACGATGCATATCGGGACCACGCTGACTAACTACATCATCGAGACCCAACGCAAGCTGCCGGAAGCCACCGGTGAGTTCACCGGCTTGCTCAACGACATCGCGATGGCTTGCAAGCGGATCTCTGACCTGGTCAACAAGGGCGACCTGGTCGGGATGCTCGGCTCAGCCGACTCTCAAAACGTCCAAGGCGAGACGCAGAAGAAGCTGGACGTAGTCACCAACGAGGTCTTCATCGAGGCGCTAGCGCACAACGGCCACATCGCTGGCCTGGTCACCGAGGAGATGGAGGAGATCTACCGGCTCCCGGCCTCGGCGCCGCGCGGTCGCTACCTGTTGCTCTGCGACCCGCTCGACGGCTCCTCGAACATCGATGTGAACGTCTCGGTAGGCACGATCTTCTCCATCACCCGCGCCCCAGAAGGCCGAGACGATCCCCGTACCGAGGATTTCCTCAGGCCGGGGACGGAGCAGATTGCCGCTGGCTACTGCCTCTACGGCCCGTCCACGATCCTGGTCCTGGCGATCAAGGGACAGGGTGTACAGATGTTCACCCTCAACCGGGACTTCGGCGAATTCATCCTCACCCACCAGAACGTGCAGATCCCGGAGGATACCAAGGAGTTCGCCATCAACATGTCCAACCAGCGCCACTGGGAGGCCCCGATCCGTCGCTATGTGGACGAGTGCCTGGCGGGCAAGGAGGGCCCCCGGGAGAAGGATTTCAACATGCGCTGGGTGGCATCGATGGTCGCCGAGGTCCATCGTATCCTGTGCCGTGGGGGGGTGTTCATGTATCCTCTCGATGCGAAGATCAAGGCCAAGGGGCAAGGTGGGCGACTGCGCCTGATGTACGAGGCCAACCCGATGAGCCTGATCGCCGAGCAGGCCGGGGGTGCGGCGACCACAGGCCGCGAGCGCATCCTCGAACTCACTCCCGAGGAGATCCACCAGCGCGCCCCTGTGGTTCTCGGCTCGCGGAACGAGGTGGAGCGGATCACGCGCTACCACCACTAGGGCTGACCCCCGAGGATTCCCGCGATGGCCTTGAATCGCGCCGAGCTCTGGCGACGCCGCGTGGAGAACCTCCTCCGCGCGGGGTTGCTGCTCGGCGCCCTGGCCGTATTGGCCGGACTCCTAGGCTATTTCCTTGCCGGCTGGGGCGGAGTCTTCTGGACCACCGCCCTCACCATCGCAGGCGCGATGATCCTGGCCCGCATGCCGGCGCAGCTGGTACTGCGCCAGGCTGGTGCCCTGCCGCTAGCCTATGCCCAGGCCCCACAACTCTACGATGTGCTCACGGTGCTGAGCCAGCGTGCCGGGCTTGAAGCCGTTCCCACCCTGCATTACATCCCGGAGAGCCAGCTGAACGCCTTTGCCGTGGGTACCGGCAGCGCTGGCGGCATCGCCGTGACCGGCGGGCTGCTCCGCACCTTGGATCTGCGCGAGACCGCGGCAGTCCTGGCCCATGAGCTCAGCCATCTGCGCCATGGCGACACGCGGGTACTCGCCCTAGCGGCCCTGCTGACGCAAGCGATCACCTATCTTGGATTCGTAGCGCAGCTTGTGCTGTTGCTATCCTTGCCGTGGCTGCTCAGCGAGGGCGTGAAACAGTCGGTCGAGGTACTACCGCTGCTGCTGATCGTCTTCGCCCCAACGCTGGCTGTCTTGATCCAGCTCGCCCTGTCACGGGCACGAGAGTACACCGCGGACCTCGAGGCCGCGGCCCTGACAGGGGACCCCGAGGCCTTAGCTCGGGCGCTGCACCTGCTGGCCCAAGCCAACGGCGCCTGGCTGGCGAGTGTCTTCGGGCGCGGCGAGGCATGGCCACAGCATCCCTGGCTGAGTACCCATCCCCCACTCCAGGAACGCCTGCGGCGGCTCGCGCAGCTGCGGGAACCGCCCCATCCGCCGGTGATCACGCCAGGAGGCACACGCACCCCTGCCGATGAATGGCTTGAGATCCCGGTCCGGATCCACCGTCCCCACCCGTAGGGCAAACCTGTTCGGGAGACTAACCGGAGCGACGCTCAAGGCTTGCATAGAAGAAGCCGTCCATGCCGGCCTCCCCGGGCAGGATCTGGCGGCCGGCGGTGACCGCGCGCCCTGCCAGTGGCAGCGGCCCAAGCTGGGCATCAGCGTGGTCTGCGAGGAAGCCGGCCACCACCTGCTCGTTCTCCTCAGGGAGGATCGAGCAGGTGGCGTACACCAACCGCCCGCCAGGGGCGAGCAAGCCCCACAGCGCCTCAAGCAGCTGCCGCTGCACGGCGGCCATGCGCTCGGCATCTGCCGGCTCCCGGAGCCATTTGATGTCAGGATGGCGACGGATGACCCCGGTGCCGGTGCACGGCGCATCGATCAAGATGCGCTGGAAAGGCACACCGTCCCACCACGTTTCGGGAGCTGCGGCATCGGCGGCAATACAGCTCGCTTGGTGGCCACCACGAGCGAGGTTCTCCTGGACCTGGCGGAGTCGGCGCGAGGAGCGATCGAGGGCAATGACCTCAGCCCCAGGGCAGCGCTCTAGCAGGTGAGCCGTCTTCCCGCCTGGCGCGGCGCAGGCGTCGAGTACCCGATCGCCCGGCTGCGGATCGAGCAACGGGGCAGCGAGCTGCGCGGCCTCATCCTGGACCGAGAGCCACCCCTGGGTGAAGCCGGTCAAATGCGACACGGCGCAAGGGCGCTCAAGCACGACCGCATCCGGCGCTACCGCCCCGAGACGGGCCGAGAGGCCTTGGTCGGCGAGCGCCTCAAGGGCAGCCTCGCGGCTCATCTGGCTGCTGTCGACGCGCAACACCATGGGCGGATGGGCATTCCCCGCCTCTGCCACGGCCGGCCAGTCCCGGGGCCAGGCCTGATGCAGCCGCTTCGCCAACCACGACGGTAAGGCGTAGCTGATCGCCTCTTCCGCCGGAAGCGGCGGAGGCGCTTGGCGGAGCTTACGCAACACCGCATTCACCATGCCTGACGCCCGGGCACGGCGCAGCCGACGGGCCGCCTCCACCGCCTCGGAGACGGCTGCGTGGGCGGGCGTCGACAGCCCTTCGGCCTCCCAGGCGCCCACCACCAGCAACCCGCGTAGCAGCGGATCCCGCCGCCAGTCATCCCGCGGCGTCAGGGCTGAGACTTGGGCCTCCAGCCGAGGCAACCAGCGCAGCGCCCCATAGACCAGGGCCTGGACCAGCGGCCGGTCCTGCTCGGCGATACGCCCTGCCTGCTGGGCCATTGCTTCATCCAGGGTCTCCCCGCGCTCCAGCACCCGCTCCAGGACATGGACCGCGACCACACGCGGAGGCATGCTCAATGGACTGGCTCTCCCGGCGCCAAGGGGCGCCCGTTGAGGTAATCTGCGGCGGACTGCTCCCGACCGCCGGCGGGCTTAAGCTGGGTAATCCGCAGCCGCCCCTCGCCAGTGGCCACCTCGATGCCAGCCCTGCTGGCCGCTGCCACCGTGGCAGGGGCATCCTGCGGGCGGCCAGGACAGGCCTCAGCGGCAAGGACCCGGACCTGCACCCCCCCGAGACGTAGCCGAGCCCCCGGGAGTGGCGCCAAGGCCCGGACTCGACGGGCGAGTTGCTCTGCGGGCTCGCCAGGGTCGAGCCAGCTCTCCTCGTTGCTGAGCTTGGCAGCGTAGGTTACACCTGCCTGCGGCTGTGGCTGCGGTTCCACATCCCCGACCAAGATCGAAGGCAGCCTCGCGACGAGAAGATCGGCGCCGATGCGCGCCAACCGATCGTGGAGGGATCCAGCCGTCTCATCGGCACTGATAGGGGTGGCCTCCCAGGCGAGCATGGGACCGGTATCCAAGCCTTCACCCATCTGCATCAAGGTCACCCCGGTCTGCCGGTCCCCAGCCAAGATCGCCCGCTGGATCGGGGCCGCACCACGCCAGCGCGGCAGCAGGGAGGCATGGACGTTGATACAGCCAGCGCGGGGAAGCTCCAGCACCGGTCGGCGCAGGATCTGACCGTAGGCCACCACCACCAGCAGATCCGGGTTCAGCTCACGGAGCGCCTTGCATTCCCTCTCACCAAGGCGCTCCGGCTGCTGTATCGACAGCCCATGGGCCTCAGCCGCCTGCTTGACCGGTGACGGCGCCAGCCGCCGCCCGCGCCCGGCAGGGCGATCAGGCTGGGTGAGCACCGCTACCGGCGGGTATCCGGCCTCCACCAAGGACTCAAGGCTAGGCACCGCGAACCCCGGGGTTCCAGCGAAGACGATCCGTGCCGTCATTCAGCCTGCTGCGCTGACGTGGCGCTCGCGCTTCTCCATCCGCTTGCGGACCCGCTTGCGCTTGAGCTCGGAGAGGTAATCAATGAACAAGCGCCCCTCCAGGTGATCGACCTCATGCTGGATGCACGTGGCCAGCAGACCCTCCGCTTCCTCCTCATACGGCTGCCCGTCGCGATCGAGGGCACGGTAGCGGATCCAGGCGGAGCGACTCACCTCATCGTAATAGCCGGGGATGGAGAGGCACCCCTCCTCGCCGGTGATCTCACCGGCACGCTCAAGGATCTGCGGATTGATCAGCACCCGCGGCCCATCCCGCTCCTCGGAAAGATCGATGACCACCACGCGGCGTCTGTCGCCCACCTGCGTAGCGGCGAGCCCGATACCCTGGGCCTCGTACATCGTCTCGAGCATATCGTCGACGAAACGGCGGACGCCGTCATCGACCTCGGCGACCGGCTCCGCACGCTCGCGCAACCGCGGGTCTGGATAGATCAGGATATCGAGCAGGGCCATGGTCCGGAGTTCCACCTCTTCAAGATTCGCAGAGCATTATTGTAACGCAGCATCTTGCCGCGGACAGCAGCCACCGGGAATGCTGCCGTAATGCCCCCTACCCCCATCACCGCCCTTGCATCCTACCGAACCTCGCGGCACGTTACTCGGGCGAGCCACCAAGGAACGGTGATCGGATCATGGACGACGAAACCCTTTGCGCCCTCGCGCTGGCGCGGGCCCCCGGGGTCGGCCCACGGGTGTGGGCACGGCTGATGGAAGCCTTCGGCACCCCGCAAAGCGCTCTAGCCGCTGGGCGGAGCGCGCTGCGCACCCTTGGCCTACCGGCGCGTGTCGAGGCCAGCGTCCTGGCACCGGACTGGGCCGGTGCACGCGCGGATGCCCGCTGCCTGGCGGCTGCCCCTGAGCGGCACCTGCTGCACCTCGGCGAGCCAGGCCACCCTCCTCCGCTCGCCCAGATCCCGGATCCACCGCCGCTGCTCTTCGCAGTAGGCGACCCAGGGAAGCTCAACGCCCCACAAGTCAGCATCGTCGGCAGCCGCCAAGCCACAGCTACCGGCCGTGACCTGGCCCACGAGCTCGGCGCAGCCCTCGTCCAGGCCGGGGTCATCGTGACCAGTGGATTAGCTGCCGGAATCGATGCCGCAGCCCACCGTGGCGCCTTGAGCGGCGGGGGCAGAACCCACGCCGTGATGGCTACGGGGCCAAACCGGATCTACCCAGCCCGTCATCGCCGCCTGCACGCCGAGATTGCCGCCCAAGGCGCCGTGCTCAGCGAGATGCCTCCCGGGGTCCAGCCGGCTGCTGCCCTCTTCCCCCGACGTAATCGCATCATCAGCGGCCTCTCACTCGGGGTCGTGGTGGTCCAAGCCGGGCGCCAAAGCGGGGCCCAGATCACTGCCCGCCAAGCGGCGGAGCAGGGGCGGGATGTCTTCGCCGTACCCGGCTCTATCCACGACCCCAGAGCCCGCGGTTGCCATCAGCTTCTCCGCGAGGGGGCCATGCTGGTAGAGTCCGTCCATGATATTCTGGAAGAGTTACCGGATACGGCGGCGCCAACATCGGTGAATCCCCCTGAAGAAACCACCATGCCCACGACCGATCCGGACGAGGCCCGGGTCCTTGAGGCCCTCGGCTACGATCCCCTTTCCCTGGACACCCTCCAGCAGCGGTCTGGATTGACGCTCGATAGGCTTTCATCCATTCTGCTTACCATGGAGCTGAAAGGCTTGTTGACTGCGATACCCGGGGGTCGGTATCAGCGGCGCAAGCCAGAGGGCTGAAAATGAAACAGAATGTTTTCGAAGTCCTGATGTACCTGTTCGAGAACTACCTCTACAACGACGAGGAACCCGGCGATCGGGATTCATTGGAGAGCGAGCTCCACGATGCGGGCTTCAGTGCCATGGAGATCCGCAAGGCGTTTGAGTGGCTCGACGCCCTCGCGGACTCCCGGGTACTGCCCACGGCACCTTCCGGGAAGTCCTCCATCCGCCTCTTCGGGGAGCCGGAGCTAGCACGGCTAGACACGGAGACTCGAGGGTTTATCCTCTACCTAGAGCAGGTAGGGATCCTCACCGCCGAGAGCCGTGAGCTCGTGCTCGACCGGATCCTGGCCTTGGACGATCAGGAGGTGGACCTCGATACCGTCAAGTGGGTCATCCTCATGGTGCTGTTCAACCGCCCCGGCGAGGAAGAAGCCTACAACTGGATGGAGAACCTGATGTTCGACGTGCCCACGCACCTCGTCCACTGACGGCCCCAGGCCGCCGCGCCCCGCGCGGCGGTCGGCATCGCGGCAAACCGCACGACCCTGCAGCGGCGCAAGCCCGCCCTCCGTTACCACACACAACAGACGGCTCCACATGGGTAAAAGCCTCGTCATCGTCGAGTCGCCGGCCAAGGCGCGCACGATCAACAAGTATCTAGGATCCGGCCACGAGGTTATGGCCTCCTACGGTCATGTCCGCGACCTAATCCCCAAGGAGGGTGCGGTAGATCCGACCCGCGGCTTCGCTATGAAGTACGAGCCGATTGACAAGAACCAGAAACATGTCGACGCCATCGCCAAGGCGGCACGCAAGGCCGAGGCCCTCTACCTGGCCACCGACCCCGATCGCGAAGGCGAGGCCATCTCCTGGCATCTTGTCGAGCTGCTTCGGGATCAGGGCGTGCTCGATGGCAAGCCGATCTACCGCGTGATTTTCCATGAGATCACCAAGGCCGCCATCCAGGAGGCCATGGCGCACCCACGTGACATCTCCGAGGAGCTGGTTAACGCGCAGCAGGCACGCCGCGCTCTGGACTACTTGGTCGGGTTCAACCTCTCACCCCTGCTTTGGCGCAAGATCACCAGCGGACTCTCCGCCGGACGGGTACAAAGCCCGGCACTGCGCATGATCTGCGAGCGTGAGCAGGAAATCGAGCAATTCGAGCCGCAGGAGTACTGGACCCTCGAGGCTGACGCGGCCCGTGCACAGCAGCCCTTCGTCGCCAAGCTGGCGCAGTTCCAGGGCGAGAAGGTCCGCCAATTCACCATCACCGACGAGACGCATGCCCAGGCGGTGGCGGATACCCTGCGCAAGACGGCCCAGGCCCAAGCCGATCCATCTGAGCTCGGCCCCGTCGGCGACGGCGAGACTGAGGTCATCGGCGAGCTGCGCGTAGTCTCCGTAGAGCGCAAGCAGCGCCGGCGCAACCCAGCCGCGCCCTTCATCACTTCAACGCTGCAGCAAGAGGCCTCGCGCAAGCTTGGCTTCACCGCCAGCCGCACCATGCGCGTAGCGCAGCAACTCTACGAGGGCATCGATGTCGGCGAAGGCAGCGCGGTCGGCCTGATCACCTACATGCGGACCGACTCCGTAACTCTCTCCCAGGAAGCGATCGCCGAGATGCGCCAGGTCATCGCGCAGCGCTACGGCGAGGACAAGCTTCCCGGCAAGGCTCAGGTCTACCGGACGCGCTCAAAGAACGCGCAGGAGGCCCACGAGGCCATCCGTCCCACCTCGGCAGCACGTCACCCGGAGGAGCTTCGGCCTTACCTGAATGACGAGCAGCGCAAGCTCTACGAGCTTGTCTGGAAGCGCGCCGTCGCCTCGCAGATGAAACACGCCACAATCCACACAGTGGCCGTGGCGCTCGCCGCCGATGACGAGGCACATCACCTCCTGCGTGCCACCGGATCCACGGTGGCCGATCCGGGATTCATGGCCGTCTATCGCGAGAGCAACGACGAGGGCAAGGACGAGGCGGGCGAGAAGTTCCTGCCCGAGCTTGCCGAAGGGGAGCGGGTCGCTCTGCACGCGGTGCGGGCCGAGCAGCACTTCACCGAGCCGCCTCCCCGCTACACCGAGGCGAGCCTGGTGCGGGCCCTGGAGGAGTACGGCATCGGACGGCCCTCCACTTACGCCTCGATCATCTCCACGCTGCAGAACCGCAACTACGTGGAGATGGACGGCAAGCGCTTCATCCCGACCGATATCGGGCGTGCAGTGAATAAGTTCCTCACTGAGCACTTCGATCGCTACGTGGACTACGACTTCACCGCGCGCATGGAGGACGATCTGGACGCCATTTCACGCGGCGAGCAGGACTGGGTGCCGGTCTTGGAAGCGTTCTGGGAGCCCTTCCGGCAGCGGGTCGAGGAGAAAAAGAGCGTCTCTCGGCAGGAGGCTGTTCAAGCCCGGGAGCTGGGCAAGGATCCGAAGACCGGCAAGCCGGTGACGGTGCGCATTGGCCGTTATGGGCCCTTTGCACAGCTCGGTTCCCGCGACGACGACGAGAAGCCGCGCTTCGCCGGTCTACGCCCGGGACAGAGCATCGAGACCATCACCCTCGATGAGGCCTTGCAGCTGTTCAAGCTGCCGCGCGACATGGGCGAGACCGAGGAGGGGGAGGAGGTCCAGGTCAGCATCGGACGCTTCGGCCCCTATGTCCGCTATGGCAACAAATTTGTCTCCATCCCCAAGGATGAAGACCCGTACACCATCACCAAGGAACGGGCCCACGAGCTGGTACGAGAGAAGAAACGGGCAGACGCCAACCGGATCATTCACGACTTCGGCGATGGCCTCCAGATCCTGCACGGCCGCTACGGCCCGTACATCACCAACGGCGAAAAGAACGCGAAGGTCCCGAAGGACCGTGAGCCGGACTCGCTCACCCACGAGGAATGCCAGGAGCTGATCGCCAAGGCACCTGCCCGCAAGGGCGGCCGCCGTGGTAACGCCAAGGGCGGTAGCAAGACCCGTAGCAAAAGCCGTGCAGCTAGTTGAGCTCGGCCAGCGGCCAGCGCGGGTATACGGTGAAATCCAAGCCATCGCGGTAACCGGCCCGTAGGCGCCGATAGCCGGTGTACGCGATCATGGCAGCATTATCGGTACAAAACTCCAGACGCGGATAGTGCACACTAAAGCCGGCGGCTCCGGCCTCCTCCGCCAGGCGCTCGCGTAGCCGGGCATTCGCACCGACCCCGCCGGAGACCACCAGCCGTGGCGAACCGGTTTGCTCGATGGCGCGACGGCACTTGATTGCCAGGGTATCCACCACCGCCTCTTGGAATCCGTGGGCAACATCGGCCCGCGCCTGGGGATCACTGCCGGCTGCCTGCACGGCGTGAAGCACTGCCGTTTTCAGGCCACTGAAGCTGAAATCCAGTCCCGGCCGGTCCGTCATCGGCCGCGGTAGGCGGACCACACCCGGTGTTCCCTCCGCGGCCAGGCGGGCGATCGCCGGCCCTCCCGGGTACGGCAGATCCAGCAGCCGTGCCGTCTTGTCGAAGGCCTCCCCTGCAGCGTCATCCACCGACTCGCCGAGCACCCGATAGCGACCGAAACCAGCCACCTGGACCAACAAGGTATGCCCGCCAGAGACCAGCAAGGCCACCAGTGGCATGGCCGGAGGCTCCGGCTCGAGGAGTGGCGCCAGCAAGTGGCCCTCCATATGATGGACACCAACCGCCGGCAGACCTCGTGCCCAGGCCAGGCTACAGGCAAAGCCCGCCCCCACCATCAGTGCTCCCGGCAAGCCGGGACCGCGTGTCCAGGCCACACCGCCAAGATCGCCCGGCTCGAGCCCTGTATCCCTTAGCATCCCGGTCACCAACCCCGGCAGCTTGCGTACATGATCACGCGAGGCAATCTCCGGGACCACGCCGCCGTAGGCGGCATGGTCAGCCAGTTGGCTGTGCACCACATGACCGAGCAAGCCATCTCGGCCGGAGTAGACGGCAGCAGCCGTCTCGTCACAGGAGCTTTCAATACCGAGCACGAGCAAATAGGATTCCTCACAAAGGTTACTTCGATTAACGCCTTAGATAGGCCCCAGTCCGACCATCCCGGATCGGCGTCGGCCGCTGCAGATCACCAACGCTCCCGGGGACAAGGGCATCGATCCGCCGCTCGCCGAAATAGCGGCGGACCGACGAGGCGTTGCGTGCCGGCCGGCCTGCGGACCGGTTGGCGCTGGTCGAGACAAGCGCACCACCGAAGGCTTGGCACAGCGCCGAAGCCACCGGATGGGCGGTGACCCGCACCGCCACGCTCTCGCGCCCACCGGTAAGCCATGCCGGGGTCTGCTCCGCCGCTGGCAGGACCCATGTAACCGGCCCTGGCCAAGTGGCGTGCACCTGCACCGCACAGGCCGTCGGCAACGGTGCCAAGAAGGGGGTGAGCTGCTCAGGCTCGGCAGCGATGAGGATCAACCCCTTCATGGCCGAGCGCCCCTTCAGGCTGAGCAGGCGCTCGATCGCCGCCGCACACCAAGGATCGCATCCCAGACCCCAGACCGCCTCAGTCGGGTACGCGACCACACCGCCTGAACGTAGCGCTACGACAGCACGCTGCAAGCGGAAGGGGCTGGGCCAGCAGCAGGATCCGCTCATGAGCCGGGGAACTCGATACGGCTCTCCTCTCCGGCAGCCAGGCGAACGATGTTGTCACGATGGCGCCAGACAATGGCAACCGTCAGGATGGCTGTCGACGCGGTCAGGACGGGGGAGCCGGCGATCCAGAGCATGAAGATCGGTGCCATGGCGAACGCCACCACCGCAGCCAGGGAGGAGTAGCGAAAGGCACCGGCCACAGCCAACCAGGTCACGGCTGTCGCTAGCAGTGCCAGCGGTGACCAGGCAAGGATAACCCCCAAGCCGGTGGCCACCCCCTTGCCACCTTGGAAACGGAAAAAAACGGGGAAAAGGTGGCCGAAGAAAGCAGCAAGGCCTGCAGCCGCAACAATCACCGCATCCGTCGTGGCCAGCCAGGCCACGACCACCGGCAGGGTCCCCTTGAGCCAATCCCCGACAAGGGTGGCCACCGCCGGAGCCTTGCCCGCGAGGCGCAGGACATTGGTCGCCCCCGGGTTCCCGGACCCCCCCTGGCGCGGATCCCCCAGATTGAGGACCCGGCAGACGAGGATCGCCGAGGAGACAGAGCCGACAAGATAACCGAGCAGGACAAGGAGAAGATCAATCATGGCGCAAGTCTCAGGCAGATGAGCGAGCATTTTCAAGCAGGAGATGCCTACTCTAGGCCATACACCCGCCCGGCCAAAGCCCAGGGTCCTTGCCAGCGGCGGTGCCTAGCATGGGAGACTACCGCTCTATGAACGGGAAGGATGACCTCACCCATGGGCTCGACCCTGAGGCACTGCGTGTCAGCGCGCAACTCAGCACGCGCCTGCGTGCCGCCATCGAGGCGGCCGGTGGCGCACTACCGTTCGAGGCCTTCATGGACCAGGTCCTCTATCACCCGGCGCTAGGCTATTACCGCGCTGGCGCCGCCCGATTCGGTGCTGGGGGCGACTTCATCACCGCCGCCGAGCTAAGCCCCCTCTTTGCACGCACCCTCGCCCGGCAAGCGGCAGAGATCCTCGACCACCTCGGCGGTGGCGACATCGTGGAACTCGGCCCGGGAACCGGACGCCTTGCCGCCGCAGCCCTCGCCGAGCTGGAGACCCGCGGCCAGCTGCCACGACGCTGGCGGATGCTGGAGGTCAGCGCGGCCCTGCGCCAGGAGCAGGAGCGGACCTTAGCCGCACAGATCCCCCATCTGCTCGAGCGCGTGGAATGGCTCGAGGCGCTGCCCGCGTCGACAGAGCCTGCGGCGGTGTGGATCGCTAACGAGGTCCTCGACGCCCTGCCAGTGCGCCGCTTCATCCGCCGCAATGACGGGATCCGTGAGCTAGGGGTGCGCCTAGAAGGCGAGAGCCTGACCTGGGCTGAGCTCCCGCCGGATCCAGACCTCGTTGAGGCCGTCCAGGCGATCGAGGTTCATCTCGGCACGGCGCTGCCTGAGGGGTACAGCTCAGAGGTATGCACCCGTCTCCCGGCCTTCCTGCGCGGGCTTGCTGAGGCCCTACCCCGAGGGGTCATGCTCTGGCTCGACTACGGGTATCCACATCGCGAGTACTACCTGCCCGAGCGCCGCGGCGGCACCCTACTCTGCCACTTCCGCCACCGCGCCCACGATGATCCCTTCTTCTATCCCGGGCTGCAGGATATAACCGCCTTCGTGAACTTCACAGCCGTTGCCGATGCGGCCCTCGCCTGCGGACTGGAAGTCCTCGGCTACACCCCCCAGGGCGCCTTCCTCATGGGCGCGGGCCTCGCCCAATGTGCCGAGGAGGCGATGGCCGGAGCCAGCGTCACCGAGCGGCTGCGCATCACGAACGAGGTCGAGCGGCTGACCCACGCCGGCGACATGGGCGAGCGCTTCAAGGTCATGGCCCTCGGCCGCGGCTATACAGGCCCTTTGAGCGGCTTCCACCTAGCTGATCGGCGCGGAACTTTATGAAGGAGCCTGCGCGGCAGGAGCCTTTCTCGATAACGACTGCTTGCCCCCTGACCTGGCCTGCAAGCCACTAGCGCCCACTACTCTCCTGCGCGGCCCCCGTGGGGCCTCGTGGCAACGCCGCTACAGCCCGGCATCGTGCTTCCCGCAGCGCCTGCCCGATCGCCGGCCCGCGTAGACCTTGCTCGACGAACGGCCGCGCCGAGACCCCATACGCCGCCTCAAAGGCACGACGCAAGAGTGCACCGGCAAGCCACTCCGCATCCGCCCGGCCCTGGCGGCCACGATAGTCGGCCTCGCAAGCGATGAGGAAGGGCTCCAATCGCTCCGGACGACGAAACAGATCCAGCGCCTCAAGCAGATCCACCAGGCTATCCGGCCGCAGCTCCGCAGCACGATGGACCTGCAGATGCCAGCGCGTGACCATCAGCGCTAGATCGCGACAGGCACGCGGAGCGCGCAGCCGCTCACAGCACTGGCGCACCAGCGCCACGCCCCGCTCGTCATGTCGCGGGTGATGGGGCAACTCCTCGGCAGGGGTGTAGGCCTTACCGATGTCGTGGAGCAAGACGGCGAAGCGCGCCTCCAGCGGCGCCTCCAGCTCTGCCGCCCGATCCAGGGCAAGCAGCGTATGCGCGCCGGCGTCCCCTTCCGGATGATCGTCACGGCGCTGTGGGACCCCAAAGAGGGCGTCCACTTCCGGCAAGACCCTCGCCAGCGCCCCGACCTCGCGTAAAAGCTCAACCATCCGGCCTGGCACCGGCTCCATCAAACCACGGGCAAGCTCCTGCCAAACCCGCTCGGGAACCAGCGCATCCGCCTCGCCGGCCTCCACCATCCGTCGGCATAGGGCCAGGGTCTCCTCCGCCACTGCAAACCCCTCCGGCGCGAAGCGCGCGGCGAATCGTGCCAAGCGCAGGATCCGTACCGGGTCCTCGGCAAAGGACTCGGTTACATGGCGCAGGCGTCGGGCCTGCAGATCGGCATAACCGCCGTAGGGATCAATCAGCTGCCCCGCCTCGTCCTCAGCCATGGCATTGATGGTCAGATCCCGGCGGGCTAGATCAGCCTCCAGAGATACATCAGGGGCGGTGTGGAACTCGAAGCCGTGGTAGCCGGCGGCCGTCTTACGCTCGGTACGCGCCAGGGCATGCTCCTCACCGGTTTGTGGATGAAGGAAGACGGGGAAGTCCTTGCCCACTGGTCGATACCCAGCCGCGGCCATCGCCTCAGGCGTGGCCCCGACCACGACCCAGTCCACCTCCTCGACCTCACGGCCGAGGAGACGATCCCGGACAGCACCGCCGACCCGATAGCGCTCCATGGCTCAGCGACCGGCCTCCCGACGGTCTTGTTGATAACGCGCCTGCTGCTGCCCTTGCCAGCCGATATAGACGGGCGCCACAGCCTCGAGCGCCGTTGGGCGTATCCCAAGCTGTGAGAGGCCCTCCTCACTACAGCAGCTCGGCACCGTTGTAGAGCGGTACTGATCCAGCGTATAAGGCCGACCAGGCAGGCGACCGAGCACGGCCGCCGCCAACCGGGACAACCCCGCCGGGAGGCCGACGATGCGCCGTCGCAGGCCCTGCAGCTCGAGCACATACGCCACCAGCTCACGCAAGGTGTAGATCTGGGGGCCGCAGAGCTCGTAGGAGCGTCCCGCTGTATGGAAATCCCCCAGCACAGCGATACAGGCCTCAGCGACGTCGCCGGCGTAAACGGGCTGAAAACGCGCTGTCGGGGTCGGCAGGAGAAATAGTCCCGGCGACAGACGGGCTAGGCCCGCGAGGCGACTCAGGAGGTGATCACCGGGGCCGAAAATCACGGAGGGCCGGAAGCTGGTGACAGCCATCTCATAAGGGTCGCTAGCCAACACCAGCCGCTCACCTTCCCCCTTGCTACGCAGGTACGCGCTCGGCCCCTGCGGATGAGCACCAAGGGCACTCATATGCAGATAGCGCGGCACATCGGCACGGCGCGCCGCCGAGAGCACCCGTCGCGGGAGGTCGACATGGACTTGCCGGAACCCTGCCCCATGGCGCTCGCTCAGGACCCCCGCGAGATTGATTACGGCATCACAACCGCTAAAATGGCGCACCAGCTCGCGCTCATCATGTACGTCGGTCTCGATCAGCCGCAGGCGCGGTAGGAGCAGCATGTGCTGTCCCCGGCGATAGCGGCGCGTGAGCACGCGGATCCCGTAGCCATGCTCGACCAGGCGGTTGGCCATATGCATGCCGACAAAGCCGGTGCCTCCCACAATGCAGACGGTCCTTACGTCCATGAACACTCTCCTGAGCCGTGAAACATGCGCCACGGAGCGATACCGTGGCGCTTTCCACTGAACTTTTCAACGATCCGCCAAAGGGCTATCGTTTGCATCCCTTAGCCCTCAAGGGGAAACGCTCGGCATGCTGGACTGGTCCATCTATCTGCTTACCGGTGCCCTCGCCGGTACCGCTGCCGGTTTGTTCGGCATCGGCGGCGGCATGATCATCGTGCCCGTGCTGCTACTCGTCTTCGAGCTACGGGGCATCGATCCGACGGTCATCACCCATTTGGCCATCGGGACCTCCGTCGCCACCGTTGTCATCACCACGGCAGGCTCAGCGCATGGTCACTACCGCCTTGGCGCCGTGGATACCGCCGCCTTCCTACGACTGGCGGCAGGGATGATCCCGGCGGCAGCCGCCGGGAGTGTCATCGCTGGCCATCTACCGGGCGAGGTGCTGCAGCAGGTCTTCGGGGTCTTCCTGCTGCTGGTGTCGCTGTACATGCTCTCCGGCTGGCAGCCACGGCAACGGGCTACGGGCCATGCCTACCAAGGGCTTGCCGTCCCCGGCGCCGGGGTCGGTCTCCTCTCCACCATGCTCGGCATTGGCGGCGGGGTCATCACGGTGCCCTACCTGCTTTGGCGAGGCGTGGCGATGCATCGGGCCGTAGGGACCTCGGCGGCTACAGCCGTGCCGCTGAGCCTCGCGGGGACGCTGGGGTATCTGGTGGCAGGCTGGGGCCAGCCGCAGCTACCGGCGGGCGCTACCGGCTACCTCTACTGGCCGGCGTTCCTCGGCGTGGCGACGGCCAGCCTAGGCGCCTCCTCTCTGGCCGCTCACCTGGCCCATCATGTACCAGCCAGGAGGCTACGCCGCCTCTTCTCAGCGGTGCTGCTGCTCGTGGCCCTGCGCCTGCTACTGAGTTGAGCCGCCGACCGACTCAGAATTGGATACGCACGCCAAGGTGCAGGTCATCGTCCGGGGTTTGGTTGCTCTCCTTGGACATCTTCACCCGCAGATAACGGTAGCCGAGGTAGGCACTCGCCTGCGGCGTCAGGTCGAAGACATAGCGCACCGTAGCCTCGAAAAGCCGATCGGCGCGGCCAAAGGCGGTGATGCTCGGGGCGATGTGACCGCGCAAGGCCAATGCTTGCGGCACCTGTGCTGGGATGGAGAAGCGCGCCGAGCCGCTCAGCGCCACGGCTCCCACCATGCGGCCCGGCTCATCCAGGTAGAGTAAGTAGCCTTTGGAACCGGCCCCCAGCTGCAAGGGACTGAACCCCTCTGCCGGTGGACCGAGCACGTGGATCAGGCCACTTGCGGCGACATCGCCTTCCTCGTTGAAATATAGGCTGCCGCCCATATCGGCATCCTCAAGGGAGGTCGCCTCATCCGGCTGCACGTAGTAGCCGATCTCTGCCGCCTTGTCGTGGAGATTGACATCCAGCTCCCGAGCCAGCGGAGCCGCCGCCCACAGCGTGAACGCCACCATTATCGCGATACGCTTGATCATGTCTGCTCACACCCCTCTAGCGGGTCCTCTAGCCGAGCCCATTACAGGCGCATGCTGTGTGGGCATGCAAGCCTCAATCGAGGGCCAGCTTCTTCTCCAGGTAGTGGATATCCGTGCCACCGGCACGGAAGGCCGCATCGCTGATAATCTCCTGCTGCAGAGGGATATTGGTACCGATACCGCTGACCACGATCTCCGACAGGGCGGTACGCATCCGCGCCAGGGCACTGTCGCGGGTGGGACCATGGGTGATCAGCTTCCCGATCATGGAATCGAAATACGGCGGCACCGCGTAGCCGGTATAGACATGGGAGTCTAGGCGCACGCCTGGCCCTCCAGGGGCATGGAAGTGATCGATGGTCCCCGGGGAGGGCATCAAGGTTTTCGGATCCTCGGCGTTGATCCGGCACTCCACGGCATGGCCGCGGACCTCGATCTCCTCCTGCTGCCAGCTCAAGGGCTCATCAGCAGCGATGCGGATCTGCTCAGCGACCAGGTCACAACCGGTGACCATCTCGGTAACCGGATGCTCGACCTGGATGCGGGTGTTCATCTCGATAAAGTAGAACTCGCCATCCTCGTAGAGGAACTCGAAGGTCCCGGCGCCGCGGTAGCCCATCTGCCGGCACGCCTCGGCGCAGCGCTCGCCGATCTCGCGGCGCTGGGCCTCGGTGATCCCGGGGGCTGGCGCCTCCTCGACCACCTTCTGATGGCGGCGCTGCATGGAGCAATCGCGCTCGCCGAGGTGGATGGCGTTGCCGTGCGTATCGGCGAGGACCTGGACCTCGATATGCCGGGGTTTCTCCAAGTACTTCTCCATATACACGGTGCCATCACCGAAGGCATTCTCCGCCTCGTTACGGGTCAGGGAGATCGCGTTGAGCAGGGCGGCCTCGCTGCGCACTACCCGCATGCCTCGCCCGCCCCCGCCCGAGGCGGCCTTGATCATCACCGGATAGCCGATCTCTGCAGCGATGCGCAGGCTCTCGTCGGGGTCATCCGGCACCGGGCCATTCGAGCCAGGCACGCACGGAACCCCGGCCGCCTTCATAGCCCGGATCGCGGAGACCTTATCGCCCATGGTCCGAATGCTCTCTGGCCGGGGGCCAATGAAGACGAAGCCGGATTGCTCGACGCGCTCGGCAAAATCGGCATTCTCCGAGAGAAAGCCGTAGCCGGGATGAATCGCCGTGGAGTCGGTCACCTCGGCAGCGGCGATGATAGCGGGAATGTTCAGGTAGCTGTCGTGGACATTGTTGGGCCCGATGCAGACCGATTCGTCCGCCAGGCGCACGTGCTTGAGCTCGCGGTCTGCGGCAGAGTGGACAGCTACGCTGCGGATGTCCAACTCCCGGCAGGCGCGCAGGATACGCAGCGCGATCTCGCCGCGGTTGGCGATGAGGATCTTCTGCATGGCGCTCACTCAGTCGGTGATCAGGAACAGCGGCTGGTCGTACTCGACGGGCTGGCCGTTGTCGACGAGCACGGCACTGATCACCCCGTCGCGGTCGGCCTCGATCTGGTTGAGCATCTTCATCGCCTCGATGATGCACAGCGTATCGCCGGCCTTGACCCGCTGCCCCTCCTCGACGAACGGTTTGGCCGTCGGTGACGGCGCCCGGTAGAAGGTACCCACCATGGGCGAGCGGATAGGATCCCCTTCCGGCTCATACGCCGCTTCTTGCTCTGCCCCGGCGGAGGTGGGTGTCGCGCCACCCCCCCCCGGATCGGGAGAGGGCTGAGCCGCAGCCGCCGGGGCTGGAGCGGGGGCCGCATAAGCCGGCTGAGGCGGGGGGGTGGGGGCATTGCGGGTGATTCGGACCGACTCCTCGCCCTCCGAGATCTCGATCTCGTGGACGCCGGACTCGTCGAGCAGCTCGATAAGGCGTTTGATCTTGCGAATATCCATAGATCGACGGAACTCTGTGGTCAGGACTGCCCGCCCATGCGCCGGATGGCCGCACGGACCGCGAACTCATATCCGTCCGCGCCGAGACCGGTGATGACCCCCTCGGCCACGTCGGAGAGATACGAATGTTGACGAAACGCCTCGCGGGCGTGGACATTGCTCAGATGCACCTCGATGAAGGGCAGCGCAACGGCCAACAGCGCATCACGTAGCCCGACACTGGTGTGCGTCAAGGCAGCCGGGTTGATGACCACGAAGCCGACGCCGTCCTCCGCCGCGGCGTGGATCCGGTCGATGAGCTCGCCCTCATGATTGGACTGTGCGCTCTGCAGCTCCACACCGGCTGCCTCGCAGGTCACGCGCAAACGCTTCTCGATATCCGTTAGCGTCAGCTGTCCATAGCGCTCCGGCTCGCGGGTTCCCAGCCGGTTGAGATTGGGCCCGTGGAGTAGCAGGAGCTTGGGCATGACGCACGCTCACCCGACTTGCATGAGACGGGATTCTGACTGAGCAATGCGGGATTGTCTAGTTTCGCTGGCGATCGCAGCACAATCCGCCCTTTTCCTCGGCAATGCCTGCGGCATCTTGCCAGACCCCGGGGGCATGGCAACCTCACCGAGCCGGCCTAAAGCCTGCTCAGGGCGCCATGCCCTCGCCCCAGGCTACTCCCGCTCAAAGGCCTGCCTGGCACGCTCAGCGAAGGCCTCAGGCTCCTTGAAACCGGCCACACGCTGCTCACGCCGCTCCTCGCCATCGGGGCCATAAAAGAGGATCGCCGGAGGCAGGTAGATATCGTGGCTTGCCATGAGCGCTCGATCCGCCTCCGTCATCTCCGTAACGTCGACGCGCAGGCGCTTCACCCCCTCGAGTGCGTCGCGCACCCGCTGATCGGGCAACGTCCGCTCCTCAAGCTGGATGCAGTAGGCGCACCAGTCCGCAGTGAAATCCAGCACCACCGGCTGCTCGGCACGCTCAGCTTCCTCAAGGGCCTTTTCCAGCTCCTCCTGGGTATCCACTGAGCGCCACTCCTCAAGCGCCCGCGCACGCGCCTCGGCGCCCGAGCCACCCAACACCCCGGCCCACGGGCGAAGCGGATCACCAGCGCCCGTCACAGCGCCGACAACCTGCGCCACCCCGGCAAGGGCCAGCAGGCTGGCCAGCGCACCGCCGGCGAGCCGGGCCGAGCCTGCTCCCCCACCGCGCAACCGCCAGGCCAACCAGGCTGCAGCAGCGAGCAGCAACCCTGCCCAGCCGAGGAGGACCACCGCTTGCGGCATCAAGCGGGCGGATACCCACCAGGCCAATCCCAGGAAGATAAACCCAAAGGCCTGCTTGACCCCTTCCATCCAGCTTCCTGAGCGCGGCATCCAGCGCCCGGCGACGGTACCAACCGCAAGCAGCGGCGCCCCCATACCCAGGGCCATGACATAGAGCGCAGCGGCCCCGAGCAACACCTCGCCGGTATTCCCGATGAACGCCAGCGCCGCCACCAGGGCCGGGCCGGAGCAGGCACCGACGATCAGTGTGGAGAGCGCCCCCATGGCGGCCACGCCCGCAGCCTGCCCCCCAGGCAAACGGCTGGAGGCGGCCTGCAGCCGCCCCTGCACCGAGGCCGGCATCTGCAGATTGAACAGGCCGAACATGGCCAGCGCCAGGACGACAAAGAGCAAGCTGAAACCGACCGTGGCCACCGGCCCCTGGAGGTCGGCCTGGACGGCACGGCCGGAAAGCCCGGCCAGGGCACCGGCCAGGGCGTAGGTCACGGCCATCGCCTGGACATAGACGAACGACAGCCATAGGGCGCGGCCGGTGCCAGCTTTCCCATTCCCCGGCTGGCCACCCACGATCAGACCGGAGAGGATAGGAATCATCGGGTACATACAGGCGGTAAAGGCGAGCAGCAGACCGGCCACAAAGAAGCCCCCGAGGATCGCCCACAGGTTACCGCCGCTGAGCAGACCCTGGAGCTCACCTATCGCCCCGCCGCCACGATCGCCAGCGGCTCCGGCACCAGCGTCTCCGGCACCACCACCGGCCTCGCTGTACGCCACCTGCTCGTCGCCGATCTGCGCCTCAACGCTGCTCGGCGGGAAGCAGAGCGAGTCCGGCTCATTACACCCCTGGTACTCGGCCACCAGCTCGGCCTGCTCGCCGATGGGCTGGGCGGTCTCCAAGTGCACCTGGACGGTGCCACGGTGGATCCTCACATCACCGAAGAACTCATCACGGAACGACTCCCCCTCGGGGAAGGAGACCTCTACGATCTCGTTCTCCCCATCGCGCAGCTTGAAATCGATCTGGTGCTCGTAGAGGTAATGATCTTCGGCGACATCCCAGCGTGCCACCAGCTGATCAGCACCGACCCGATCCACCGAGAAGGGAAAGATCTCCTCCTGGCTCATCTGCTCCTGAGCTGGCGCCCCTACAGGCACCATCAGGCCCAGCAACACCACCAGGGCCGCCGGGCCGCCGATCCTTTTCCATAAACTGCCGAGCATCGGCTACCGCCTCCTCAAAGCCTAACGGGTCTGGTCACGGATCCAGTCCAGGAAGCCTGCCAGGCCTCTCTCGATGCCGACCGCGATGACCTCCGGAAGTTCATACGGATGCAGCTCCACGAGCTTACTCTCCAGCCGGGAATAGGCGAGCTCCGAGGTCTTGATCATCAGCAGGTGCTCCTGCTCGCTCTGCGCCCGCCCTTCCCAATAGAAGACCGAGCTCACGCCGGGAAGGATGTTCACGCAGGCGGCGAGCTTTGCCTCTACCACGGCCTCGGCCAAGCGACGTGCTGTCTGCTCGTCGGGACAGGTACAGAAGACGGCTAGATGGTTACTCGACATAGGGATGCCTCCTTCCTCGGCATGGGGGGGGGGTTGAATTTTACCACTGCCGTCCGCATGCACCGGGATACCGACAGGTGGCAGCCGACAGCCGGCACGGCCCGGCGCCCCTTGACGCGGGAATGCTGGCAGATATGATTAGCACTCGCTACAGAAGAGTGCTAACAACGCTGCCCCGCTCGGCATGTACAAATACGCGAGCAAGCCCAACAACCAGAAGTTCGACCTACAAAGGGAGAGAGGACCGATGAGCATGCGTCCCCTGCACGACCGAGTCGTCATCCAGCGCCTCGAGGAAGAGCGTACCTCGCCCGGCGGCATCGTCATCCCCGACACGGCGGCCGAGAAGCCGATGAAGGGCAAGGTCATCGCCGTTGGCAACGGCAAGGTGCTCGACAACGGTGAGCGTCGCCCGGTCGAGGTCAACGTCGGCGACCAGGTCCTGTTCGGCAAGTACGCCGGGACCGAGGTGAAGATCGACGGCGAGGACTACCTCGTGATGCGCGAGGACGACATCATGGCCGTCTTCGAGTAACAAGCGGCGCCGGAAGAGCAACGTAGCGCCAAGAACCCTACAGATCCCGAACACCGAATCGAGCAGAGGAGCCGACCATGGCTGCGAAGGAAATCCGTTTCTCCGACGATGCGCGCCAGCGCATGATGAGCGGCGTGAACCAGCTGGCGAACGCCGTCAAGGTCACCCTGGGCCCCCGTGGCCGCAATGCCGTTCTCGACAAGAGCTTCGGCGCCCCCACCGTCACCAAGGACGGGGTCTCCGTCGCCAAGGAGATCGAGCTCGAGGATCACTTCGAGAACATGGGTGCCCAGATGCTCAAGGAGGTCTCCTCGCAGACCTCGGATGTGGCCGGTGATGGCACCACCACCGCGACGGTGCTCGCCCAGGCCATCCTGCGCGAGGGCATGAAGTCCCTGGCCGCGGGCATGAGCCCGATGGAGCTCAAGAAGGGCATCGAGAAGGCCACCGAGACGGCCTCTAACTACCTGGCCAACGACCTCTCCAAGCCCTGCGAGGACGACAACTCCATCGCCCAGGTAGGCACCATCTCGGCCAACTCCGACGAGTCGGTTGGGCGCATCATCGCCGACGCCATGGGCAAGGTCGGCAAGGAAGGCGTCATCACCGTCGAGGAGGGCTCCGGCCTCGAGAACGAGCTGGATGTCGTCGAGGGCATGCAGTTCGATCGCGGCTACCTCTCCCCCTACTTCGTCACCGATCAGCAGACGATGAAGGCGGAGCTCGAGGACGCCGCGATCCTCCTCCACGACAAGAAGATCTCCAACATCCGTGATCTGCTGCCGCTGCTCGAGGGCGTCGCCAAGCAGAACCGCCCGCTGCTGATCATCGCCGAGGAGGTCGAGGGCGAGGCCCTGGCCACGCTGGTGGTCAACAACCTGCGCGGTATCGTCAAGGTCGCCGCGGTCAAGGCGCCGGGCTTCGGTGACCGCCGCAAGGCCATGCTCCAAGACATCGCCATCCTCACTGGCGGCACGGTGATCTCCGATGAGGTCGGCATGACCCTGGAGAACGCCACCGTGGATGACCTCGGCACGGCCAAGCGCGTCCAGATCTCCAAGGAGGAGACCACCATCGTCGGCGGCGCCGGGCGCCACGACGACATCAAGGCCCGCGTCGATCAGATCCGCGCCCAGATGGAAGAGTCGACCTCTGACTATGACAAGGAGAAGCTCCAGGAGCGGGTCGCCAAGCTCGTCGGCGGTGTCGCCGTGATCAAGGTCGGCGCGGCCACCGAGGTCGAGATGAAGGAGAAGAAGGCCCGCGTCGAGGACGCCCTGCACGCCACCCGCGCTGCGGTCGAGGAGGGCATCGTCCCCGGCGGTGGCACGGCTCTGATCCGCGCGCTCTCCGCCCTGGAGAACCTTGAGGGCGCCAATGAAGAGCAGACCCAGGGCGTCGCCCTTGTGCGCCGCGCCATGGAGGAGCCTGTCCGTCAGCTGGTAGCCAACGCCGGTGAGGATGCCTCCGTGGTCGTCAACAAGGTCAAGGAGGGCGACGGCAACTTCGGCTACAACGTGGCTACTGGCGAGTACGGCGACTTGGTGCAAGCCGGCGTCTTGGACCCGACCAAGGTCACGCGCTCGGCCCTGCAGAACGCCTCCTCCGTGGCTGCACTGATGCTGACCACCGAGGCCATGGTTGCCGATCTGCCGAAGAAGGAGGACGACAGTGGTGGCGGCGCCGGTGACATGGGCGGCATGGGCGGCATGGGCGGCATGATGTAAGCCGCTCCATTCGCTTCCCGGCGCCCTAGGCGCCACCCACGCCCCCGTTGGTCTATCCGGCGGGGGCTTTTTCTATAGCGGCTTGCGCTCTCAGGCAGTCGCCGCAATCTTGCCCCGGCCTGGGCACCCCCTACAAACTAGACCGCACCATCCCGGGAGAGCCCGCTTAAGCAGGCCCTGCAGCCCACTCAGCAAGACGGATAACACCCGTGAGCACCGAACAGCCTGCCCCCCCTGAGCGGCAACGAGTTCGCAAAGGCAAGCGCAAGCCGCCGGCGGATATCCGCCATCCACGCTACTGGCCGACCTGGAGCGGGCTCGCCTTCCTGCGGCTGCTTGCCCTCTTGCCGGTCCCCACGCTCGGCCGCCTCGGGGATGCCCTTGGCATGCTGCTCTGGATAGCGATCCCGAGCCGGCGGCACATCGTGCGCACCAACCTCCGTCTGGCTTTCGCCGACCACACCCCCTCTGAAAGGCGCCGGCTGGAGCGGGCCCACTTCCGCTCGGCCGCCCGCGGCATGCTTGAGGGAGCGTTGGCCTGGTGGGCTTCCATCGAGCGACTAGCCCCCTACTGCAGCATCGAAGGGCTGGAGCACCTGGAGGCAGCCCGGGCGAAGGGGAACGGAGTGATCCTCCTGATGCCGCACTACACCACCATGGAGATGTGCGGGAAGATCATCGGCCATCATGTTCCGGATTTTCACCCCATCTACAAACCGACTCACGACCGAGCCTTTAATACCGCCATGGAGCGGGAGCGCAGCACTGGCGTGGCGGGCCTGCTACGTAACGATGACATGCGCGGCATCCTACGGGTGCTGCGTGCCGGCGAGGTGGTCTGGTACGCCCCTGACCAAGACTTTGGCCGTCGCGGCTCCGTCTTCGCCCCCTTCATGGGCATACCGACCAGCACCCTGACCATGACCGCTCGCCTGGCTCGTGCCAGCGGCGCTCCGGTCGTACCTCTGCACTGCCAGCGCCTCCCCGGCAATCGCTGGCAAGTAAGGCTGGAGACCCCGCTACGGGACTTCCCCAGCGGCGATGATCAAGCCGATGCTGCACAGATCAACCGAGTCATCGAGGAGCAAGTCCGGCAGGCACCGGAGCAGTACCTGTGGCTGCACCGACGCTTCAAGACCCGCCCGGACCCAAGCGAGCCCAACCCTTACCGCAAGCAGGGATGACACCAGCCAACGCCTCCAGGGAGCACTGCGGGCCTGAGGCACATAGCGGGAAACTCAGCCACTAGAGCTGCAGGGGTACCGTACGCAGGATCGCGGGGGTGCCCTCAAAACGCGCCCAAAGCTGACGGAAGGTCTCGCCCCTATGCGGATGACGGCGCTCCGGTGCGAGTTCCGCCAGGGGGCGAAGCACGAAGTCGAACTGGAGGATCTCCTCCCGAGGCAGCGGAACCGGTACCCCATCAGTCACCCTATCACCCCAGAGCAGCAGGTCGAGGTCCAGAGTCCGCGCCGCAAAGCGCGCCTCGCCGCGCTGTCGGCCGTGCCCGTCCTCGATCGCCCGCAGGGCGGCCAATACGGCCTCTAGGGGCTCGTCGGTAGAGAAGGCAGCAACCAGGTTGTAGAAGTCCTCGCCCTCGAAGCCTACGGCCGCGGTCTCATAGACGGTGGAGAAGACCACATCCGGCCAGTAGCCGCGCAGCTCTGCAGCGGCGGAACCGACGCTGCGATCGCGGTCGATGTTGCTGCCGATGCTCAGATACGCCTGTGTCAACTGGGCTCGCCCCGTTCAATCGTCACACCGACATCGTCCGCACCACGCAACGCCCCGGGCTTGCTGACCGAGAGCTGCAACCAGGCTACGCTGAACTCATTGCGGACGATCTCTGCCACTTCCTCGGCCAGTGTCTCCACGAGCAAGAACTCGCTCTCCCCGACAAAACCGATGATACGCTTGCCGATGGCCTTGTAATCGAGGGCATCGTCAATCGAGTCGGTAGCGGCAGCACGGGAGATATCAGCCGACATCTCTAGGTCGATGCGCACCCGCTGCTGGATGCGACGCTCCCACTCGAAGATGCCGATCACGGTATCGACCTGCAGGCCGCGGATGAAGACAGTATCCATGGGTGGCCAGTCTCGTCACCTAGAGGCGAAGTTGCAAGTAGCAGGATGGGCGCAGTAGCGCAGCGCTAGATGCAACATTGGCGCGGTGTTATGCTTTTTTACATTTTTCGGTACCTGGCTGGCACAGACACGATGAATCTTCACCCTAAAAGCCTCTACAAATCCGTCGTCCACGAACGTCACAAGGCGCGCCAGGCGCTTGGCATCCTGTTGCTGGTGGCCATCGTTGCCCTCAGTGCCCCGACGCTGGGTTGGCTTTACGCTGTAGGCGCCGTCGTCGCCGCCGCCGGCATCACCTTCCGCCTGTGGGCGGCAGGCTATTTGGTCAAGGACCAAGAGCTGGCACAAGATGGCCCTTATGCCCTGGTGCGCCACCCCCTGTATGTGGGCAATTTCCTCATCATCACCGGTTTCCTGCTCGCCGGCCAGGTATGGTGGCTGCTGGTGATCGCCATCGCCTTCGCGATCCTCTACTACCCTCCGGCGATCCACCGCGAAGACGCCAAGCTGCGCAAGCGCTTCCCGGAGCAGTGGGAGCCCTGGCATGCGCGGACCTCGGCGCTGCTCCCCAAGCTGCGCCCTGAGCGTCCACTGAATGTGACCCGCTGGTCCTTCCGTCAAAGCCTTTACGCCAACGGTGAGCCGATCATCGCCGCGTTGCTGCTGCTCGGGCTTTTCCTCATGGGCGCGCGCCTGGGCTGATGCTTGCCCCCGCCGGCACGCAGGCGGTGTTCACCTCTGCCCAGATCGCTGCCCTGCTGGAGGCAAAGCAGGGCAGCGCGCCGGTTGGCACCACGGCCAACCAAGGCCAGATCCACATCTTCGCCGAGCACGATCCGCCCCTGGTCATTAAGACACCCCGCCCCGGCCCTGGCTATTGGCTCAGCCGCTGGTCCATCCGCCGCGAGCAACGGATCTACCAGCGCCTCGCCGACGTGCCCGGCATACCTTACTGCTACGGGTTGTTCAACGAGGCGTGGCTGGTGCTTTCCTACACCCCGGGCACCAAGGTGCGTTTTCGCTACGTCCGCAGCCGTCACCCCGACCACCCTACGCCGGCCGTCGCCGGACTGCGCACGACCATAGCCGCTATGCACCGACGCGGCGTCGCCCACGCTGACCTAAAACGCCACGACAACCTCATCTTCACCCCTGAGGAGCGCCTGGTAGTGGTCGATTTCGGCGCGGCGATGCTGCGCTCACCCGGCAAGCGCGGCACCCCCCTGTGGCGCTGGGCGGCTCAACAGGACTGGAACGCCTGGGCTCGTTACGGCTGGGGGCGCGACCCTTCCCGTATGCCGCCGGCGGTCGCCCGCCTGCACCGGCGCACCGCCCTGGAGCAGATCGCCCGCACCTTGCGGCCCTTGCGCCCTGGCTAAACGCTTGCACAGCCTCCCACACACCGGGAAACTGCAGGGATGACCGAGCTAGCTCCTGAGTTACAAGCCATCGCCGAGCGTCACCTTGCGACCCTTGAGGGGGTTGGCGCCCTGCCTGAAGACTCCCGTCTCGGCGAGACGCTAGCACGCGTGCTCGCCGCCAGCGACTTCGTCACCCGCGCGGCTAGCGAGCGTGATCCCGACGTACTCCACGACCTGTGCCGCTCGGGGGACCTGTTTACGGCCTACCCCGAAGGGGGGCACCGCCAACGCCTGGCAGACCGACTGGCCACGGTAGCGGAAGAGGCCGGACTCTACCGCGAGCTGCGCCGCTTTCGTCGCCGCGAGGCGGTGCGTATCGCCTACCGGAGCCTCGCCGAATGGGCCACGCTGGAAGAGACGCTGACCGAGACCAGCGTCCTAGCTGAGACATGCATCGACCTCGCCTTGGATTGGCTCTATCGAGCCCTGACCGCACGCTGGGGGACTCCTCGCAATGAGGCCGGTGAGGCACAGCGCCTGGTCGTGCTCGGTATGGGCAAGCTCGGCGGAAGAGAGCTGAACTTCTCTTCGGACATCGACCTGATCTTCACCTTCCCCGAAAGCGGCGAGACCGACGGGCGGCGCCCTCGCAGCAACGACGAGTTTTTCGTCAAGCTCAGCCGCCAGCTCATCGGGGTCCTCAGCGAGATCACTCCGGACGGCCAACCGTACCGGGTGGACATGCGCCTGCGTCCCAACGGTGACGCCGGCCCGCTTGCACTGCCGTTCAGCGCCGCCGAGACCTACTACGAGAGCCAGGGCCGGGAATGGGAACGCTACGCCATGGTCAAGGCGCGTTGCGTCGCCGGCGATTGCACCGCCGGCGATGAGCTCACCCGCAGCCTGCGCCCCTTTGTCTATCGTCGCTACCTCGACTACGGGGCGCTCGAGCAGATCCGTGAGATGAAGACCATGATCAGCCGCGAGGTGAAGCGCCGCGGCACAGCCCGCAACATCAAGACCGGCCTCGGCGGCATCCGCGAGGTCGAGTTCATCGCCCAGGCATTCCAGTTGATCCGCGGCGGGCGGGACGCCCGTCTGCGCTCACGGCGGCTCATGGCTACCCTCGATACGATCAGTGAGCAGCAGCTGCTACCGCCCCATGTGGTGGAGGAGCTCCGCGCCGGCTACCGCTTCCTGCGCCGGGCCGAGAACGCCGTACAGATGCTCGATGATCAGCAGAGCCACACGATCCCCGAGGACCCGACGCTCCGCGCCCGCGTCGCACTGGGCGCCGGCTATAACGACCCCGAGGCGTTCGAGGCCGAGCTGGCGCGCACACGCCAGCGCATCCATAACCATTTCCAGCAAGTCTTCGCCGCCCCTCAGGCCGAGGACAGCGATACTGACATGGACGAAGATCCGGCGGAGCTCGTCTGGTCCGGCCAGCTCGCTTGCGACGAGGCAGCCGAACGGCTGATGGAGCTGGGCTTCGCGGCGCCGCAACAGCTCGCCGAGCGACTCAAGCGGATGCGCGAGGGCAGTGAGGTGCGCGCCCTATCGGAGCGGGGCCGTCACCGTTTGGACCGCTTGATGCTGCTGGTGATCAACGCCTGCCGCCAGGCCCGGCAACCGGATCGGCCCCTGGAGCGGATCCTCGACTTGATCGAGACCGTGGCCCGGCGTACAGCCTACCTCGCCCTGCTCGTCGAGCACCCCATGGCGCTGTCCCAGCTGGTACAGCTATGCGACGGCTCAGCGTGGGTGGCCCGCTTCCTCGCCGCCCACCCGCTACTGCTCGACGAGCTTCTCGATCCGCGCACCCTGTATGAGCCACTCGGTCGGGAAGCGCTGGAGGCCGACCTGGATCACCGCCTGCGGCGCATCGCCGAGGACGACCTTGAACAGCAGATGGAGGCGTTGCGCCAGTTCAAGCAGGCCAACCAGCTCAAGGTCGCCGCCGCGGATGTCTCCGGCGCCGCGCCGCTGATGGTGGTCAGCGACTACCTGACCCAGATCGCCGAGGTGGCGCTAGAGCGAGCAGTAGCCCTCTGCCGCGAGCATCTGGTCCGGCGTCATGGCCGTCCCCAATGCCTGGACGGCGGTGAGCAGCGCGAGGCCGGCTTCGCCGTAGCCGGCTACGGCAAGCTCGGCGGCCTGGAGCTGGGATACGGCTCCGACCTGGACCTGGTCTTCATCCACGACAGCCGTGGCGAGCAACAGCAGACAGACGGCAAGCGCAGCGTGGATAACCAAGTCTTCTTCGCCCGACTGGCACAACGTGTTGTGCACGTGCTCAACACCGTCACGCCGGGTGGGATTGTCTACGAGGTGGATACCCGGCTGCGCCCCTCGGGCAACGCCGGCCTGATGAGCACGACCGTGGATGCCTTCGCACAGTACCAGCAGGAGAGCGCCTGGACCTGGGAGCACCAGGCACTGGTCCGAGCTCGCGCGGTGGCTGGTGATACCCAGCCGCGCCAGGCCTTTGAGCAGATCCGCGCCGAGATCCTCTGCCAAACACGCGATACCGCTACCCTGCGCGAGGCGGTGCGCAGCATGCGCGAGCGTCAGCGTAGCGAGAAGGGCAGCCGCGAGACCGGACGCTTTGACCTGAAGAACGACCGCGGCGGGCTTACCGATATCGAGTTCCTGGTGCAGTTCGGGGTGCTCGACGCCGCGCACGAGCATCCGGGGCTAACCGCCTACCCGGATAACATCCGCCTGCTCCGCGAGCTCACGCGGGTCGGCTGGCTTGCCGAGGCAGATGCCAATCACCTGGCGAGCGCCTACCGCAGCTATCGCCGTCGTCTCCACCAACTCGCGCTGCAGGATCAACCCAAGCAGATCGACGCCGAGGAGCTGCATAGCGAGCGCGAGGGGGTCACAGCGATCTGGCAACGCATCATGGAGCAGCCGTAGCCTGAGGCCGCATCCATCAAGCATCCGCCGGGCGAGTATGGCAAACTGCGGAGCTGTCCAGGCGCCGGCGCCAATCCGGCTCCTAGCGCCGTTGCAGCAGCGCCGCTGGCTGGCTGATGCAAGGGGCGTTGCAGGCGCTGGAAGCCAACTCGCGCTGGAAGAGGCCCAACCGAACACACCGACGGAGATTCGACCATGTCCTTCGCCGATCGCGACGGTTACATCTGGCTCGACGGTGAGATGCTGCCCTGGCGCGAGGCCCGGGTACACTGCCTGACCCACACGCTCCACTACGGCATGGGGGTCTTTGAAGGCTTGCGGGCCTACGCCACCGAGCAGGGACCGGCCATCTTCCGGCTGGAGGAGCACACCCGACGGCTGTTCAACTCGGCCAAGATCCTCGGCATGGAGATCGCCCACACGCCGGCGGCCATCAACCAGGCTTGCATCGAGGCCGTCCGCGCCAACGGCCTGGACAGCGCCTATATCCGGCCAATGTCGTTCTACGGCTCCGAGGGCATGGGGCTACACGCTGATGGCTTGCGCACCCACACCCTGGTCGCTACCTGGCACTGGGGGGCCTATCTCGGCGCCGAGAGCCAAGAGCACGGCATCCGCGTCAAGACCAGCTCCTTCACCCGCCACCACGTCAACATCGCCATGTGCCGCGCCAAGGCCAACGGCAACTACATGAACTCGATGCTCGCCGCTCAGGAGGCAGCCCAGGCGGGCTGCGACGAGGCACTCCTTCTCGACGTGGACGGTTTCGTCTGCGAGGGCCCTGGCGAGAATTTCTTCCTGGTCCGCGATGGCGTACTCTACACACCGACGCTGACCTCGGCGCTTGAAGGCATCACGCGGGACACGGTCCTCCAGCTCGCCGCTGAGGCAGGCCTCGAGATCCACGAGCGGCGCATCACCCGGGATGAGGTCTATATCGCCGACGAGGCCTTCTTCACAGGCACCGCCGCCGAGATCACGCCTATCCGCGAGCTCGATGGGCGCACCATCGGGAACGGACGCCGCGGCCCCATCACCGAGCGGCTGCAACAGTGCTATTTCGACGTGGTTGCCGGACGTGATCCCGAGCACACGGCATGGCTCACCTTCGTCTGAGACACCCTCCCCCACGGAGGAGCTCGACCCTATGCCGGAACCAACGGAAGTCGTCTGGCATCAAACCCGCATCCAGCCCGAGGACCGCGCGGCAGCGCTCGGGCAGCAGCCGGTAGTGGTCTGGCTCACGGGGCTATCCGGGGCCGGCAAGTCGACTTTGGCCAACGCCCTTGAACACACCCTCCACGAGCAAGGCCACCACAGCTTCCTGCTCGACGGCGACAACATCCGCCATGGGCTCAACCGCGACCTCGACCTAACCCCCGAGGGAAGGCGGGAAAACATCCGCCGCATCGGCGAGGTCACCCGGTTGTTCCTCGACGCTGGCCTGATCGTGGTCACCGCCTTCATCTCTCCCTATCGGGCCGACCGTCAGCAGGTGCGCGAGACCGTGGGCGAGGCCCGCTTCTTCGAGGTCTATGTGCGCGCCGGCCTGGCAACCTGCGAGCACCGCGATCCCAAGGGGCTCTACGCCCGTGCCCGACGCGGCGAGATCCGGCACATGACCGGCATCGACGATCCTTACGAGCCCCCTGTAGACCCTGCCCTAGTGATCGACACGGAGGCCCTGGACGTCGATACCGCTGCCGCACGATTGCTGGCAGCGTTGCGCAAGCACGGGGTGATCTGAGCCCATGGCCGGGGAGGCGTATCTCACCGCTGCGGTGATCGTCACCCTGCTCACCGCTCTGATCACCACCCGCATCGCTCCGGACATGGCCTTCCTCGGTGCCTTGGTGGTGCTGCTAATCAGCGGCGCCGTCTCTCCCGAAGAGGCCTTCAGCGGGCTCGCCAATCGCGGTGTGCTTACCGTGGCCGCGCTCTATGTGGTGGTCGCCGGGATCCGTGAGACCGGCGGCGTGCAGTGGCTCAGCACGCGTATGCTCGGTCGCCCTCGCTCGCTGCTCGATGCCCAGCGCCGGCTGACCCTGCCAGTGGCCGGCTTTTCCGCCTTCCTGAACAACACCCCCGTGGTCGCCATGCTCATCCCCGCGGTAAGCGACTGGGCGCGCAAGCACGGCCTAGCTGAGTCGAAACTGCTCCTGCCCTTGTCCTACGCCGCCATGCTCGGTGGCACCTGCACCCTGATCGGAACCAGTACCAACCTAGTCGTCAACGGCGCGCTGGAGCAACGCACTGGTGAAGGGCTGATACTCTTCGAGCTGGCCTGGGTGGGGCTACCCGTGCTTGCTGCCGGCCTACTCTTCCTGTTCGCCACCAGCCGCTGGCTACTGCCGGATCGCCGCCCCGCCACGGAGACCCTTGAGGACCCACGGGAGTACACCGTGGAAATGATTGTCGAAGCCGATGGCCCGCTGGTCGGCCGCACCATCGAGCGGGCCGGGCTACGCCACTTACCCGGTTGCTATCTGATGGAGATCGACCGCAGTGGGGAGATCCTACCGGCGGTCTCGCCCCGCGAGAAGCTCCGTAGTGGCGACCGGCTGGTCTTCGTCGGGGTGGTCGACTCAGTGGTAGAGCTGCAGAAGATCCGCGGCCTCCAGCCGGCCACCGACCAGGTTTTCAAGCTCGACGGCCGTCGCTCGGACCGCCGCCTGGTCGAGGTCGTGGTCTCGGAGACCTGCCCCGTAGCCAACCGCACGGTGCGCGACGGGCGCTTCCGTACCCGCTTCGGCGCCGTCGTCCTCGCCGTAGCGCGCAACGGCGAGCGCGTCGACGGCAAGATCGGCGACATCGTCCTGCGCCCGGGCGATACCCTGCTCCTCGAGGCCAGCGAGGGCTTTGCCGAGCGCCAGCGCAATGCCCGCGACTTCCTGCTGGTACGCAGCATCGAGGGCGCCGCCGTGCCCCGCCACGAGCGCGCTTGGCTGGCCCTGGCGATCCTCGCCGGGATGCTCGGCACCGTAGGCCTAGGGTGGCTATCGATGCTTGAGGGCGCCCTGGCTGCCGGCGCCGGGCTACTCGCTACCCGTTGCCTGACGGTCAACGCCGCCCGGCAGGCTATCGACTGGTCGGTGATCCTCACCATCGCCGCCGCCTTCGGCCTCGGTGCAGCCATGGAAAAGACCGGCCTCGCCCATGCTATCGCCGGGGGAATACTGGCGCTCGCCGGCGATACACCTTGGCTGAATCTGGCAGCCATCTACCTCGTCACGGCCCTGTTCACCGCCGTGATCACCAACAACGCCGCTGCGGTGCTCATGGTCCCGATCGCCGGCTCCGTAGCCGGCGATCTGGGAGCAAACATCCTCCCTTTCGCCGTAGCGATCATGCTCGCCGCCTCGGCGAGCTTCGCCACCCCCATGGGCTACCAAACCAATCTCATGGTCTACGGTCCCGGTGGCTATCGCTTCACCGACTACCTGCGCGCCGGAATGCCGCTGAACTTGGTTACAGCAGCGGTGGCGCTAAGTGTAATCCCGTGGGTGTGGCCGTTTTAGGCCGCGAAACTCTCAGGCTGCAATGTGCAGAAATCGTACGACCAAGCTGTTTGCCTAAAAAGCATCCGCCCCCAAACCTTGTTAAACCTTATCATCGGTAAGATACGGGCGGACCGCTAGCACGCGGTCCATTCAATGCCCTGGCGCTGCGGCCCCGTTGATACCCCCATGCTCTCCGCATAACGGCCCGTCCCAGGGATGAGACCATGCTCGGCGTTGTGAAGTTATGCCATCTCACGTTGAGATGGCTGCTTGAGCGTATGGCGCCCGGCATCCTTAAGCCAGCCCCAGCGCGTGCGCTCGAGCTCGGGCTCCCTGCACACCTCGGCGCGGCAGGAGCCACAACATCGCGCTGATGGGATCCGTGCAGGCCCAAGATGGGGGCAAAGCCTACTACTGCCCCTAGCTGGGACTAAGACCGCCTCCCCAGCAGCGCCTCGGCCGCTGCGCGCAGATCCGCCTCGGTCACACCGAGCTCCTGGATCTCCTCTTTCACGCGCTCTTCCTTCTCTTCCGGGTTCACCGGCGAGAGCAGCAACCGGCCCTTACGAGTGACCACCACCTCGAAGTACTCCACCTCGGAGAACCGTCCAGCGACCTCCGGCGGTAGCCGGACCTCGTTCCACTCCGTCTTGCGTGCGAGCACGGTCATGATGCCCTCCGATTCCTGAGCTTCTCTTGTCCTTAAAGTTGGCACACGGCGCCCCGGCCGGGAGGCCATCCACGATGCCCGGATCAGGGGCGTGAGCGGCGGCAACGGCCTCGTGGGAGCATCGTGATGAAGGCGAGGCCCCATAGCCCTGACGCAAGCGTCAATAGATCCTTTACAATGCCTTATCTAAGCGGCTTTCGGTCAGGTGATCAACGGTATGGAGATCAGCGAGGCAAGGCTCACCCACCTCAAGGAGCTTGAAGCGGAGAGCATCCACATCATCCGCGAGGTCGCCGCGGAGTTCGACAGCCCGGTGATGCTCTACTCCATCGGCAAGGACTCGTCGGTGATGCTGCGCCTGGCGCTCAAGGCGTTCTACCCGGGCAAGCCCCCCTTCCCCCTGCTGCACGTGGACACCACATGGAAGTTCCGCGAGATGATCGCATTCCGCGATCGGATGGCGCGGGAATCGGGCATGGAGCTCATCGTCCACATCAACCAGGAGGGGGTCGAGCAGGGCATCGGGCCGTTCACCCACGGCTCCAAGGTGCACACCGACGTCATGAAGACGCAGTCGCTCAAGCAGGCGATGGATCAGTATCGTTTCGACGCTGCCTTCGGTGGCGCCCGGCGCGACGAGGAGAAGTCGCGGGCCAAGGAGCGGGTCTACTCCTTCCGCGACCGCCACCACCGCTGGGACCCCAAGGGCCAGCGCCCAGAGCTCTGGCAGCTCTACAACGGCCGCGTCCACAAGGGCGAGAGCATGCGCATCTTCCCCCTGTCCAACTGGACGGAGCTCGACGTCTGGCAGTACATCTACCTAGAGGACATCCCCATCGTCCCCCTCTACTACGCCGCTGAGCGCCCTGTGGTCGAGCGCGACAGCACCCTGATCATGGTCGACGACGAGCGCATGCCGCTGGAGGAGGGCGAGCAGCCGCGCTACGAGAAGGTCCGCTTCCGCACCCTCGGCTGCTACCCACTCACCGGCGCGATCCGCTCTGAGGCCGATACGCTGCCGGAGATCATCCAGGAGATGCTGCTCACGCGGACCTCCGAGCGTCAGGGGCGAGTCATCGACCACGACTCAGCCGGATCGATGGAAGAGAAGAAACGGCAAGGATATTTCTGATCATGGCTCACTCCTCCGACCTGATCGAGACAGACATCGAGGCCTACCTCAAGCAGCACGAGCAAAAGGATCTGCTGCGCTTCATCACCTGCGGCTCGGTGGACGACGGCAAGAGCACCTTCATTGGGCGACTGCTGCACGACTCCGCCCTGGTCTACGAGGACCAGCTCGCGGCTGTGCGGCAGGAATCGACCCGCTACGGCACCACCGGTGACGACGTGGACCTGGCGCTGCTCGTCGACGGCCTGCAGTCCGAGCGCGAGCAGGGCATCACCATCGATGTAGCCTACCGGTACTTCTCCACCGATCAGCGCAAGTTCATCATCGCCGATACCCCGGGGCACGAGCAGTATACCCGGAACATGGCCACAGGCGCCTCGACGGCGCAGCTGGCGGTGATCCTGGTGGACGCCCGCTACGGGGTACAGGTGCAGACCCGACGGCACAGCTATATCTGCGCCCTGCTGGGGATCCGCCACGTGCTGCTGGCAGTCAACAAGATGGACCTGGTCGACTGGAACCAGGGTACCTTCGAGGCGATCCGCGATGAGTACGCCGCCTTCGCCCGCCGCCTCGGCATCCCGGATGTACGCTGCGTGCCGCTGTCCGCACTCAAGGGGGACAACGTCGTCCACCGCAGCGAGCTCCTGCCCTGGTACGAGGGCCCGACGCTCATGGAGCTGCTGGAGACCATCGAGGCCAAGGCCGACCGCAACCTGCGCCACCTGCGCCTGCCCGTGCAGACCGTGATCCGCCCCACTCATGACTTCCGTGGCTTCGCCGGCACCTTGTCCGCCGGCACCGTACGTCCCGGCGACCCGGTGATCGCCTTGCCTTCTGGCATGCGCAGCCGAGTAGAGCGCATCGTCACCTACGACGGCGATCAGGAGGTCGCCTTCCCTCCTCAGGCTGTGACCGTGACCCTCACCGACGAGATCGACGTCTCTCGCGGTGACCTGCTAGCCAGCCCGGACCATCCGGCCACGGTGGACGACACCCTGGATGCACGCATCGTATGGATGGCTGAGCATCCCTTGCTGCCGGGACGGCAATACGATCTCAAGTTGGGCACGACCACGATCCCAGCAGTGATTGAGCGTGTCCACCACCGCATCGATGTCAACACCCTCGAGCACCACGGTGCCGAAGAGCTCGGGCTCAATGAGATCGGCCTGTGCCGAGTGCAGCTCTCAGCGCCCGTACCCTTCGACCCCTACGAGGAGATCGCCCATACCGGTGCCTTCATCCTCATCGATCGGATGACGCTGCACACCGTGGGTGCTGGGATGATCACCCGCGCTGCTACGGAGACCGCTGGCAGTGAGACCGACGTCCCGCGCCGGGAGCTGGCCCTGAGCAAGGGTCAGCGGGCCGGCCAGAAGGGCCAGCGACCGTGCATCGTCTGGCTCACCGGCCTCTCGGGCGCCGGCAAATCGAGCCTGGCCAATGCCCTGGAACAGGCCCTCTTCCGCCGCGGCTACCACAGCTACCTGATCGACGCCGGCAATGTCCGCCACGGCCTAAGCCACGACCTGGACTTTAGCCGCGACGCCCGGGCTGAGAATATCCGCCGCATCGCCGAGACCGCCACCATGTTCGTCGATGCCGGGCTGATCACGATCTGCGCCAGCCTCTCACCCTATCGCGACGACCGGGCGATGGTGCGCGAGCGCGTCGAGCCGGGCGAGTTCCTCGAGGTCCATGTAGACGCCCCCCTGGAAGCCTGCCGCGCCCAAGACCTGGACGGTCTCTACGCGCGCGCTGAGACTGGAGAGATCGAGGGCTTGCCGGGTATGGATACCCCCTACGAAGCCCCGGAGCAGCCGGAGGTCCACATCGACACCGTCGCTGAAGAGCTGGAGGCGTCGGTTCGCAAGATCCTCGCGGCGCTGGAAGAACGAGGGGTGCTGCCCTGAGCCCTGAGCCCTGAGCCCTGAGCCCTGAG